>DASUDA010000147.1:0-3731 GCA_036275835.1 bacterium | reverse complement strand
ATTGCGACCACCGGTGCTCGGTCAAGATTGGCATCCGCCAGGCCCGTGGCCAGGTTTGTGGCGCCCGGGCCGAGCGTGGCCAGGCACACTCCTGCCCGTCCAGTCAGGCGGCCGTAGACGTCCGCCATGAACGCCGCTCCCTGCTCGTGGCGGACCGTGATGAATCGGATGCTGGAATCCCGGAGGGCGTTATTGAGATCGAGCGTTTCCTCTCCGGGGACCCCGAAGACGTACTCCACCCCCTCTTGTTCCAGGCACCTGACCATCAGTTCCGCGCCGGTCATGTCCCACCCCCGCATCGAGAGGTACATCAGCTTCCACCTGCAGCCGCGCAGGACCTGTGGTGGGATCGCCTGTGCGCAGGGCGGGGGCAGGAAAATAGCGGCGACAGAGACGGGACGGAGCCGGTTCCGCACAGAATGAATAGCGAGACCGACCTGGCATCGAACCCAGATCCATCGGCGTCCGCTCTCGCGGAATCCGGGTGAATGCAGAGATGGCCGAAACGCGAGTCTCGCAAGTGACAAGAGAGACATTACTGGACTGGTACCGCCGCATGGTGTTTGTCCGGCGGTTCGAAGAGCAGGCCGAACGCAGCTTCCGCCGCGGGAAGATCGGCGGCTACCTGCACCTGTACTCGGGCCAGGAGGCGGTGGCGACTGGGTTCGTAGCGGCGATGCGGCAAGACGACATTCTCTTTACCGGGTATCGGGACCACGTGCACGCCCTGCTGCGGGGGACGGACGCGCGCGCCGTCATGGCTGAGCTGTACGGCAAGATGACGGGCGTGTGCAAGGGCAAGGGAGGGTCCATGCACGTGATCGATGTCAGCCGAGGATTCTACGGCGGCTACGGCATCGTCGCGGGTCACATCCCGCTCGCCGTGGGCGCTGCCTATGCGCTCAGGACAGAGGGGAAGGACCGCGTCTGTCTGTGCTTCCTGGGCGACGGCGCTATGAACAACGGTGCGTTTCACGAGGCTGCCAACTTGGCCGGCCTGTGGGGACATGATGGGCTGGCGCCGGTGGTGTTCATCGTCGAGAACAACCAGTATGGCATGGGCACGTCGGTGCCTCGGGCCTCTGCGGTGACGAATCTTGCGTCCCGCTTTGCCGCGTACGCTATTCCGAACGAGGGGTGTGACGGGATGGACCCCGTCGCGGTGTTCGAGGTCGCGCGCCGCGTCATCGAGGATGTCCGTCGGACTGGTCGTCCCTACGCGGTGGAGGCTCTCACCTATCGGTTCGCTGCCCACGGCGCGGCGGATCTCTTCCAACCCTACCGAAGCAAACTGGAGATCGAGGAACGGCGTCAGCGCGACCCCATCCTGCTGCTGGAACAACGTCTCCGCGCCGAGGGCGTCCTGGACGATGCACGGGGTCAGGAGATTTCGGCCTGGGCGGACCGGCAAGTGGAAGAGGCCGTCGCCTTCGCTGACTCGAGCCCGGAGCCACCGCGTGAGGAGCTGTTCACCGATATCTACGACGCGGCGTCAGATCGCGGCGCGGGTCCCCGCTAACGTCACGAGAGAGCAGCCATGGCCGAAATGACCTATCGCGAGGCGATCAAGGCCACCCTCATCGAGGAGATGGACCGCAATCCGGCCGTGGTGTTGCTCGGGGAGGACATCGGCGTCTACCAAGGGACGTTCCGCGTGACAGAAGGGCTACTGGAGAAGTATGGGCCCAGGCGGGTCATCGATACCCCCATCTCAGAACTCGGGTTTATTGGGGCCGCAATCGGCATGGCGATGCTCGGCCTCCGGCCGGTCGTGGAAGTCATGACCTGGAATTTCTCGCTCGGGGCGGCCGACCAGATTCTGCAGAATGCGGCGAAGGTGCGATACTTCTCGGGCGGGCAGGTGAGTGTGCCTCTCGTGATCCGTGGTCCGAACGGCGGGGGCGTCCAGCTGTCGGCCCAGCACTCGCAGTCGCTCGAGTCGTTTTACGGCCATTTCCCCGGCCTGTGGGTCGTGGCTCCCGCCACGCCGGCCGATGCCCGGGGGCTCCTGTCCACGTCCCTCCGGGGACGGGATCCGACCATCTTTCTGGAGCATGCCGCCCTCTACGGGATCAAGGGTGACGTGCAAGACGGTGAGTCCAGTGTCCCCTTGGGACAGGCCGAGATCGTGCGACCCGGGCGGAACGTGACCATTGTGGCCTACAGCCGGATGCTGCGCCCCGCGCTGTCGGCTGCCCAGCGCGTAGCGGGCGAGGGAATCGACTGCGAGGTGATCGATCTCCGGACGCTCCGCCCGCTGGACATCGAGACCGTCGCCGCGAGTGTTCGCCACACGCATCGAGCCGTCATCGTGCAAGAGGGATGGCCGCTCTTCAGTGTCGCCTCGGAGATCGCTGCGGGAATTTCGCAGCGGTGCTTCGAGTATCTCGATGCGCCGGTCGAGCGGGTGACGGGAGCCGACGTGCCGATGCCATACGCCCGGTCTCTTGAAGCCCTGGCGCAGCCGGATGAGGCGAAAATCACGGACGCGGTGCGGCGCGTGGTGGCCTGACAGGACGACGGCGGCAAGCCAGACATTCCTGGCGACAGTGTTGGAGGGGTGGACGGACCGGGAGGCAGCGATGGCCGAAGTGATCATGCCGAAGATGAGCGACGCGATGATGGAGGGGAAGATCCTCTCCTGGCGCAAGGGAGTCGGGGATCCCGTCGCACGCGGCGAGGTGATCGCCGAGATCGAGACGGACAAGGTCAACGTCGAGATCGAAGCCGAGGCAAGCGGAACGCTCTCACAGATTGTCATCCCGGAAGGTACCCCCGCCGCTGTGGGCGCGGTCATTGCGTACATTAACGGTGGTGAGGCGCCCGCACAGGGACAGGCCGTTACTCAACCTTCCCCACGCGCCGTTCCCGCTGGGCCGCCGCGTCCGGAGGCCGCTTCGACGAGCCCGGAGGAGGGTGCGGCAGAACCAACCGTCGTTCCACGGCCATCGGAAGCGCCCCCTCCAGAAGAGCGGATCAAAGCGTCCCCCATTGCGCGGCGCATGGCGGCCGAGCAAGGGATCGATTTGGCGCAGATGACGGGGAGTGGGCCAGGCGGCCGGATCGTCGAGCGAGATATCGAGGCGTACGTGGCGGCTCGACGCGCGGCGGCCCCAGCAGCGCTCGGCCGGCCGGCGGCTGCGCCTGAGATGGACTTCGAGGACATCGAGTTGTCCCGGATGCGGCAAGCCATTGCCCGCACCGTGGTGCACAGTAAGCAGACCATCCCGCACTTCTATGTGACGAGCGAGGTCGACATGACGCGGGCGCTTGACCTCCGCGCCCAACTGAAGGCTGCGTACGGTGAAGATCAGGGCCGGGTCTCCGTTAATGACTTGATCCTGAAGGCCACAAGCCTCGCGTTGCGCAAATATCCGGGCCTCAATGCGCAGTTTATTGAACCGGCGACCCTGCGCCGCTTTCATCGGATCCACCTTGGGATCATGGTCGCGATCCCCGACGGCTTGGTCTTGCCTGTCCTGCGGGATGCGGACTGTCTCCCGCTGTTCACGCTGGCACGGGAGGCCCGCCGGCTCGTCGAAGGGGCGCGGCAGCGCCATCTCAGGCAGGAGGACTACACAGGAGCGGCTTTTGCGGTGAGCAACCTCGGGATGTACGATGTGACGAACTTTACCGCGATCATCAACCCTCCACAGCCTGGGATTCTCGCCGTGGGGCGGACCCAAGAGCGGCCAGTGGTGCGCGACGGGCAGATCGTCGCGCGCCCGATG
>DASUDA010000146.1:0-11187 GCA_036275835.1 bacterium | reverse complement strand
TGTCCACGGAGCCGAACCACCTCAAATGCGCTCGAGATACCGTTCGCGCTCCCAACAGGTCACGACCCGATCGAATTCCGCCTGCTCCACTTCGGCCGCGTGGGCGTAGTGGTCCACGACCAGCTCGCCGAGGGCCTCCCGCGCCACGGAACTGCGCCGGAAGACCCGCGAGGCATCCAGGAGCCCCGCGGGCATCCTCGCCAGGTCTGCCGCCTGATACGCATTGCCGCGATACTCGGAGGGAGGTTCCAGAGCTTCGCGGATACCGTGGAGGCCCGCGGCGAGGACCGCCGCGTAGGCCAGGTAGGGGTTCACATCTGCTCCCGGGAGGCGTGTCTCGATCCGCAGGGACGGCCCTGACCCGACCAGGCGGAAGCCGCAGGTGCGGTTGTCCCACGCCCACGCCATGTTGACCGGCGCCCAGCTGCCCGCCGCGTAGCGCTTGTATGAGTTCACTGTCGGCGCGAGGAAGACGGCGAAGTCCGCCGAGGACGCCACCAGCCCTCCGAGGAAGTGGCGCATGACGGGGGACCATGCGCGCCCGTCGGGACCGGCATGGAAGCGATTGGTCCCGTCGGTGGGATCCCACAGGCTCACGTGGATGTGGCAGCTGCTTCCGGTCATCGTGTGGTCCGGCTTGGCCATGAAGGTCAGCGCCAGACCGTGGGCCATCGCGATTTCCTTTGTGCCCTCCTTGAAGAGGGCGTGGTAGTCCGCGGCCTGCAGCGCGTCCGCGTAGCGGAGATTGACCTCGTGCTGCCCCCGCCCGGCCTCTCCTTTGCTGAACTCGACCGGCATGCCCGCCGCCGCCATGCCGTTTCGGATGTCGCGGTAGACGGGCTCGCCTTTGGTTCCCTGAAGGATGTGATAGTCCTCAAAGTACCAGCCAAAGGGCTCCAGATCGTGAAAGCGCTTCTGCCGCACCGACTCGTAGGTATCTCGCAAGAGGTAAAATTCCAGTTCGGACGCCATCTGGGCGGAAAAGCCCAGGGCGTGCGCGGCCGCGATCTGCTGTTTGAGGAGGCCCCGCGGCGCGACGGGAACGGGTTTCCCCTCTTCATCAAGAACATCACAGATGACGAATGCCGTCTTCTCGAGCCACGGCGTGATCCTCAGCGTGCCCAGGTCGGGAACGGCGAGCCAGTCGCCGTAGCCCTGATCCCAGCTCACGAGGCGAAATCCGGGAGGACAGGTCATCTCCATTTCGGTGCCGAGGAGGTAATTGCAGAAGTGAACCCCGTGCTCCGCGACGTCGGAACAGAAAAACTCTCCGGTGACGCGCTTGCCCATGAACCGGCCCTGCATGTCCGTGAACGCCGTGACCACCGTATCGATGCGTCCCTGGCGGACCAGGCCGCTCAGTTCGTCGAGCGTGACTCCCATCGCTGGATTCTCCCTTCACCTGTTTCCGCGCTATCGTTTCAAGACTTAGATCCGGACCCGCTCATTCCTGGGATCGTACAGGGGTTCCTGGACGGCCTGGGCCCGGACGGGCTGGGAATCCACGGTGACGGTGAGACGGATCCCTGGTTCCGCCAGGTCGGCCGCCAGATACGCGTACGCGATGCTGCGCCGTACCGTGTACCCGTATCCTCCGCTCGTGACGAGTCCGGCCATCTGCCCGTCATGGAAGACCGGTTCATCCATGGCGGCGATGGCGGCCGGATCCTCGAGCGCGAGGCAGCACAGCCGGCGGCGAATCCCCTCGCCGCGCTGACGAAGGAGCGCGGGCCGCCCCCGGAATTCTCCCTTCCCGAGCTTCACCGCGAAGCTCAAGCCGGCCTCGTACGGCGTGTAATCCGGGGTGATATCCGCGCTCCAGTATCGGTACCCCTTTTCCAACCGCAGGGAGTCGACGGCTCGGTAGCCTACAGGAACGAGACCGTGAGGCCGCCCCGCCTCCCACACGGCATCCCAGACTCCGCGGCCCATCTCGATCGGGGCGTACAGCTCCCATCCCAGCTCTCCCACATAGGTGACCCGCAGGGCGGTCACCGGTACCTGTCCGACCGTAATCTCGCGGGCGGTCAGGTACGGAAAGGCCTCGTTGGAGACATCAGCGTCCGTCACCTGCTGAAGGATCGTTCGTGCCCGGGGGCCCCACAGCCCAATGCATGCCAGCGACCCCGTAAGGTCGCGGATTTGCGCCGATCCGTCGTCCGGTAGATGGCGGCGGATCCACGCCAGGTCATGGGTGCCGAACGCGGCGCCGGTGATGACGAGGAAACGATCGACGCCCACTCGTGTCATCGTCAGGTCGCACTCGATGCCGCCGCGCTCGTTGAGCAGAGACGTGTACGTGACCGCCCCCACGGGCCGATCCAGGTCATTATCGGTCATATATTGAAGGGCACGCAGGGCGCCGGGGCCGGTGACCTCCATCTTGCTGAACGAAGTGAAGTCGAAAAGGCCGGCCGCCTCGCGCGTCGCCCGATGCTCCACCCCGATGGCGGGAGACCAGAATCTGCGCATCCACCCCCGGGGCTCATGGTCGGCGTCGGCGTTCCTCTCGTTGCTAGAGTACCAGTTGGGACGCTCCCAACCGCCTTTCTCTCCCAGCGCCGCCCCGAGGGCCACCAGACGCGGGTGGATGGGAGAGAGCCGCAGGTTGCGGCCCGCCTCGGACTCCTGGTTCGGGTAGTGAACCTCGTAGTGCCGGGCATAGGCCTCGGTGGTCTTCGCCAGCGCATACGGCCGGCTCCGGTAGTGGCGGCCGAAGCGGCGGATGTCCATCCGCCAGACGTCAAGGTGCGGCTGCCCCTCCACGATCCACTCGGCCACCACTCTGCCAATCCCGCCGGCCGCGGCGATGCCGTGGGCGTTGAACCCGGCCGCGACGAAGAACCCGCGGACCTCGGGAGTCTCCCCCAACAGGAAATTGCCGTCCGGCGTGAACGCCTCCGGGCCGTTGATCATCCTCACGATCCCCGCATCCCTGAGGGCCGGAATACAGGTCATGGCCAGAGCGCCGAGCTGCTCGAATCTATCCCAGTTCGGCGGCAGAAGCCGGTGTCTGAAGTCGCGGGGAATTCCATCGAGCGCCCACGGCGCGGGGTTGGGCTCATAGCCTCCGGCCACCAAGCCTCCCACTTCCTCGCGGAAGTACACGAGGCGGTCCGGGTCGCGGAGAGTGGGAATGTCGCGGCGCGTTCCGGGGATCGGCTTCGTCACGAGGAACTGATGCTCCATGGGAATGACGGGCACCGTCACGCCCGCCATCCGGCCGACCTCGCCGGCCCACATCCCGGCGGCGTTGACCACGATCTCAGTCCGAACGGTGCCCCGGTCGGTGTCCACCGCGCTCACCCGCCCGTCGCGCACCGTGATCCCCGTCACGCGGGTCTCGGGCGCGAACTGGGCGCCGCGGGCGCGCGCTCCGGCGGCGAGCGCCTGGGCAAGGCCGTTGGGATCGATCCGCCCGTCGGTCGGAAGATACGCGGCCCCCACCACCCCCTGGGTGGCCATGAGCGGGAACAATTCCTGGGCGTCTGTCGGTGAGAGCAATTCCATGGCCAGGCCGTACGCGCGGGCCGCCACGGTCTGCCGGCGCAGCTCCGCCAGGCGTTCCTCGGAGGACGCCAGGCGCAGGCCTCCGACCTGCATCCATGCGGGATCGACTCCGGTCTCCGCTTCGAGCCGGCCGTAGAGCGCCACGCTGTCCATCATGACCCGCGTGAGGTTGATGGACGACCGAAGCTGGCCGACGAGCCCCGCGGAGTGCCAGGTCGAGCCGCCGGCCACGACGCCCTGCTCGACCACGACGATCTCCCGCCACCCCATGGCCGTCAGGTGGTAGGCGATGGCGCAGCCGATCACGCCGCCGCCGACGATCACGGCTTGGGCGTCCGTGCGCATCGTGATATCAGTCCTTCATTCCGTCGCGGAGGCGTCGCGGAGCCATGCAGGCACTCGCGGGTCCTGCAGGCCGGCCGCGCAGCGGTCGAAGTGTGTGTGCCCGTATCCGGCGAAGTCGTAGTCGAGCGCGGAGGTCGTGACCTGGACCATCGCCCACATCGCTTCCCGCAGATCGGAGGCGATCTTCATCAGCTTCAGGCGTGCCACCGTGGGTGGTGTGACCGCGCCGAAGTAGGCCTGGAGGAGGGTCGATTCCGCGGCATCGGGCAATTGAAGGTGCGCGGCGAAATTACCCAGGTCGAAGAAGATGTCCCCCATCGCCGCATACTCCCAGTCGAGAATCCACAGCCGCTCCCCGTCATCCAGGAAGTTCGCCCGCAGCAGATCATTATGGCAAGGCCGCATGACCGGAGGCGCGCCCAGCGCGGCCTCGACGCGCTCCGCCTGCGCCATTATCCAGCCGAAACGTCCAGGAAAAGGAGCGTCCCGGGGACCGGCCGCGGCCAGGTACTCGCGCACGGCGCGAAAGGGGGAGAAGGTCCCCGGAAAAGCCGGCCCGGCATGGTAGCGGCGGAGGGCCGCCGCCACCCGGCTCAGGGTCTGCGGCCTGCTCATGTCTTTCTCGTCCGGCTCGCGCCCCAGGACGAATCCCGTGACCAGGACGCCGGCATCCTCCAAGAATGCCGCCACGGGCGGCGCCACGCCGCTGGCGGAAGCGGCTCGAGCACACTCATACTCCCGCCGGCGGTCGATGCCCAGCTGCTCGGTTTCCCGCCCGGGGATGCGCACGACGAACGATTCCCCGCAAGCGTCCACACGGTAGTTGTGGTTGGTGATCCCGCCGGGCAGCGGAGCTACGGTGAGATCGGGTGCATCCGCCCATCCCATCCGGGCGACGACGTCATCGATCGTCATGGGGCGCGGGAGCCGAGGAACAGGTGCCGCGGGACCTCACGGTGGCAGGTTTAAAACGCGCGCCGTGTCCGGCGCAAAGCGCGCCACGACCTGCGCGCCGATGGGGAAGGCACCGGCCCGAACGCTGGCCACATCAGCAATCAGGGCGGCTCGGTCTTCGACGCTGACCTTGAAGCGCGTCACCGCGCCCAAAAACGAACGCGAGATCACCAATCCGGCGATGGCGCCCGCAGGACGGTGTTCCCCGTTCCACCGCTCCAGTTCCAGCACCTCCGGGCGGACCACGACGATGACCCGCTGTCCTTGGGACCGCCCTCGGACCGCGTCCACCCGCAGCCGGGTCCCGCGGTAGTCCACCTCTCCTTGGCCGCCGTCCAGGACTTCCGCCTCGAACCAATTGATCGTGCCCACAAACTCAGCGACGAACGGCGTGTCGGGCGCGCCATAGATCTCCGCCGGGCTGCCGATCTGCTCGACGTGACCCCGGGACATCACGACCACGCGGTCGGAGACCGCCATCGCCTCCTCCTGATCGTGGGTCACGTAGAGCGTCGTGATCCCCAGGTTGGTCTGGATGCGGCGGATTTCCTCGCGCAGCTGCACCCGGACCCGGGCGTCAAGCGCCGAGAGCGGCTCATCGAGGAGGAGCACCCGGGGCTCGATCGCGAGGGCCCGAGCCAGGGCGACCCGCTGCTGCATCCCGCCGGAGAGCTGGTGCGGGTAGCGCTTCCGGGCGTCCGACAGCCCGATGAGGTCGAAAAGCTCGGTCACGCGCTTGGACCGCCCCTCCAGCGGCGCCCGGCGGATCCGAAGACCAAACTCGACGTTCTGCTCGGCGGTCATGTTGGGGAAGAGACTGTACGCTTGGAAGACCATTCCCATGTCCCGCCGGCTCGGGGCCACATGCGTGATATCCTGCCCCTCGAGCACGACGCGCCCCTCGTCGGGCGTCTCGAACCCGGCAACGATCCGCAGGGCGGTGGTCTTGCCGCACCCGCTCGGACCCAGCAGGGTGAGGAACTCCCCCCGCGCGAGGGACAGGTCCACGCCCCCCAGGGCCACGACGTCCCCGAAGGACTTCCGGAGGCCTTGAAGCTCCAGATACGCCACCGACCGCGCCCTCCCGATCCGCAACTTGACGTCCGTCGACCCGGCGCGCCAGGGCGACTTCGCTAACGCGTCCCGGCCACCTGCCCGGGGGCGCCCCGCGCGAAGACCTGAAGAAGACCCATGCACGCCCACGTGATCGCAAAGCTGATGATCGCCAACGCCGACGGCTCGTACGCGCGATTCGCGCCGATGAGCTGGAGATAAGGGCCGAACGCCGGCCGATCCAACAGGCTCGCCATCGTAAACTCGCCGATAACGATCGCGAAGGTCAGAAACGCGCCGCTCAACACCGCGGCCCGCACGTTGGGAAGAATCACACGGAGCAGGGTCGTCGGCCATCCGGCGCCCAGGCTCTGCGCGGCCTCCGTCAGCGTGTGGACGTTGATGGCGCGCAACCCTGTATCGACAGCGCGGTACATGTACGGCAAGGCCAGCGTCACGTAGCTGAACATCAGGAGCAGGTCCGTCGCCCGCTCGCTGCCTGTCAACGGCAACACCGAGGTGCTGTTGTAGATCCGCAGGTATCCGAACACGAGCACAATAGCGGGAATCACCAGCGGCAGGAGCGTGATGAACTCCACGACCGGCCGCAGCCCAGGCAATCGCAGCCGGATCCAGTAGGCGGTCGGCACCACGAGGACGACCCCCATGACGATGGTAGCGAGCGCCAGCACGGTCGAATACGTTATCGTCGCGCCGAACCGCGGATCCGTGAGGACGATCCGATACGCTTCCAGGCTGTACACGCCGCGGAGGTAGCGCAACGAAAACTCGAACGTCCCCAGGAGAGGGACGAAGAAATACAGCGCGCCGAACAGGATGAGGAGCCACGACCCGAGGCGGCTGCGTGTCATCGCACCCACCGCTCGCTGCGTCCGCGCAGCCAGATGTACGCCGCGTTCGACATGCCCGTCATGAAGATCATTCCCAATGCCAGCGCGTAGCCGAGGTTCTGATTATGCAGCACGTCTCCGCGAATCTGCGCGTACAGGACGAGCGTGACGATGTTCAGCGAGCTGCCGGTCAGGGCGTACGCCGTGGCGACGGCGCCAAAGGCATTCGCGAAGAGGAGCAGTGTCGCGCCCAGCAGTGGCGGCGACAGAATGGGCAGCGCGATGTAGCGCCAATACTCCCATGTGCTCGCGCCGAGATTGGCCGAGGCTTCTCGCCATTCCCGCTTGAGCCCGTCGATCGCCGGCGCAATGATCAGTACCATGAGCGGAATCTGAAAATACATGTACGTCAGCGCCAGGCCCGCGAAGCTCAAGAGATTGAAGCCCGCGCCGTAGATGTTGAACCCGAAGAGGTTGATGAGCAGAGCCGTCACGAGGCCCGTCCGTCCCAGCGTGGCGAGGAAGGCAAACGCGAGCGGCACCCCCGCGAAGTTCGAGGCGACACCTGAGAAGGTCATGAGCGTTGGCCGCACCCAGGTGGATAGGCCGCCCGTGATCGCGGCATAGGCGAGGGCGAAGCCGATGACTGCGCCCCCGATCGCCGACGCCGCACTGACCTTGATGCTGATCAGATAGGAGCTCAAGATGGTGGGTTGAAACAAGTCCCGGAGGTTGCGGAAGGTGAAATGGCCTTGGCCGTCTTGGAAGCCGCCAACCATCAGGAACCCGGTGGGCAAGATCAAGAACATGAGGGCAAAGACGAAGAAGGGGACGACGCCCACCCACGTCCATGAGAGCTGGCTGACCCATGACGGTGCGGCGGGAGGAGAGCCGATCGCCGAGCCTGTCACCTGTGCCACGAAGAGTCCTCCGCGCCTCCCCCCTCCCTTAGTGAGACGGGGGAGGGGGGAGGCGGCAGGATGTGCGCGCCGGTGGGGCCTGCGAGGTTACTTCACGTTCGCCCCGACGACGGTGTCCCACTGCTTCGTGATAATTTGCTTCGCTCGGTCCTGCTGCTCGAGCGTGGGGAAAAGGGCCTTGGCGTAGGCTTCCGCGCGCGGAAGCTTTGCCAGCAGGTCGCCCGGCACCTTACTGCTGCTCACCAGGCTCTGGAAGCGAATCGGGTGGCAGTAGCCCTTGAGCCAGCCCAGCTGCCCATCATCCGAATACAGGTACTCCATCCACAATTTCGCCGCGTTCGGGTGCGGTGCGTACGCGCTGATGGCCTGGATGTACACACCGGCCACAACACCGCTCTGCGGCACGACGACTTCGATCTTGGGATTGCCTTTCAGCGTATCGCGATCGGCCAGCGCGTTGTAGTCCCAGCGGATGATGATCGGCGTGGCGCCTTGCGCGATTGACGCGGCTTTGCCGATGACCGGCACAAAGTTGCCGCGCTTGTTCAAGTCGGCGAAGAACTTCAAACCCGCATCCGCGGCCGGATCCACGCTCCCTTTCGCGACCGACAGGCCCGCCGCGAACACGCCTTGAATCGCCTGGTTCGACGCGCGCGGATCACCGGCCAGAGCGATCGCGTTCTTGTATTCCGGCTTGAGCAGATCCGACCAGTCGCGGGGCACACTCTTGACGATGTCGGCGTTGACCTCGAACGCCAGGACGCCATAGTAATCGCCGTACCAATACCCGTCTGCGTCCTTCGCGCTGTTCGGGATTGTGCTCCACGTGGAGACCTTGTAGGGCTGGAGCAATCCATCCTTCTTCGCCGACGGACCGAACGACAGGCCGACGTCGATCACGTCCGGCGCCTGGGGCCCCAGGTTGCCCTTGTTCGCCTTGATGGCTTCGATTTCGTCGCCCGAGCCGGCGTCCGGATTGAGCTCATTCACCTTCAGCCCGTACTTCTGCTTGAAACCGTTGATGACGTCGCCGTAGCCGCACCAGTCATGCGGCAGCGCGATCACGGTGAGCTGGCCTTCCTTCTTGGCGGCGGTAACGAGCTGGTCCATGCCTGTTTGCCCGGCCGCGACCGAGACGAGCGCCAGGACGACCAGCGCGGCGATCGACCACATGCCTGTCCACTTGAGCTTCATGGTCCTGCCTCCCCCTGTCTCACTCTATCTCCCCCTCTCTGATTGCAGGCGTGCCCGAAAGCACCGGTCCCGGGCATTTCGGGCGTAGAACGGCCGATTCCTCCGGCCTGCGGGCGGGGGCCCGCCGGGCTCAGGCTTTGAGACGGCTGTTTGTGGGGTCGAAGCGCGGCTCTCGCTGGACGGTGGCAGGAACGTGGCGGCTATCGATCTCCACGGCCACCGCGGTGCCGGGCGTGGCGAGAGAGGCGGGCAGGTAAGCGTAGGCGATGCTCTCCTCCACAGTAAAGCCGTACCCGCCGCTGGTCACCCGGCTGACCAGCCGCTCCTCATAGAAGACCGGCTCGTTGCCGAGCGGGACCGCGTCCCCCTCCGCCAGAACCAGACAGCAGAGCCGCCGCCGGATACCCTCCTCGCGCTGCCGCAGGAGTGCCGCGCGCCCCTGGAAATCTCCCTTGTCCAGCTTCACGCAGAACCCCTGGCCGGCCTCGAAGGGAGTGTACTCGGGCGTCACGTCGGCGCTCCAGTACCGGTAGCCCTTCTCCAGCCGCAGGGTGTCCACGGCCCGATAGCCGACAGGGCGCAGCCCGAGCGGTCTGCCCGCCTCCCACAGCGCGTCCCACACCGCCAGGGCGGCGGGGGCCGGCGCGTAGAGTTCCCACCCGAGCTCTCCCACGTAGGTGACACGGAGCGCCCGCACGCGAGTCCCCGCCGCGGCGATTGTGCGGCAGGTCATGTGCGGAAGCGCCTCAGAGGAGACGTCATCGCCGCTCACCTGTTTGAGAATCTCGCGGGCGCGCGGCCCCCACAGGCCGATGCACGCCATCTCAGCGGTGACGTCCCGGATCGTAGTAGCCCCATCCGGCGGAAGGTGCCGGCGGATCCAGGCCAGATCGTGCACGCCGAAGGCGCTCCCGGTGACGATGAAAAACCGGTCGGAGCCCAGCCGGGTGACGGTCAGGTCGCACTCGACGCCCCCGCGCGCATTGAGCATCTGAGTGTAGGTCACCGCGCCGACCGGCTTGTCCATCTCGTTATCGGTCAGCCATTGCAGGATCTCCAGGGCGCCGCGCCCCTCTATCTCGTACTTGCTGAAGGACGTGAAGTCGAAGAGGCCGGCCGCCTCGCGCGTGGCGACGTGCTCCACGGCGATCGCCGGAGACCAGTTATGCCGCGCCCACCCCTGCGGGGCATAGCCGGGAGACTCCTCGGGCTCGTTGCTCGCAAACCAGTTGGGCCGCTCCCATCCGGCCTTCTCCCCCAGGACGGCTCCCAGCGTCCGGAGGCGGGGATGCATCGGACTGAGCCGCAGCCCCCGCCCGGACTCAAACTCCTCGAACGGATAGTGGAGGGTATAATTTCTGGCATACACCTCCACGGCGCGGGCGGCTGTGTAGGCGCGGTCGGAGTAGTGGGGGCCGAACCGCCGGATATCCGCCCGCCAGAGGTCCAGGCTCGGCCGTCCTTCAACAATCCACTCGGCCATGACGTTGCCCAGCCCTCCCCCCGCCGCGATGCCCGGAGAACCGCAGGCCACGAAAAATCCCCGTATCTCCGCAGCCTCTCCGAGAAGGAACTCGCCGTCCGGGGTGAACCCGTCGGGACCGTTGATCAGTTTGCGGATCCCCACCTCGTTGAGATCCGGGATCCGCAGCGCGGCATTCCGGGCGAGCGGCTCGAATCTGTCCCAATTCGGAGAGAGGAGCCTGTGGGTGAAGTCGGGCGGGATCCCATCCAGACTCCAGGGGAGAGTGTTGTCCTCGTACCCGCCCACGACCAGCCCTCCGACCTCCTCGCGAAAGTAGACCCGGAGATCGGGGTCGCGCATCGTGGGCAGATCGCGGGGGACCTCGAATGGGACGGTGACAAGATACTGATGTTCCACTGGCGTGATCGGCACCGTGACCCCCACCATCCGGCCGACGTGCCACGCCCAGATCCCGGCTGCGTTCACCACCACGGGCGTACGGATCGCCCCGGTGCCGGTCAGGACCGCCTCCACCCGTCCGTCTCGCACGCTGATCCCGGTCACCGGTGCGTGGGTGTGGATCTCACACCCGCGGCTTCGCGCCCCGTGGGCAAGCGCATAGGTCAGCCCCGTCGGATCGATCCGCCCGTCCCCCGGAATGTAGAGCGCTCCCTCGAGATCGCGCTCGCTCATCACGGGGAAGAGCTCCACGGCCCTGCGCGGCGTCAGCAACTCGAGCTCGAGCCCGTACGCCCTGGCCAGCGCGGCCTGGCGGCGGAGTTCTTCCAGCCGGGCGCGGCTACTGGCGAGCCGGAGGCTCCCGACTTGGCGCCAGTCGGGATCGACGCCCGTTTCCGCCCGCAGCCGCCCGTAGAGCTGCACGCCATACATGATC
>DASUDA010000145.1:0-16545 GCA_036275835.1 bacterium | reverse complement strand
CGGGTCCTCCATCGTGCGGGACGATCCCCGGGAGGCCGTGGTGCGGGCCGTCCTCGACGCGGTGAACCGCCCCGTGGGCTGGCTCGGGAGCCGCTAAGCTCGGGCTCCCCGCCGGCGGGCGCAGGCGGAGGGCCTGCGGGGCGTGCGGCGACGGACGGAACCCGGCCTGTTGGACCGCGGGACTATAATGGAATAATGGAAGAAGGTCGGTACACACCCTTGGCCGGGAGACCATGATGCTGAAGCTGTTTCAGAGTTTGCTCGGAGATCCCAGCGAGCGGATCGTCACGCAGTTCCGGGATAGCCTGGTGCCCCGGGTGAACGCCCTGGAGGAGGGCCTCGCCGGGCTCTCCCCCGACGACCTCCGGGAGAAAATGGATGATCTGCGGGCGCGGGCCCGGGCGGGCGAGCCCCTCGAGGACCTGATGCCCGAGACGTTTGCTCTCGTGCGGGAGGCGGCGAAGCGCGCGCTCGGCCAGCGTCACTACGACGTCCAGCTCATCGGCGGCGCCGTTCTCTTCGGCGGCAAGATTGCCGAGATGCGGACCGGCGAGGGCAAGACCCTCGTGGCCACGCTCCCCCTGGTTCTGAACGCCCTCGACGGCCGCGGGGGCCACCTGGTCACCCCGAACGACTACCTCTCGCGGGTGGGCGCCGGCTGGATGGGACCGATTTACCACCTGCTGGGGCTGACCGTCGGCGTGATCACCCACGAATTTGGCGGGCTGTACGATCCGGGGTTCCAGGATCCTTCGCCCCACGGGGACGAGCGCCTGAATCACTTCCGGCCCGTGCCCCGGCGCGAAGCGTACCTGGCCGACATCACGTACGGGACGAACAACGAGTTCGGGTTCGACTACCTGCGGGACAACATGGTTCTGCGGAAGGAGGACATGGTCCAGCGGGAGCTGCACTACGCGATCGTCGACGAAGTGGACTTCATTCTGATCGATGAGGCGCGCACCCCGCTGATCATCTCCGGCCAGGTGGAGGAGTCCACGGAGCTCTACTTCAAGTTTGCGAAGCTCATCCCGCGCCTGGTCGCCGAGCGGGACTATCACGTGGACGAAAAGCTGAAGACCGCGACGCTGACCGAGGACGGTGTGGGCACCCTCGAGCGGATGCTCGGGGTGGACAACCTCACCGACCCCCGGAACATCGAACAGATGCACCATGCGCAGCAGGCCCTCCGCGCGCACACGCTCTACCACCGGGACGTGGAGTACGTGGTGAAGGACGGCCAGGTGATCATCGTCGACGAGTTCACCGGCCGGCTCATGTTCGGGCGGCGGTACAGCGACGGTCTCCACCAGGCGATCGAGGCCAAGGAAGGGGTGCGCGTCGAAAAGGAGAGCCAGACCCTCGCCACGATCACGTTCCAGAACTACTTCCGGATGTACAAGAAGCTGGCGGGGATGACGGGGACGGCGAAGACCGAAGAGGCGGAGCTGACGCAGATCTACAATCTGCCGGTCGTCGTCATCCCGACCCACAAGCCGATGGTCCGCAAAGATCATCCGGACCTCGTCTACAAGCATGAGAAGGCCAAGTGGACGGCCGTGGCCGACGAGATCGAGGAGTGGTACAAAAAGCGGCGTCCGGTCCTCGTCGGGACCCGGTCCATAGAGAAGAATGAGGCGCTCTCCGCCGTCCTCCGCCGGCGCGGCATCCCGCATCAGATCTTGAACGCCAAGTACCACGAGAAGGAGGCCGAGATCATCGCCCAGGCCGGCCGGCCCGGCGCGATCACGATCGCCACCAACATGGCGGGCCGGGGTGTCGACATCATCCTGGGGGGAAATCCGCCGGGGCCCGCGGATGCCGAGACGGTCCGCTCCCTCGGGGGGCTCCACATCATCGGGACCGAGCGGCACGAGGCTCGTCGAATCGACAACCAGCTTCGGGGCCGCGCGGGGCGCCAGGGAGACCCGGGATCCTCCCGCTTCTACGTCGCCCTCGACGACGAGTTGATGCGCCTGTTCGCGGGCGAGCGCATCGCCGGCATCATGGAGCGCCTGGGGATCGAGGATGATGTGCCCATCGAGCACCAGATGGTGACACGGCAGATCGAGAACGCCCAGAAGAAGGTCGAATCCTACCACTTCGATGTCCGCAAGCACGTTCTCGAGTACGACGATGTGATGAACGTGCAGCGGCAGGTGATCTACGGAGAGCGGCGCAAGATCCTCGAAGGGGGGGACCTGCGCGAGAACATCCTGGACTTCGTCGAGACGCTTGTCCAGGAGATCGTCCACGCCTCGTGCTCGACCGAGGTGCGGCCGGAGGAGTGGGACTTGACCGGCCTCCTGCAGGACGTGAGGTCCATCTTCCCCCTGCCGGCCGAGATGACGGCGGAACGTCTGGCCGGTCTCTCCGCCGACGACATCAGTGAACGTCTCCGCGCGGCGGCGCTGTCGGCGTATGAGGCCAAGGAGCAGGAGATCGGCGCGGCGACGATGCGGGAGCTGGAGCGCCTCCTCCTGCTGCAGACCCTCGACCGAAAGTGGATCGATCATTTGTACACGATGGATGCCCTCCGCGAAGGAATCGGGCTCCGCGCGTACGGGCAGGCCAACCCCCTCATCGAGTATCAGAAGGAGGGGTACGCGCTTTTCGAGCAGTTGAAGAGGGACGTCCAGGAGGACACGGTCAAGTTTCTCTACCTGGTCCAGGTGCAGCCGGCGGCCGTGCCGGCGCTGCGCGCGCCCGCCCGGCCCGCCTACCGGGTCGCGCGCCAGAGTGCCGACGGCGACCGGAGCCGTCCCGCATCCCACGCGGCGGGAAGCGCGGGAGCCTCTGCGTCCGGCGGAGCCCCAGTGCCGGTGCGGGTCGCCAAGGTCGGGCGCAACGATCCCTGCCCGTGTGGGAGCGGCAAGAAATACAAAAAGTGCCACGGCCGGGGGGAGTGAGATGGCCTCTCACCACAGCGGTTTGGGGGAGCGTGCCCGGGAGCTGCTCGTGGCCGCCCACGCCCACAACGGGAAGATTTTCAGGTTTGAGTTTGAAGAGGGCGGTCCCCTCGTGCGCGCGGGGTCATTCGAACGGACGGGCGCGGAGTGGAACCTCGCGCTCGAGGAGCTCGTGGATAAAGGGCTGGCGATCTACAGGGAAGGGTCTCCGACAGAGCACGGCGAGACCTACGAACTCACCCCGGGAGCGCGCTAGCGCGTCGAGACCTGGCACGACCCTGCCGTGACCCCACCGCGGGTCTGCGCGTCCGCACCGCTCTGTGGCGCGCGGTTCCCCCGGGTCTCGGCGTCCTCCTCTCCGCCGCTCTTTTAGTGATGGCCTTCCCGCCGGTTGATGCGGGGGGACTGGCCTTGGTCGCGCTCGTCCCGCTGCTTCTGGCCGCGCATGGACGGCCCGCGCGGGCCACATTCGCGCTCGGGTATGCCTGGGGGGTCTTGGCCTTCGGCGGCGTCCTGTGGTGGCTTGTGACGTTTGGTCCCGCCGCGTGGCTGCTGGCGGCTCTTTTCATGGCCGTGTTCCCCGCGGTGGTGATGGGGACCATCACCTGGAGCGGGGGCGGGCGGGCCCCGGACATACTTCGGATCCCTGCCCTCTGGACGGCCGTCGAATTTCTCCGCAGCCAGGGCCCCCTCGGGTTTCCCTGGGCCCTCCTCGGGGAATCCCAGCACCGGGCGCTCGAGATCAGCCAGATCGCATCGGCGACGGCAGTCTACGGAGTCAGCTTCCTCATCGTCCTGGTCAATGCCGCGCTCTACCTCCTGCTGGTCCGGCGCGCGAATCTGCGCACCGTTGTGGTCGCGGCGACGGCCGTGGCCGCGGCGTTCGCGTGGGGGGCAGCCGTCATGCGGGCCCCCGTGCCGGCGACGTTCGTCGCCGCGGTCGTGCAGCCGGACTACGCAACGCGCACGTCCTTTGACCCTTCTCGCGTCGTACCCGAGCTCGCCGTGCTGGACGCTCTCACCCGGGACGCGGCGGGTCGCGGCGCCGCGCTCGTGGTCTGGCCCGAGACCGCATCCCCTACGGACATTCCGGGCAACCCGGTCACGCTGGCGCGCATCCGCTCGTGGGTCCGGCAGGACAACCTTTCTCTTCTCGCCAGCAGCCTCGAGGGCGGGCGGACAAACTCTGTGTTTTCGTTTGCCCCGGACGGAACGCTCACGGGCCGGTACGACAAGATCCGGCTCGTGCCGTTTGCGGAGGAGGGAGAACAGGCCGGGCACGGACCCGTGGTCCTCCGCACGCCGCCCGCCGCGATCGGCGTCGCGATCTGTTTCGAGAGCGTCTTTCCCGAGATCGCCCGCCGGTCCGTGGTGGAGGGAGCGGGCCTGCTCGCCGTGGTGACCAACGATGCCTGGTTCGATGGCACAACGGCTCCACTGCAGCATGCCGCGATCGCGCCGTTCAGGGCGATCGAGGAAGGACGGTATCTTCTGCGGGCGGCGAACAGCGGACCCAGCCTGATTATCGATCCGCACGGCCGGGTGCGTGCGTCTCTTCCCCTCGGAGTCCGCGGCGTGCTCACGGCACGGGTGGCGCCTCGGGCAACGCTCACCCTGTATGCCCGCGTCGGGGACGTGTTCGGCTGGGGGATCGCGCTGCTGGGCGCCGCCCTGCTTGTCCCACGGGCCGTGGCTTTCTTGGTTGAGGCCCAGGGGCCGGCCCTGATCCGCCTCCTGGCCTCTTCGGCCCTCCCGCTCGCTGTGCTCGTGGCCGCCAGGGCGCTGGTGGTCGCTGCGGGTATTCCGGAGTTTACCGTTGCCGGCGCGCGCGTGCCCCTCCCGATCCTGGCGGTCCTGGCCGTGGTCCTCCTCCTCAGCCTCCGCCGGTCGCCCCGGGACCTCGGACTGGCGGCCACGGGGTTTATTCCGGCCGCCGCCGCGGGGCTTGCCGTCGTCGCCGGGCTGACTGCCGTGGCCGTCATCGGGTTCTCGTCGCACGGACCGCCTCCGTCCCTCCTCCCGCCTCCGGGGGGCTGGTGGCTCGGGGGAGCCGCCGCGATCCTCGTGAGCGGTCTCGCATTCGAGTGGTGGCTCCGCGGTCTCGTCTTCGCGGCCGCCGCCGCATGGCGGGGGTGGCGGGTGGGGGTTGTGTGGTCCGCGGTCCTCGGGACGGCGGCGGCCGCCCCGCGGGGCGCGGAGGCCATGGTGTGGGCCCTGTGCTCTGGCCTCGCCTTCGGTCTCATCCGCGCTCGATGGGCGCAGGTTCCGGCGCTCGCTGTCGCGCACGGCGCGGGCGACGTCCTGCTCGCCTTTGTGATTCCGTCGGCGTGAGTGCTATAATGGAGCGCGCACGGGTATAACGGAGTCGGGCCCCCGGCCTCCACAGCAGGCGCCGGAGCGGGCCGACCGAGAATCAGCGTGAGGGTCGCATACGTGACGATCGAAGAACTCAAGCGGACACTGGGAGCCTACAGCGAACGCCTCCAGGGCATCGGGAGGCGCCTTTGACCTGCCCCGCCAGCAGACCCGCCTAGCCGATCTCGAGCGACAGATGCAGCAGCCGGGATTCTGGGAAAATCCCGAGGAGGCCCGGCACGTGTCCCGAGAGGTCGCCGGGCTCCGGTCCCGGATGGAGGAGCTCGCCCGCCTCGAACAGGAGGCGCAGGATCTGGGGGAGCTGGTCGACCTGGCCGCCGGCGATAGCGCGGCCGCACTTGCCGACGTGGAGCGGGAGGTTCAGGCGCTCGGAGAGACCCTCGTTCGCATCGAGCGGGCGGCGCTCCTGGGCGGCGAGCATGATGCGCGCAACGGGATCCTCTCCATTCACGCCGGCGCGGGCGGAACAGAATCGCAGGACTGGGTGGAGATGCTCCTGCGCATGTACATGCGGTGGGCGGAGACGCACGGCTATCGGACAGAGGTCGTGGACATGTCGCCGGGCGAAGAGGCCGGGTTGAAGAGCGTCACGATGATCGTCTCCGGGCCGAACGCCTACGGCCATCTGCGGGGAGAGCGCGGCGTCCACCGGCTGGTCCGCCTCTCGCCGTTCGATGCGGCGCACCGCCGCCACACGTCGTTCGCGCTCGTGGACGTCATTCCGGAAGTGGAGCCGACGGAGGTGCAGATCAAGGACGACGAACTCCGCATCGACACGTATCGCTCCGGGGGGGCCGGCGGGCAGAACGTGAACAAGGTGGAGACGGCGGTCCGGATCACGCACCTCCCCACCGGGATCGTCGTCCAGTGCCAGAACGAGCGCTCCCAGTATGCCAACAAGCTCACGGCGATGAAGCTGCTCCAGTCCCGGCTGTTCGATCTCCGCAGCGAGGAGCAGCGCCAGAAGATCTCAGCCCTGCGCGGGGAGCACCGGGATGCCGCCTGGGGCAACCAGATTCGATCTTACGTACTCCACCCGTACACGCTGGTGAAGGATCACCGGACCGGCGTCGAGACCGGCAACACAGAGGCGGTCCTGAACGGAGAACTGGATCCGTTCATGGACGCCTTCCTCCGTCTCGGCGACGCATCCCCGTCCGGTCGTGGCCCGGTCGCGGCGGAGGGGCGAGGGGTGGAGCCCGCGGCGGGTTCTGCCTAAGGTCCGGGGGGGAGGGTAGCCTCCGTGTTTCGGCTCCTCTGGCGCCGGTATCCAGTCCTGATCCTGTGCGTTGTCGCCGGATTGCTCGCCTCCCTTGTCCTCCTCGGTCACCGCGTTGCCGTCGAGCGCGCCTATCGCACGGTCGAGATCACCATCGACGGAGATGACTGGGCGACCCTGGCGCGGCGGAACGGAATGGACCGGGAGGACCTGTACGCGGACCTCTACCGCCAAGGTGTGAGGAGCGTCACGCTGTACGCGGCGTCACTGCGGCGTCTGGCGGATTCCGGGCAGGTCGCGTATCTCTCGGGCGCGGACGCCGTGAACGCGGTGCGAACCGGAACGCTCGGGGGACCCCTCGCGGACCTGGCTCGATCCGGGCGCGTCCATCTCAATGATACGTACGTGCTGGGCGCGCTTCCCGCTCTGCGCGTCGTGCAGACCGGGTTCGCGATCCAGATGGGCGCCTCGCGTACGGCGCTGCTCCAGGGGAGCGGCCCGGTGCTGGAGATCGGGGGACGGGGCCGGGATATCGAAGATGCCTCCTTGGGCGTGCTCCCCGAGGAGGCGACCGCGGCCCGGGCGCGGCACCTGGCGGCAGAAGTCCGTGTGCGGAACTTCCGGGACGTGGCGCCTGGCGGGCTCGAAGCGTTCTTTGAGAATCTCCGACAGACGGGGCAGGCCCTCACGCTCATCTTTGACCGCGATCAGGTCCTGGGATATGACCGGCTGATCCCCGATGTCGCGGAGCAGATGAAACAGAATGGATTTGCTTTCGGCCTCATCGAGAGCTTCAGCGCGAAGCGCCGGCAGAAAGGGGAAGAAACGCTGGCGCGCCTCGTCGAGCCCGCGGTCATCCGCGTGTTCAGCCTGACCCCGGAAGAACTCCAGGGCCTCTCGCCCACTCAGGCGCGCGATAAGTTCGTGCTCGCCGCGCGCGAACGCAACGTCCGCATCCTCTATGTTCGTCCGTTTCTCCTCACTCCAGCCGGCGTGGACGAGATCGAGGCCAACCTGGACTATGTCGGTTCCATCGCCGGTGATCTGACGCGCGCGGGCTACAAGATGGGGAAAGCGGCCCCGCTTCCGTCCGGAGGAAAGCGGACGCTGTGGGTCGTCGCCTTCGCCGCCCTGGGCGCCCTCGCCGCCGGTGCGATCGCGGTGGGGGAAGTAGGCCAGGCACTCTCCGCCCCCCTCCCGTCGCGCTGGCTCATGGGTGGGGTCGGAATCGGTCTGGCCCTCACCGTCGCCGCGCTGGCTGCCCATCACGACACCCTGTGGCGGCAGATCCTCGCGCTGCTGGCAGCCCTTGCGTTTCCCACGCTCTCCATGATGTATCTCGTGCCCGGCGCGCGCCGCCGGGAAGGGCCGGACCCCGAGTCGCGGATGGGACGGGGGACGTCGGGACCGGCAGTGGTGGCCCGAAGCATCGCCGGCCTGTGGGCGGTCTCGGCGGTCACGGCGCTGGGAGGTCTTCTGGTCGCCGCCCTCCTCACGGAGTGGCACTTCATGATGGCGATCCGCGAGTTTCTCGGCGTGAAACTGGCCCACGTCCTGCCGGTGGTCCTGATCGGGTTGCTCGTGGCCGCGGCCACAGCGCCCCGCGGAACGCTGTGGCCGCGCCTGCGCGCGTGGCTGCGGCAGCCGCTCCTGCTCGAGTACGGGATCGCGATCATCGTCATCGGCGTCCTGGCGGTGTTTGTGCTGGGGCGGTCCGGGAACATCGGATTGCCGCTGCTGGGGACGCTCGAGGCGAAGAGCCGCATCCTGCTCCAGCACCTGTTCGTGGCCCGGCCGCGCACCAAGGAATTTCTCGTCGGCCACCCGGCGATGGTTCTGACGTTTGCGCTCGCCGCGGTGGGTGCCCGGCGATGGGTGCTCCCCGTGGCGATGATCGGAGCGGTGGGCCAGGTGGGCCTGGTGAACTCCTTCTCGCACATCCACACCCCGCTCGTGTACGTTCTCTTCAGGACGATCTACGCGCTTGTGCTCGGGTCCATGATCGGCGCGGTGCTGGTTGGACTCCTCTGGTGGAGCCGGCGCTGGTGGGCGGGGGGAAACCAGGTGCAGGGACCTCTGCGGCCCCGAGCCGGGATGCCGCCCATGGCATGAGCCGGGTCGTTCTCTCCGGCTATTACGGGTTCAAGAACCTGGGAGACGAAGCCGTTCTGGCAGCCACCGCCGGCGAGTTGCGGCGGCGGTGTCCCGGAGTCGAGATCACCGTCCTGTCCGCATCTCCCGCGGAGACCTCGCGCCTGCATGGCGTCCGCGGCGTGTCGCGGCGTAATCCCGGGGAGATTCTCCGGGTCCTCCGCGGGTGTGACCTCTTCCTGTCCGGGGGCGGCAGCCTGTTCCAGGATGCGACGAGCTGGCGCAGCCCCTGGTACTATCTCTCCATCCTGGCGCTGGCCCGGCGGCTCGCGCGCCGCACGGCCGTGTACGCGCAGGGCATTGAGCCCTTTCGGCGCGCGTCCACCCGCAAAGCGGTGTCGTTCCTCCTCAACCAGGTGGACCTCGTCACGGTGCGCGACGCCGCCTCGCAGGCGGTCCTGGCGGAAATCGGCGTGCGCCGGCCCCGTGTGGTCTTGAGCGCGGATCCGTCGCTGCTCCTGACCCCCGAGTGGTCTGCATCGGCGGAAGCGGAGAAGGCGGGCTGGGGAGACGGGGTGGTCTTCGGACTGGCTCTGCGACAGTGGGGACGGGGAGAGGCGGTCCGCGCGGCTGCGGACGCTGCCCGCATCATCGCCGCCCGGCGCGGGGTGAAGTGGGTCCTGCTGCCGATGCATCTGCCCGGGGATCTCGCCGTTGCCGAGACTCTCGCTGCGCACATCGGACCCGGGGCCATCGTCCTGCGGACCCCGATGGGACCGCGCGAGATGCTCGCCCTCGTGGGAAGCCTGGATTTACTCGTCGGGATGCGCCTGCATGCTCTCCTCTTTGCGGCCGCGCAGGGTGTCCCGATCGTCCCCCTCGCCTACGACCCTAAAGTCGAAGCGCTGGCCCGCGATCTGGGAGAATCGGTTCCGGTGCATGCCGCACGACTCTCCTCGCGCGACCTGGCGCGGTCGATCGAGGCGGCGGCGGACGACCGCACCAGACGCCGGGCCCACCTGCTCGCCGCGGTCGGAGTGCTGCGGGAGCGGGCGATGCTGGCTCCCCGGCTCGCGGTCGATCTGCTGCAGTGAGTCGAGTCGAGATCCTCGGCGTCGGATTCGATCCTGTGGATCTCGACGGGGCGGTCGAGCGGATCACGGCGTTCATCGCGCGCCGGCGTCCGCACCTCGTCGTCACGGCCAACGTCGAGATGGTCATGAGGGCGCGGCGCACGCCCGATCTGCGTGAGATCCTCGCGCACGCCGCGCTCGTCGTGGCAGATGGCGTGGGGGTGGTCTGGGGAGCGCGCTGGCTCGGCCGTCCGCTGCCGGGGCGCGTTCCGGGGATCGATCTCGCGACCCGCCTGTGCGGCGAGGCTTCGCGGCGGGGATGGCGCGTTTACCTCCTCGGAGGCGCTCCCGGGATCGCCGCGGCGGCCGCCGCGCGGCTGCGCGAAGGGCATCCCGGGATGGCCATCGTCGGGATCGGGAACGGCTACTTTGGACCTGAGGAAGACGGCGACGTCGTGCGGGCGATCCGCGATGCCTCGCCCA
Organism: bacterium; assembly: GCA_036275835.1. GTDB lineage: Bacteria > Sysuimicrobiota > Sysuimicrobiia > Sysuimicrobiales > Segetimicrobiaceae > DASUDA01. Next base: position 6,394 of record DASUDA010000145.1, on the reverse strand, counting down.
CTCTTCTGCTTGCCGGACTGGGGGCGCCCCGCCAGGAGCGGTGGCTCTCCCTCCACCTCGACGCGCTGGGCGTTCCGGTCGTCATGGGCGTGGGCGGAACTTTGGATGTGTGGGCGGGCCGGGCGCGGCGGGCCCCGCGTGTCATGCAGGCCCTGGGCCTCGAGTGGTGCTACCGGCTGCTGCGCCAGCCGAGACGCCTCAGCCGCCAACTGGCGATCCCTCACTTCATCGCGGTCATCTCGCTTCACCGGCTGCGCACTCTTTTGCGGCAGAGACGGGTCCGCTAAAGCGCAGACCGGGCCGCCGCTCCTCCGGTACGGGCCCCGCGCGTGTCCCACTCCGAATCTCCGTGGGCATACATATGGTGGCACCCGGATGCCGTTCCGGCGCCGGCTGAGCAGTCTCCGGCGTCGGCACGGTGCTGGCTCGTTCGCGCACCGTTCGATGCGTGCCGCCTTGGGAGTGCGCGAGAATGCGGCCCCGCGTGCGGTGGCTGGTGTGTGTTCAGGAGGAGTTCTATTTCGTATCATGGAATAGGGCCGCGGGTCGCGCGCCAGGGTTCGCCGCAGAGGACGAAGGAGCATTCATCGCATGGGTGAGATCCTGAAGGTCTCCGCCGACTCGAAGCCCAAAGCTGTGGCCGGCGCGGTGGCCGCCGTTGTTCGAGAAAAAGGTTCTGTCGAGCTCCAGGCGGTGGGTGCCGGGGCCGTGAATCAGGCGGTCAAGGCGATTGCGATCTCGCGCGGGTTCGTGGCTCCCAACGGGATTGACCTGATCGCGATTCCCGCGTTCACAAAGGTGGAGATTGAGGGCGAAGAGCGGACAGCAATCCGCTTCCTGGTCCAAGCCCGCTGAAGGCGGGCTCCACCCCGGCGGAGACAGCCCCGCCGACGACTCCCCTTCCACGCGTGAAATGAAGGTGTTCTGCGGGACCGCCAACCGTCCCCTCGGGGAAGCGGTCGCCGCCGAGCTCGGATTTCCGTTGGGCCACTCCACAATCCGCAGGTTTGAGGACGGCGAGATCTACGCGCGGTTTGAGGAGAGCGTACGCGGGGTCGACGCGTTCATCATTCAGCCGACCAGTCCCCCGGTCAATGAAAATCTGATGGAGCTGCTGGTGATGGTGGACGCGCTCCGCCGGGCCTCCGCCGGCCGGATCACCGCGGTGATGCCCTACTACGGGTACGCGCGGCAGGACAAGAAACATGCGCCTCGCGAGCCTATCACCGGCCGCCTCGTCGCCGATCTCCTGCAGAGTGCCGGCGTGCACCGGGTGCTGGCGCTGGATCTCGACGCGGACCAGATCGAGGGGTTCTTCAGCATTCCCGTGGATCATCTCCGGGCGCTGCCGCTGTTCGCCGAGTATCTGCGCTCGAAGGAGATCGCCCGCGCCGTCGTCGTCGCGCCGGATGACGGCGCCGTGAAGATTGCCTACCGGCTCGCCGAGCGGCTTCAACTGCCCCTGGCCGTGGTCTTCCAGCGCCGCCTCTCCCAGGACGTCAAGCAGGCCGTGCAGCTCGTGGGCGACGTTGAGGACCGGGTGCCGATCCTTATCGACCGCATCGTCTCCACGGCCGGCACGGTGTCTTCGGCGCTTGATGTGCTGATGGAGCACGGGGCGCGCCCGCAGGCGTATGTCTGCGCGACCCATGCCGTCCTCGTCGGGGGAGCGACCGACGCGCTCCGCCGGGACGACATCCGGGAGTTGGTGTTTACCAACAGCGTCCCGATTCCTCCCGCGAAACACCTCCCGAACGTCCACATCCTCTCGGCCGCGCCGCTGCTGGCCCAGGCGATGCGCAACATTCACCTCAACGAATCGGTGAGCACGCTCTTCACGTGATCTGACCCCCGGTGATCTGCGGGATGTGATTGTGCGTCCCGCTGTGTTTGCACGCCCGCGGAGCTGTGTGATACCCTGATCGCATGATCGTGCGCACCCGCTACGCGCCGAGCCCCACGGGGTACCTGCACGTGGGGGGTGCCTGGATGGCGTTTTTCAACTGGTTGTTCGTTCGCCACTCCCGGGGTCAGTTTGTCCTCCGGGTGGAAGACACGGACCGGAGCCGGTCCACGGAGGCCTTCGAAGCCGCCATCCTCGAGGATCTGCGGTGGCTGGGGCTCGACTGGGACGAGGGGCCGGATGTCGGGGGCCCCTATGGCCCGTACCGTCAGACCGAGCGCAGCGGCCTCTACCAACAGCAGGCCCGCAGCCTTCTCGAAAAGAGCGCGGCCTACCTCTGCTATTGCACGCCGGAGGAACTCGACGCCGAGCGGCAGCGCGCGGTGGCCGAGCACCGCCCGTACCGGTATTCCGGGCGCTGCCGTGATCTGTCCGCGGCCGACCGGGATCGCCTGGCGGCGGAGGGGAGGCGGCCGACGCTGCGGTTCCGGGTCCCCTCGGGCCATCCCGCCATCGTTGTCCATGACCTGGTTCTCGGGCGTGTCGAGTTCAATCCCGAGGACCTCGACGACTTCATCATTCAACGGTCCGACGGAACCCCACTCTATAATTTCGCCAACGTCGTGGACGACCGCGCGATGCGGATCACCCATGTCCTCCGCGGCTCCGAGCATCTGTCGAACACGCCGCGGCAGTTTTTGATGTACGAGGCGTTCGGGTGGGACCACCCCCAGGTCGCGCACCTTCCGGTTCTCCTCGGAGTGGATCGAAAGAAGCTGAGCAAGCGCCATGGGGACACGGCGGTTCGGGAGTATGCGGCCCAGGGGTACCTCCCGGAGGCCCTGGTGAACTTTTTCGCGCTGATGGGCTGGTATCCGGAGGACGGCCGGGAGTTGTTCACCATCCCGGAACTGATCGAGAGGTTTCGTATCGAGGAGATGGGCCGAAGCGCCGCGATTTTCGACACCCAGAAGCTCGACTGGCTGAACGGCGTCTACATGCAGGGGGCCCTCCGGCGGAGCCCGGACCGCGTCGTGGACCTCGTGATCGGGTGCCTGCAGCGCGAAGGTCTCCTTGACGGCCAGGTGAGCCCGGAGCGGCGTGCCTACGTGGCGCAGGTGGTCGCTATTCTGGGAGAGCGCCTGCGCCTACCCCGGGACATCCTGACCTACGGGGACTTCTTCTTCCGGGATGACGTGGTCTACGACCCGCAGGCCGTCCAGAAGCACCTGAAGGGCGCGGAGATGGCGGACCTGCTGCGCTATCTGCAGCGCGCCCTGGCTGCGGCCAAGAAATTTGATCGGGAAGCGATCGAGGCGGCGGTCCGCGGCGCGGCGGCCGAGAGGGGCGTCGAGAGTAAAGTCGTCATTCATCCTCTCCGCGTGGCCCTGACAGGGAAGACCGTGGGTCCCGGGTTATTTGAGTTGATCGAGGTGCTGGGGAAGGAACGCGTCCTGGCACGCCTGGCCCGGGCGATCACGCTTATTGAGTCCGCAGGATCCTCCGCGGCGGCCACGGGATAGGTGCCTTACTGATCGACCGAGGGAATAGCCTTTCCCTGGCCCACGCTGACCCACTCGACATGCCCACAGTCGAAGCACAGCCAGGTGTCCGGCTTCCGGTCCTCGTAGAGAAAGAGCGGGTGCATCTCCCCGCGGCATCGAGGGCACGAGATCGTGGCTTCCCGTGTCTCATCCTCACTCTTAGGAGCGGCCATGAGGGACCTCCGGCACGTCTCCATGGTACCACAGTCGAAGGGCTTACGTTGACACGCCTTTCCAGCGCTCAGTATAATGAGGGCGCCGCGCGGGCACTGGGGGATCGTCTAGCGGTAGGACGACGGGCTCTGGACCCGTTAGCGGGGGTTCGAATCCTCCTCCCCCAGCCACGAAGTTCCGTGAGCACTAACCCCATCCTGTTCATTCTCGCCACATGGCTTGTCCTGGCGTGGCGTGTTGCCGGATACTATGGACTCGACCGGTGGGTCCTCCCCGCTCTGGGTGTTCCGGGCTACCCGGGTGTCCTGTTCGAGCGAGCTCGGCTATCGACCCACTAGGTCGCAGCGCAGCCGCGGTGAGAGTCGGGGCCGGCCGCTAAACGCCCATTGGCCCGGCGGCCGACCTGAACGCAAGATAGTCGGGATCTGGCCGATCCTGTTGGGTCGGCCGGGTCCGCTTATGCCCACGACTGGAGGGTGGTTCTCCCGCAGGTTAGTGGTGCCGAAAACGCGCCGCTGGTCGAGTTCCGGTACCCAGGGATTTGGCTCTTTTACTGCCACGTCGTGAGCCACGCAGGTGCCGGGATGATCGGAGTGTTCGATGTCGAACGGTAGTCCATCCAAGCCCGCGGTTCAACGCGATGCTACTCCGAGACTCAGACACATTGAGAAGGTGCTTGAGATGTCGAACAAAGAATCCGATCGTTCCGCGCCGCTCGCGGTCCCCGCAGCGCCGCTGTCCCCGGACGAACTCCGCCGGTTGGACGCCTACTGGCGCGCCGCCAACTACCTGTCGGTAGGACAGATCTACCTTTACGACAACCCGCTGCTCCGCGAGCCGCTCAGGCCTGAGCATGTCAAACCCCGGTTGCTCGGGCACTGGGGGACGACCCCGGGGCTCAATTTCATCTATGTACACCTCAACAGGGTGATCAAGAAATACGATCTGAATATGCTCTACGTCACCGGGCCTGGGCACGGCGGACCGGGCCTCGTGGCCAATACATACCTGGAGGGGACGTACAGCGAGTTCTACCCGCGCATTCCCCGCAATGCGGACGGGATGAAGCGCCTCTTCACGCAGTTTTCTTTTCCGGGTGGCGTCCCAAGCCACGTCGCCCCCGAAACGCCCGGGTCGATCCATGAAGGTGGGGAACTGGGCTACGCCCTCGCCCATGCCCACGGCGCCGCGTTCGACAATCCGGACCTCGTCGTCTGCTGTGTGGTGGGCGACGGCGAAGCGGAAACCGGCCCGCTGGCGACCAGCTGGCACTCAAACAAGTTCTTCAACCCGGCGCGTGATGGTGCGGTGTTGCCGATCCTCCACCTGAACGGGTACAAGATCGCCAATCCCACGGTGCTTGGACGCATGAGCGACGAGGAACTGTCCGACCTGTTCTACGGCTACGGGTACACCCCGTATTTCGTCGAGGGGACCGAGCCGCAGCCGGTGCATCAGCGCATGGCGGGAACTCTCGATGTCGTGATTTCTGAAATCCACCGCATTCAGCGGGAAGCGCGCACCAACGGTTTTGCCGGCCGTCCTGCCTGGCCGGTGATCATCCTGAGCACGCCGAAGGGCTGGACCGGGCCGAAGATGGTCGACGGCCAACCTGTCGAGGGCACGTGGAGGTCGCACCAGGTGCCGCTGGCAGAGGTCAAGTCCAGACCCGAGCACCTTGAGCTGCTGGAAGAGTGGATGAGGGGGTACCGGCCCGAAGAGCTGTTCGATGAGAACGGCGCGCTGGTTCCCGAGCTCGCGGAGCTGGCGCCTAGGGGCGACCGGCGGATGGGGGCCAACCCCCACGCCAACGGTGGCCTGTTGCTCCGGGATCTCGCGATGCCGGATTTCCGCGCCTACGCGGTTCATGTCCCCAAACCCGGGACGGTGACCGCCGAGGCGACGCGAGTCCTCGGACAGTTTCTACGTGATGTGGTGAAGCTCAACCCCAAGACCTTCCGCGTGATGGGACCCGACGAGACGGCCTCGAACCGGCTCGACGCGCTGTTTGAAGTGACCGACCGGGTCTTTACCGGTCCCATTCTTCCGACCGACGATCATCTCGCCCCGGATGGGCGCGTGATGGAAGTGTTGAGCGAGCACCTCTGCCAGGGATGGCTGGAAGGATATCTGTTGACGGGACGCCACGGGTTCTTTTCCTGCTACGAGGCGTTCATCCACATCGTGGACTCGATGTTCAACCAGCATGCAAAGTGGCTCAAGGTGACGCGGGAGATTCCCTGGCGCCGGCCCATCGCGTCGTTGAACTACCTTCTGACGTCCCACGTCTGGCGGCAGGATCACAACGGCTTCAGCCATCAGGATCCGGGGTTCATCGATCACGTCGTCAATAAGAAGGCGGATATCGTCCGTGTCTATCTGCCGCCCGATACGAACACGCTGCTTTCGGTGGCCGATCACTGCCTGCGCAGCCGGCACTACGTGAACGTGATCGTGGCCGGTAAACAGCCGGCGCCGCAATGGCTCGACATGGACGCGGCCATCAGTCACTCCACCGCCGGGATCGGGATCTGGTCCTGGGCGTCCACCGACCAAGGCACCGAGCCGGACGTCGTTATGGCCTGCGCCGGCGACGTGCCAACATTGGAGACCCTGGCCGCGGTGGACCTCCTGCAGCAGCACTTCCCGGACGTCAAAATCCGCGTCGTGAACGTCGTCGATCTCATGACGCTCCAGCCCCCGAGCGAGCATCCGCACGGCCTTCCGGATCGCGAATTCGACTCGATGTTCACCGCGGACAGGCCGATCATCT
>DASUDA010000144.1:0-3875 GCA_036275835.1 bacterium | reverse complement strand
ACGTCCGGCGGCGCGGCCAGGGGACCTTCCCACCGCCCGTGCGTCATGAGGTCACGCCGCCGCCGCCCACGTGCTGATCGCTTCCCGCACCCAGGCGTGCTGGCGGTGAAATGCCTGCCGGAGCGCCAGGCGGTCGGCGCTTTTCGGCCCGCCGTTCCGGCCCACCCGTTTGAGCTCCTCCCAGTCCGGCTCGGTGTAGACGTAGAGCTGATCCGCCTCGTTCAACCGCAGGGCCGGATCGGGGACATCCAGGCCATACTCCAGGATGATCGGCACGAACCGGCGCAGAAACTGCTGGCGCAGTTCCTCGTTGGACTTGACCTTGATCCTCCAGGCGAGCATCTTTTCCGTGTGGGGCGAGATGCGATCCGGCATGCCGAAGAAGTGGATGAGAGGGGTCCACCAGCGCCGGAGCGCATCCTGAAGCATCGCCCGCTGACGCGGCGTCCCCTCGGCGAGCGCCCGCCACACGTCGAGCCCGAGCTGGATGTGGAAGTCCTCCTCGTAACAGATGCGCTTCAGCACGCGGGCGTACGGGGCATAGGAGCACGAGCGCAGCGCGCCCTGCGTCTGCATCGCGGCGCCGTCGACGAACACCTGGATGATCGCCACATCGGCCCAGGTCTCCGCCGGATAGTGGAAGACATTGTGGAAGCGGGCCCGTCCTTCCACCAACTCGGTAATCATCTCGTCCCGGGAGCGGCCGAGCGTCTCCGCGACTCTGTACAGCAGCATGCCGTGCCCGACCTCGTCCTGAACTTTGGCCGTCAGGGCCATTTTGCGCGCGAGCGTGGGAGCCCGGGGGATCCACTCCCGTTCTGGAAGGGCGCCCATGATTTCGGAGTTGGCATGCATCTGGATGAGGCGGAGGGCCTCGAGCCGGTACTCCTGGGGCGTCCACTCCCCCGCCTCAATTTGATCTCCCGCCGCGATCCGTGTGTTGAACCCGGCCAGGAGTTCGGGGTTGTCGCCGGTTTCGCCGGTGGGCTGTATCGTGGACACTAGGTAACCCCCGGTGTATGACGTCTTGTTTTCAAAAGAACGCTATGTCCTTCAAATTATAGGATTTATGACACAATTGTGTCAATGTAAGATTTTTCGCAATATCTCCGTAACCGGCCCTTCCTTGGCCTGTTTACCCATTCGCCGCCCGGGCTCGAGTCTCAGTCCTTATGTTTCTCTCTGAGCCGCTGGGACAACCTCAGCATCAACTGGATCCGCTCGAACTGGCCGATCCACTCCGCCGTGACCGCAGACACCAGCGCGGGGCCGGGGGGAACAATGCCGGTGGGGCACGCGGGCCCGAGCCGGTCCGCGGCCATCTGCCGGTAGGCCGCGAGGGTCCGGTCCCCATAGCGGCCGCACTCTTCATCATCTTCGCTGAGGAAGACCACCGCCGGGACGCGCCGCCCCGCATTCATCAACAGGGCCTCCTGGGCCGCCGGATGCTCGTCGCGGTCGACAAATCGGACCACGATGCGAGGGTTCTGCTCGGCGATGCGGGCGAGGATCGGGCACTGGTTGACGCAGTCGCCGCACCAGGCGCCTGCGACACAAAGCACGTGCATCTCCCTGACGAAGCCTGCCAGGAGTTCTCGCTGTTCTGACGTCAGCGCGACGCGGTCGTACACCGCCCCCCAGCGCGCCCGCTGCTCTGCGGTCGCGTGGCGCTGAAGGAACTCCTGGTACCCGAGCGCTTCCCCAAATACCTGTGCCCAGTGCATTGACGACCTCCTTCGTCGCCGTCCGAGGCTACCTGAGCGCCCTTCCTGCCGGGGTAACGCCCGCACAACGCCGGAGATTCCTTCCCGGCCGCTCTCGCGCGCGATCTCCGAGGAGAGATTCCCCTGTCACGCGAAGTACGGCAGGGATGAAAATAGCCTCTGTCACGTGCGTTCCGCTGGCCGCGCGCGCTCCACGGCCCATCGAGTTCTCCATTGGCACATTCGCAACGTTTTACGCGGCCATCGTCGAGGTGAAGACCGACGACGGCCTCACGGGAGTCGGAGAGTGCATCGTGCGGCGCGCTCCTGAGGTTGTGACGACCATTGTCGAGCGCCTCCTGGCGCCGCTTGTCGTGGGCCGCGACCCCTGGGACGTGGAGGGCCTGTGGGACGAGATGCTCGCCCTGCTCCGCCGGTGGGGTCACTCGCGCGGTTTCGTCGTCGAGGCGATGAGCGGGATCGACATGGCGCTGTGGGACATTCTCGCCCGGTCGGCAGGCAAGCCGCTGTACAAGTTCCTGGGGGGAGCGGGGCGGGAGAAAGTGCGGTGCTACGTGTCCAAGGTGTACTTCGACGAGATCCCCAAGATGGCGGCCGAGGCCCAGGCCCAGGTCGCCCGTGGGTTTACGGCGGTCAAGGTGCAGATCGGCTGGCCGGCGTCGCGGGGAGGTGATCGCGCCGACGTGCGGACGGTGCGTGCGATCCGAGAAGCCGTCGGCCCCGACATCCAGATCATGCTGGATGTGAACGGCGCGTATGATATCGGGACGGCGATCCGCGTCGGTCGCCAGATTGAAGAACTGGATGTGGCGTGGCTTGAAGAGCCCGTCCCCGGTGACGACCTGGAGGGATACGCGCACCTTCGCCGGTCGGTACGAGTGCCTCTCGCCGCGGGAGAAACCGAGTTCGGGTTGTTTGGGTTCCGGGATCTCATCGCCCGCGGATGCCTCGACGTGCTGCAGCCGGAAGTCGCGAGGATCGGGGGCATCACTCCCGCCCGGCGCCTCTGGGCGCTGGCGCACGCGCACAATCTCCAGTACGCGCCCCATACCGGATTCAGCGGCGGTGTGGCACATCTTGCGTCGCTCCACCTGGCCGCCGCCGCCGCCAACTTCTCCACGTACGAGTACATGGGGACCCGGTACGTCCAAAACCCGCTGCGGGAGATCTTTACCGAGCCATTTCCCACGCCCGAGGCCGGCATGATCCCTGTTCCGAGGGGCCCGGGGCTCGGACTCGACGTGGATCCGGAGGCCCTCCAACGCTACCGGGCCGGCTAACAGGTTCTCCTGATCTTCTTGGTGATCTGCGGCGATCTTGGCCGTGGTCCAAACGTCCGTTCGCGCACGTTCGCTCGCCTGGTCTCCACGGGCGGCATGGTTGGGCACACAGATGAGGTACGAGCGCCCGGTCATGCAGCCTGAATCTGCGGGCGCGATGGGAGAGGTCTCACTGTACAACCACGGGCCCGTGCGGAACAGGGTAGGAACCGTCCGAAGCGTCGCCGCGATCCTCGCCGTCCTTCTGTGCCTCGGTCTGGTGGCCACCTTCGCCGATGCGCGAGAGGCCACTTCAGAGCCGGTGTCCCTCACGGACGGCATCGCGGCATACCGCGCCGGGGAGCCTCTGCGCGCGCTCGCCATGTTCGCACAGCTGGCGAAGGCTAATCCCCCGTCGGCCACCCCGGCGATTTGGGCGGGCGTTGCGGCGACCGCGGCCGGGAAGATGGAGGACGCGGACGCCTACTTCCGGGAGGGGCTCCGGCGTCCGCACTCGGTGCTTGAGGAGAGGATCATCCGCGGGTGGCTGGCGCGCCTGAGCTTCCTGCGGGAGCAGGCGGATGCCGAGCGATCCACGCCGATCCCGCATCCGAACGTGAACTCGATCGCGGCGCTGGCGCGCGCATCCAATCCGGCGCTGACGGCGGAGCAGGCGCTCTGGATGGGCGAGCACGTCGTCGCCGCCGCCCGGCAGGCCGGCCTGGACCCCTTCTTCCTCGCTGCGGTCGTGTACATCGAGAGCGGCTTCCACCCCACGGTGAGAAGCCGAGCAGGCGCCATCGGGCTGGGGCAACTCCGGCCGCAGACGGCGCGATCCGCCGGCGTGAACCCGCACGACCCGTGGGGCAACCTGCTCGGGACTGCCCTGACG
>DASUDA010000143.1:0-2700 GCA_036275835.1 bacterium | reverse complement strand
AGGGTGCGCGACCTCGCGGCGGCCGGGGGCGGGTACCTCGATTCCGATACGCCGCTTTCTTCCTCGTCGTTTGACGTGGCCCGCCGGGCCGTGGGGGGAGCGCTCGCGGCGGTCGATGCCGCCCTGCGACGGGATGCCGCAATGGCGCTGGCGCTCATCCGCCCCCCCGGGCACCATGCCGGGGCCGCCGCGGGGCGGGGGTTCTGCCTCTTCAACAACGTGGCGCTCGCCGCACGCCATGCCCTGGAGGAACACGCCATCGGCAGGGTGCTGATCCTGGACTGGGACGTGCACCACGGCAACGGAACCCAGGAGATCTTCTACCGGGATTCTCGGGTCGTGGTGTGCTCCTTCCACCAGGAGAACTGGTACCCCGGCACCGGGGCGATGGAGGAGATGGGGGAAGGGCCCGGAGAGGGGATGACGATCAACGTCCCGCTTCCCGCGGAAATCGGAGATGAGGGGTATGCTTTTCTCTGGGAGGAAGTGGCTCTCCCGCTCCTTCGGGCGGCCGCGCCTGACCTGATCGTGATCTCGGCGGGGTTCGACGCGCACCACGCAGACCCGCTCGGGGGGATGATGATGACGGCGCGCGGGTTCGGCCGCCTCAGCCGCCTACTCCGGGACGCCGCGGGGCGCACACCGATCGTGGCGGTGCTCGAAGGAGGGTACGATCTCGACGGCCTGGCCCATTCGGTCGCGTCCACGCTTGAGGGCCTCACCGGAATCGCCTCGGGCGTGGGCGAGCCGGAGGCGGCGATCCGGGAGGCGCCCTTTGCCGTGGCCCGCGCGCGCGCCCGCGCCGCGCGCCACGCCGTGAGTGCGTACTGGACGCTGTGAGAGCGAGGAGGGGTCCATGCTGATCGCCATTCCGCCTCACCACCCGCGTGTGCACCCGGAGGCATTCGTGGCCCCGTCCGCCGACCTCGTGGGACGCGTGATCGTTGAGGTGCGGGCCAGCGTGTGGTTTCATGCCGTGTTGCGCGCGGAAAGCGAGTTGATCACGATCGGTCCGGAGGCCAACGTGCAGGATGGAAGCTGTGCGCACTCTGAACCGGGCTTCCCCGTGGTCATCGGCCGGGGGGTCACGGTGGGCCACGGCGTGATTCTGCACGGGTGCACGGTGGAGGATGGCGCCCTCGTCGGCATGGGGGCGATTGTGCTCGACGGAGCGCGGATTGGCGCGGAGGCCCTGGTGGGGGCGGGGACCCTCGTGCTGGGAGGACAAACCGTCCCTCCACGGACGCTCTTCGCCGGCGTTCCGGGGAAGGTTGTCCGGGACCTCGGGGACGATGACCTCGCGTCGCTGCGTCAGGCCGCGGAGAATTATGTCGAACGCACCCGCCGGTACCGCGCTCTCCTCGCGCAGGCGGAGTGAGGAGTCGGGGAGGAGACCCCTCCGGCTGACAAGAACGAGGCCTCACGATGATCCGCGCGCTCGGCGGCCCTGAGGCGACATGACGATGGACGAGCCGATCCGCGTCCTCATCGCCAAAGTCGGCCTCGACGGGCATGACCGGGGTGTCAAAATCGTCGCCCGCTGCCTGCGGGATTCCGGAATGGACGTCATCTACACCGGTCTCCACCGCACTCCCGAGGAAGTCGTGGCGGCGGCGGTCCAGGAAGACGTGGACGTGTTGGGGATCAGCGTGCTCTCGGGTGCGCACATGACGATTTTCCCGCGCGTCCTCGAGTTGCTGCGGGCGGCCGGCGGGCACGACATCGTGCTCGTCGGCGGCGGCGTGATCCCCGACGAGGACGCCCCCGTCCTGGTGCAGATGGGAGTCGCGGACCTGATGCTGCAGGAGACGCCTCTGGAGACCATCGCCGCCCGGATCCGTCAGTTGGGTGCCGCGCGGCGCCGCGCGGTGGGGCTGTCGTCGAACAGGTCCGGTCCCCGCGATGCCCGGCCCTGACCCCGGGACGCCCGGGGGTATGCGCGGGGTTGATCTCACGGCATGGCCGCCCCGGTACGACCCCGCGTATCGGCCGAGCCCCGACGACGCGTACTGGTTCCCGGAGATCGAATGCGCGGATCCGCGCCTGCGCGATGGCGTGATCCTGGCCAAACTCAAGCGGCAGATTCGCTATGCCTGGGACCAGAGCCCCTTCTACCGCCGGACCTGGCAGGACGCCGGGGTGTCGCCCGATACGATCCGGGGCCTCGACGATCTCAGCCGCTTCCCGGTCGTCACGAAGGCCGACCTCCGCAATGCGCAGACGCTCAGTCCGCCGTTCGGCGACTACCTCTGTATCGAGCCTGGGGAGATCGCGCGCATCCACGGGACGAGTGGGACAACGGGACGTCCGACGGTCTTTGCGATCGGGGCGGGGGATTGGGATCGCACGAAGGAGGCCCACGCCCGCATCCTGTGGGGGGCCGGTCTCCGGCCGCACGACCGTGTCCTCATCTGCTCGTTTTTCAGCCTCTACATCGGCTCGTGGGGCGCGCTGGCAGGCGCGGAGCGGCTGGGCGCCGCGGTGTTCCCGTTCGGGGCGGGACTGCCGGGTCAGACGCGCAACGCGGCGCTGTGGGCGCGCGATCTCCGGCCGACGGCGTTCTACGGCACGCCGTCCTACGCGCTTCACTTCGCGGAGATCGCCCGGGGCCTGGGCATCGATCCCCGGAGCCTCGGCTTCCGGATGCTGTTCTTCTCCGGAGAGCCCGGGGCGGGGATCCCGTCGACGAAGCGGTTGATC
>DASUDA010000142.1:0-5607 GCA_036275835.1 bacterium | reverse complement strand
AGGCGGAGTCGTGATCCGGTATCGCATCAGGAACGGGGGCGCGGTGGACCTGACAATCCACCCGGGCGGCGTGCTCGTCCGCGTCAATGGGCGGGTCGTCCCGTATGGCATGGCACGGGACAGCGCGGACCGCAGACGCCCTGAAATTCTCCCGCAGGGCGCGACGGAGACCGGCGTGATTAACGCCCCGAGCCGGTCCCCCCGGAGGGTTCAGCTGGTCTTCTCACTCGTCCCCGCGGCCGCGCGGGGGCGGACGCCGAGCCTCACCCCACCGATCACGTTTCAACCGGCCTTCACCGGCGTAGATCTTCTGGCGATTTCCTCCACCCCCTAACAGCGCCGGGCATGTCCTCATCCGGTGATGTGGAGGCGCTCCTCGCGCTTATCCCGCCCTGGATTGTCGCCCACATTGCCCCCCGCGACCCCGGTCACATCGAGGAAATCATCATTGATCTCGGCCGCCCTCCTCAAGTGCGCTTTCGGGATGGTGGGGAGCCACTGGCCCTCCCCCGTGAGACCCGCCGGGAGGACCTCCAGTATGTCCTGGGGCGGGTCACGCGGTTTCGGGAAGATAACCGGACGGGGATTGAACGGACCCTGCACCGCATCGCCTGCATTCGCGATCGCTACCACGAGATCATCGGCTTCACCTTCCGTGCGGGGCGCACAGTCGACGGAGCGGCCCAGCCCCTCGAAGACCTCCTGGCGAGCAGGGGCAACCTCCTCGTCATCGGAGCGCCCGGTGTGGGGAAGACGACCCTGCTCCGGAGCGCCGCGGCGATCCTCGCCGACCACCTGCACAGGCGGGTCATCATCGCCGACACGAGCAACGAGATCGGTGGTGACGGCCAGATTCCCCATCCTGCCATTGGCAGCGCCCGGCGGTTGCAGATTCCCCTACCTGACCCGTCTCGGCCGGCGGCCGCGGGGGACCTGCAGGCCCAGGTGATCCTCCAGGCGGTGATTAACCACTGCGCCGAGGCCATCATCGTCGATGAGGTCGGGTTCGAGGCTGATGCGCGGGTCGTCCGCACGATCGCGCGACGCGGGGTGCAGCTCGTCGCAACCGCCCACGGCCGGCGGCTGCACGACGTCGTCTTCAATCCCGACCTGGCCGGCCTGGTCGGCGCCCCCCGGCCGGTGGTGCTGTCATCCGAGGAAGTCGCGCGGGACGGACGAACACGTCACACAGTTCTGGAGCGCACTGAGCCTCCGGTGTTTGACTGTGCGGTGGAGGTGGTGCGCCGCGACCTCTTCGTGGTCCATCGAGACGTCACGGCATCCGTGGATCTTCTCCTCTCGGGGCTCTCTCCCAAGATCGATGTACGCCGCGCCGGAGCCACGGGCGGGCGCGACCACGATTCCACAGGAGAGGAACTCTCACCGGCGCCGACCAATCCGCTCCCGGGAGAAGAAGCTGCAGTCCTCACGACGCAGCCGCGGCGGCGCGGAGCCGGGGAGACGGACCCCCGTGGAGAGAGGCGTGGTGAAGTGGTTTGACAGCCGGATGGGCTACGGCTTCATCGTGGACGCCGCGGGGCGGGACGTCTTCGTGCATCGCCGCGTTGTGCGCAGGGCCGGGCGCCGCCGGCTCGAGCCGGGCGAGCCTGTAGAATACGAGGCGGAGTCTACGCCGCACGGCACGAAGGTCACGAGGCTCGTGGTGCTGGGAACGGCCCACCCTGATAACCCGCCGTGATTCGGGTAGGGGAGCCGCTGCAGCCGTTCCGGTCAGAGGGCGGGCTTCTTGTGAACTCCCTTGTGCATCCCGGGGAACTCAATCATCCCGGTCTGCCGAACCCCGGAGGCGCCTTTGCGCTGCGGCACACGCGGGTGGTTGGCCAGGTTCAAGTCCAGATTCTTCCCGCACGCGCAGGTGATCTTCGGCTGCTGGCTCACGTCCACCCAGGCATTCCCGACGGCTTCGGCGCGGCGCCGCGCGGCATCCACGGCTCCCGAGGCCACCTCCTCGGCGTCCTCGCGCTCGCCCTGCGAGGGCGTACCGGTCCCGTAGACGGAGTATATGAACGCCTTGGGATAATACACGCTGTACTTCTTTCCGCACCGACCGCAGGGAAATGTGAATACCAGCGCCACGCCAGATCACCCGCCTCTCATTGTAGCATGTCCGCACGCTAGGAAACACCGGCCCGGTGTGCTAGGATAGCGCTAAATCGGGCACATCACGCAAAGGCACGCCGGCGACTCGCGAAACCTGACTGAGGGAGTGAGCCAGCGATGAACCGCCGCGGAATCGGAATGCTGATCCTGGGGATCGTCATCGGAGGCGTGGCTGGCACGCTCATGATGGGCGCCTTCGCTGCCGGGGACCGGCACGCGGGAACGTCGGCGCGGAGTGGCGTGCTCCTCCCGGTGCTGGCGGCGCAGGAGCGGCCCCCGGCCCTTAACCCGAAGGAGTTCATCCCCCTTCCTAACACCGGGACCCAGCAGGATCAGCAACCCGGCGCCGGGGGACAAAACTGCGACAGGATCCTGTACTTTTACCAGGGCCGTCTTTACCAGTTGCGCCCGGGACCCACCTCCCGCAACGGTGGAAACCCGGAGTTCTTCTTCATGCAACCCTATGAGGGGCCTCAGATCCCCGGATTCCCTTCGCCGATGGCGCCCGGACTCACCCCTCCAGACATGCCGGGCCAGCCCCTGCCGCCGACGTTCAAGTTCTAAGAACGCGGGCACATCACCGCGGTGATGCGACACGAGGGCGCACGATCGTGGATCGGCGGGCTGCCCTACGCGCTCATCGCAGCGGGAGCGCTTCTCAGGATCGCGCCCCATCCCCCAAACTTCGCTCCCCTCGGAGCAATCGCGCTTTTCGGTGGCGCCGTGCTGCCGCTCCCATGGGGCGTCGTCACCCCCCTGGCGGCGCTGGCCGTCTCTGACGCCGTGCTGGGCTTCTATCCGGGAGCCGTTTGGGTGTACGGCAGTTTCGTGCTGATCTCGCTGCTGGGCATGGCGGTTCTTCGGCGCCGGACCGCTCTGCGGGTCGCAGGCGCGGCCCTGGGGGCGTCTGTCCTGTTCTTCATCGTGACGAACCTGGGGGAGTGGTTCGGTCCGCTGTACCCGCACACCCTGGCCGGGCTACGGCAGGACTACATCGCCGCGGTCCCGTTTTTCCGGAACACGGTGCTGAGCGACCTCGGATACTCCCTCGCCCTCTTCGGCATTTACGAGAGTGCACGGCGACTGGCCCGCCGCTCCACCGGGCGCCTTCACGCGGCATCCGACTGAGGCGTCAGCGCACAATATACCGAATTCGGAGCATTGCGTACGCGTCGATGGGAACGCCGTCTCGCGTCGCCGGGGTGAAGCGCCACCGGCGTACCGCATCGGCCGCGGCCCGATCCAACACCGGCGAGCCTGAGGAAGTCGCCACTTCCACGCTCCGCACCGCACCGTCCGCGGAGACCAACGCCCGCAGCGCGACCGTCCCCTCCGCGCCTTCGACCGCGAGTTCGGGACCGAGATCCTGACGGCGCAAAGTCAGATGAAACGCCTCGCCCGGGTATTCCATCCCCGCCGTGTCGATCACCCGCGGCGGCGTGAATCGGGCAGAAGGGCTGGGAAACGAAGAGGAAAGTGTGACTGCATCCGCGGCCGGTTGAGACGGTGATGCCTCATGACCGCCTGCCTGCGGCGCGTCTTGAGAAGCCGAGTCAGCCCCTTCCTGTGCCCCCTCCCGCCCGCCTCCCGTGACCCTCTCCGCTCCGGGCGACGTCGCCCCACCGGCGGCTGATGGCGGTGGCACAGGCCTGGCAAGGCTCTCCGGAGAAGCGGGCTGCGGAAATGGCGCCGCCGGACGGCGGACCGGCATCGGTGATGTTCCCGCAGAACCGCGCAACGGCCTCCGCACTGAACCACCGGCATGCTGCGGAGGCGCGGAAGGAGCCACCGGGCCGCGGGCGGCTCCTGTCGTTGGGACTCCGGCCACCGGGAGGAGATCCCCTTCGTCGGAGGCGGTGGGCGCTACGACTGCTCCGCCCGCTCCGGCGCGGGCAACGTCCCGCTCCGGCGTGGGAAGCGCCCTGCTGGCGGACGCCCAAAACTGCCATCCCGCGCCCGCAGCCACCGCGGTGACCAGGCCCAACACGAACAGATATCGTCCGCGCACGCGTCCCCCCTCCGCACCCTGTTCCGCCTAGAAGCTCTTTGTGGCGACCACGAAGTATCTCCTCCCCGGCTCCGGAAAGTTCAGCGACTCCTGGTAGGTCGTGCCGAAGAGATTGGCGACCCCCGCCTGAATCGCGAACCCCCCTGCGGGCCAGGTCACGGTCAGAGACGTAAGCCAGTATCCGGGGACGGGCATCGTGTTCGCGGGATCGGCGAAGCGGTCCCCCACATAGCTCACGATCACCGCGACGCCCGCCTCCGGCGCGAACCCGTACGTCAGCTCCAGGTTTCCCAGGGATCGCGGGACGTAGATGACGTCATGGCCGGAGGCCGCGTCGCGGGCCAGCTGATTTGTGTAGTTGGCGCGGACGATCCACTGGTCGCTGAGCCGGCCCGCCACCTCGATCGAGCCGCCGGCCACGGTCGCGTGGCCGACGTTCATTGGCGTAAACGTGGGCGGCGCGGAGGTGATCAGGTTCACGGCGTCCGTGTAGTAGCCCGTGAGATGCACCGCAAGGCCGGGGCTCAGCGCGTACTCGAGGCTGAGGTCGTACGACCACGCGGTTTCAGGTTGGAGGGACGGATTCCCGGAGAAGGCCGGGGCCGTCTCGTCAAAGGTCGGCGCCCGAAACGTTCTTCCCGCCGCAGCGCGCAGCACCAAGCGATCGCTGAGCAGGGCGACCAGCCCGATGCGGGGATTGACCTGGGTGCCGTAGAGCTCAAAGATATCCTCCCGTACACCGGTGGAGAGCAGCACACTCGGGCTCACCTGCCAGTCGTCCTGGAGGTAGAGGCCCAGGTCGGATCCGCGATTGCTGAACGACGAGGGAGTGTTGTCGGTATGGCCGATCGTCTGACCCTGATATTCCGCGCCCAGCGTGAGGAGATGGCGCGACCACGGCGCAAGGACGGCCTGGCCCTGCACGCCCCAGAGGTGCGCCACATCATCCGACTGAAATGCGGACCCGGGACTGTTGAACATCACGTCGTCGTCGAGCGCGTACACGCGGAGCATGCCCCCGGGTCCGTCGGCGCGGCCGGTGCGCCAGGCGAGGTCGAGAAGGGTACGTCCCTCCCAAAGGCGCGCAAGCGGATCGAAGAAGGGGCCAAGCGGGCCGGGCGCGCCAGCGACGTGCCAGAGTCGGTTGAGGGTCATAGTGACGGCCGTATCCTCGGCGGTAGCCCAGTGGAGCCTGGTCATCGCGGTGGAGTTGCCGTAATCGGTGTCGGGGGCAAAGCCGGTGCTCCCAGTGAAGATGCCCTGGACGAGGTACGTCAGGCTGCCCACTGAACCCCCGAGCGAGATATTGTTTGCGCTCTCGCCAAACGATCCTACCCGTGAAGAGACGACTGTCTGGGGCACCGAGCGCGTCACGATGTTGATCACACCCCCAAGCGCCGCGCTCCCGTAGATCGCCGAAAACGGGCCCCGCAGCACTTCGATGCGGTCCACGTTCTGGATCGGGAGCGTGCTGAGGT
>DASUDA010000141.1:0-2891 GCA_036275835.1 bacterium | reverse complement strand
ACCGAGGAGGAGCACAAAATCGTGCAGGAGACGAAGAAGATCATGGAGGCCGACCTGCCGGTCAGCGTGACCACCGTTCGGGTTCCGGTCGTCGTGGGCCACCTGGTGGCGCTGCACGTGGAGTTTACGGGACCGTTCCCCATCGAGCGCGCGCGCGCCGCATTGAGCGGGGCGCCGGGGGTCGAGGTGGCGGACGATCCCGAGCGGGGGCGCTTCCCGACGCCGCTCTACGCCACGGGGCGTGACGCGTGCATCGTCGGGCGCCTGCGGGTCGATCCGACCGTTCCCCACGGGCTGTCGCTCATCGCCGCCGCGGACAACCTTCGGAAGGGCGCGGCGCTGAACGCGGTCCAGATCGCGGAGGTGCTTGTTCGCGACGGCCTCCTCACCGGCGCCCGGGCGTAGACGTCGCGGGACAAGCCTCAGCAGGAGGTCGCGCCAGGAAGGCTGAACGTCTCCCACAGGTGCGGCCAGACGCGAAGAGGGCAGGAGGTGGCAGGGGATGGCTGGCTTCGGACGGGTGATCACCGCCATGGTGACGCCGATGGACCGGACCCTCGCCGTGGACTACGGCAGAGCGGCGGCGCTGGCCAAGCGCCTGGTGGAGAGAGGCTCTGACGGGCTTGTCGTCTGCGGCACGACGGGAGAATCCCCCACGCTCACCGACGAGGAAAAGGTGCGGCTGTTCCACACCGTCCGGGAGGCGGTGGGGAAACGGGCCGCGGTCATCGCCGGCACCGGCACGTACAATACCGCGCACAGCATCCACCTGACGAAAGAGGCCGAGCGCGCCGGCTGCGACGGCGTCCTTCTCGTGAACCCGTACTACAACAAGCCCTCCCAAGAGGGCCTGTACCAGCACTTCAAGGCGGTCGCCGAGAGCACGCGTCTCGCGGTCATGCTCTACAACATCCAGGGGCGGACCTCGGTCAACTGCGAACCGGCGACGGTGGCGCGCCTCGCTCAGGTTCCGAACATCGTGGCGATCAAGGAGGCCAGCGGCAGCCTCGACCAGATGTCCCAGATTCGCAAGGTCACGCCCCCAGAGTTCCTTCTCTACAGCGGCGATGACAGCCTGACCCTGCCACTTCTCGCCGTCGGCGGACACGGGGTGGTGAGTGTGGCGTCGCACCTGGCCGGGCGGGAGATCCGGGAGATGATCGAGGCCTTCGTCGCGGGGGATGTCCTGAGGGCCACGGCCATGCACCTGCGCCTCTGGCCGCTGTTCAAGGTTCTGTTCATCACGACCAACCCGGTCCCGGTCAAGGCCGCGCTGGCGCTGGCCGGATTTGATGCGGGGGGTCTCCGCCTGCCTCTCGTGGAGGCCACCCCCAAGGAGCGCGAGCAGATCGCGGCCGTCATTAAAGATTTGGCGCTGACCGCGGTGGCCGCCTGAGAGCGCGGACCCACCCGTCCCGGCCGTCGCGCCGCGCGCGCTCGTCTCCGGCTCGTCCCGCAGATCTTGACGACCTCCACGCCCGGGTGCGGCGGTGCCGCCGGTGCCCGCTGTGGAGGACCCGCACCCACGCGGTCCCCGGCGAAGGCAATCCCGACGCCGAGGTGATGTTCGTCGGCGAGGGCCCGGGACGGGAAGAGGATCTGACCGGCCGGCCTTTCGTCGGCCGTGCGGGGCGGCTGCTGAATGAGCTGCTCGCCCATGCCGGCCTCCGGCGGGATGACGTATACATCACGAATGTCATCAAGGACCGGGCGGTCACTTCCACGGTCCCTCCGCGGGACCGCCCTCCCAAACCCTCAGAGATCGCGGCGTGTGCTCCCTGGCTTGCGGCCCAGTTCGCCCTTATCCGGCCGCGGATTGTCGTGACCCTGGGGCGCTATTCGCTCGAGGCGCTTCTGCCGGGGACGCGAATCGCGGATGTGCACGGGCGCCCGCACCGCCGGGGCGCTCTCACGGTTCTTCCGCTCTATCACCCGTCCTATGCGCTGCACAACCCCACGGCCCGGCCCGTGCTCTTCCGGGACATCGAGGCGCTCGCCGGGATGCTCCGCACGGCGCCGGATGGGTCGCCATCTCATCCGAACCGGCCGGTGATGTAGTCCTCCGTGCGCTGATCCCGGGGTCGGGTAAAGAGCTCGGCGGTGGGGCCGTACTCCACCAGTTCACCGCTCAGCATGAACGCCGTGCTGTCCGATACCCGGGCCGCCTGCTGCATATTGTGGGTCACCAGGACGATCGTCAGGCTCTCCCGGAGCGTCCTGGCGAGTTCTTCGATTTTCAGCGTCGACGCCGGGTCCAGGGCCGAGGCCGGCTCATCCATGAGAAGGACCTCCGGACTGACGGCGAGCGCCCGGGCGATGCACACGCGCTGCTGCTGGCCTCCCGAGAGGCTGGTGCCCGGCCTGCCCAGGATGTCCTTGACTTCCACCCACAGCGCAGCCTGGCGCAGGCTGCGTTCCACCACGTCGTCCAGGCGCTGGCGGTTGCGGATGCCGTTGAGCCGGAGCCCCGCGGCGACGTTGTCGTAAATCGACATCGTGGGGAACGGATTGGGCCGCTGGAAGACCATCCCCACGCGCCGGCGAACCATGACGGGATCGACCTCCGGCCCATAGATATCCTCGCCATCCAGGAGGACGCGCCCGCTCATGCGGGCGCCCGGGACGAGCTCGTGCATCCGGTTCAGGCAGCGCAGGAAAGTCGATTTGCCGCAGCCTGACGGGCCGATGATCGCGGTGATCCGATGCGCGGCGATGCCGAGGGAGACGCCCCGGACGGCGTGTGTCGGGCCGTAGTAGGCGTTGAGAGACTCCACCCGGATCCGCTCGACCGTCGGGAGTCGCGCCTGCGCCGCATGGTCGACGGCGCCGAAAAGGCTGCGCGTCCAGAGCACGCCGGAACTCGTCACCGGCGCGACCGTCCCGCCCAGCAT
>DASUDA010000140.1:0-6604 GCA_036275835.1 bacterium | reverse complement strand
TCGACCCCGTTTCCCCGCATCACGTACGCCGAGGCGATGGATCGGTACGGGACCGACAAGCCTGACCTTCGTTTTGGGATGGAGATTGCCGACTGCTCCGACCTCTTCCGCGGCACCGACTTCCAGATCTTTGCACGTGCGCTCGCCTCCGGCGGTGCTGTTCGAGGGGTCGCCGCACCCGGCGCCGCCGCCTACACGCGCCGCGAGATCGGCGAATTGGAGCAGATGGCCAGAGCGGCGGGCGCGCAGGGCCTCGTTCCCGTGCACATCGAGCCCGGGGGCGCGCGGGGACCGGCGGCCCGGTTTCTCACATCCCCTCAGCTCACCGCGCTTCGAGCCCGGCTCACGGCACGCGAGGGCGACCTTATCCTGCTTGTCGCGGGATCGCCGCGCGAGGCCAGCGCGGCCCTGGGCCGCGTCCGCCTCGACCTCGGTCACCGGCTCGGACTCGTCGGTGGCGGATGGGCGTTTGCGTGGGTGCTCGAGTTCCCGCTGCTTGAGCCGGCGCCTGAGGGCGGAAGGCTGTCGGCCGTGCACCACCCGTTCACCGCCCCCGTTGACGATGACATCCCTCTCCTCGATCGGGATCCGCTTCGCGTCCGGGCCAAAGCCTACGATCTGGTCCTCAACGGGGTTGAACTGGGCGGTGGCAGCATCCGAATTCACCGGCAGGATCTGCAGGAACGCGTGTTCGCCGCACTCGGCATCACTCCGGCAGCGGCGCGAGAGCGATTCGGGTTTCTCCTCGACGCCTTCCGATACGGGGCGCCTCCCCATGGGGGAATCGCCTTTGGGTTTGACCGAATCGTGATGGTCCTGGCCGGCCAGGAGACGATCCGCGAGGTCATGGCCTTCCCGAAGACGCAGAGCGCCACTGACCTGATGATGGGCGCGCCCGCGGAGGTGGATCCCGAGGCGCTGGAGCAGGTTCACATTCAGATCCGGCGGGGCCGCCCCCCGCAGATCGCCCGGGAGCGGGGGTAGGGCATGCGCCGGACGAATCCGTACGAATGTATGGGATTTTCAAAAAACGATGCCCGGTGCTATGATGTCGGTGGCTCCTGCGGTGCACGCTAGGTCCGTGGTTCCGATCCAACAGTAACACGAAGGGAGCCTGCGTCCGGACGGGGACGGCACGGCCCCGTGGTGAAGCGGGAGGGGCTAGCCGGAACCGGCCGGCAGGGCACCCACCTGAAAGGGATCAGGTTCGGGAACTGCGGCCGGCGGCACGGTGGGAGCCATCTGTGTGAATAAAACTGTGTGAGCAAAAATCTTACTCTCTCCCCTTCTTCACAGCAATCCCGCATTCATCTCTTTCGAAGGAGAGACCATGGAGCTGAGACAGGTGGTACAGGAGCTTGCCGATCTCATCTGGGAGCGAGAGCAGCGCTTTCAGCGCTCGGTCGAAGCCACCGTCCTTCGCTTTGTGCAAGGGGCGGTGACGGTCGAATTGGAATACCGGCGCCACATGCGTGACCTCGACCTTCTTCTTGCCGAGCTCGAAACGCCGGAGGAGACGATTTCTCCGCGATGAGCACGCCGTCGACCGTCAGCCGGTGGATTGTGAGAGCGTCCTCGCCACGCGGAGGACCAGCCGAGCGTCCGTCGCGTCAACAACGTCCATTGGAACCCCATCGATCACCGTAAAGTCGATCACCGTCAGGGGGCCCTCTTCCGTTATCACCTCGATGGTGGCGGCATTCTCCAGAAGGGCGCGCAGACGCGCGGCCCGGATGCCTTTGATGCGCGAGACCGCCTCTGCGATCTTCGCGGCGCGGTAGGGGGTCCGGACGGGACTCACGACGATCTCGCCCCTCACCCCCAGCGGGACGACTCGGTCCTGGGGTCTGTGACCGGCCGGTTCCGCGGTGGCAACCCCTTCTCGCACGATCTCCACCAACGCACGAAGCGTTGGAAGAATCTGATTGTCCGCCTCGCTCTGTGCCCGGGTCGGCTCGCGAGCCGCGTCATCGGAGGGTGGAGGCGGGGGGCCCTGTCCCTCGGCCGGCGCCGGCGCGGATGGGGAGGAGGCGTGACGCGCGGCCACGCTTTCTCTGAGTCTCTCCACCAGCCGGTGAAGTGCGGGAAGAATCTCGCTTTGCGCTGCGGTCTCGAGACGGGTCACCGCTTCAAGTGCGCCCGCGAGATTCTCACCCAGAAGAGTGAGAGTGCGGAGCAGGTGTTCCCTGGAGATGACGGTCTCGATCTGGGCCACCAGGCCCGTGACGTACTGCTCCGCGGACTGCTCAATCGCGGCAGTGGCCCGGCGGGCTTCCTCGGTCATCGACTCGGCTTCGATCTCCAGTTCGGCCAGCCGGGCCGCCGCCGTCTGCTCGGCCGCCCGCACCGCTCCCTCGGCGTGTGCGTGAGCCTTTCGCAGCATCTCCGCCGCCGCCGTGCGCGCGGACTGAATCGTTTCCTCCGCCGCCGCGGTCGCCTTCCGCACCGCGTCCTCGGCCTCCGTCCTGGCCGAGTGCACGAGGTCGTCGGCGACCTTTTGAGCGTTCAGGAGAGCCTGAGCGATCTCCCGATCCCCGGCCTGGTACGCGGTGAGCTTCTCCTGAGCCGCCGTGACCTGGTTCCGCAATGTGAGAGCCTCGGCGGTGACCTCCGTGAGCCGTTTGCGAAGCGCGTCGCGCTCGGCGGCCAACTGAGTGGCGAGGTTCTTTCTGGCCTGATACGCCTCGATCTTGTCGCGCGCGGCCGCCGCCTGCTCCCGTAACCTGTGGACCTCGGCGGTGGCATCTTTGAGCCTGTTCTGAAGGCTGGCGCGCTCGGTGGCCAGGGCGTCCCGCTCGACACGCAGTGTGTCGGCCTCGGCGGTGACTTGTCTGAGGGTGGTTTGAAGGGCGTCCCCTTCGGCGGCCAGGTGCGAGGCGAGATCCTCCCGGGCCTGTGAGGCAGTGCTTTTTTCCTGGGCCGCCGCCAGCTGTCCTCGCAGTCTGTCAATCTCGGCGGCGACCTCCCTGAGCCGATTCTGAAGGGTATCCCGTTCGGCGTGCGCGCGGGCAAGCGCAGCCTTCGCGCGGTCGAACTCCGCGGCCGTTTCGGCCAGGAATTCCCGGACCTCTCTCGCATCGGCTCCGAAAAGCCTCCGAGAGAACTGGCGCATGACGATGTCGTCCGGTTCCAGACGAAACGCCCCCTTGGTCCGCCTCCCTCCCTCGGTCCATTCGCCGTCTCGGTTCCCGAACCCCTCCCCCGCGCTAGCCCTCGGCTCCCCCCACCAGGCCCCGCACCATGAACCGCCAGATCGGCCCCAGCAAGAGTCCCACCGGGAGCACCGCGAGCGTCGTGCCCGCGCTCAGCAGGGCCCAACTGACGTCAGGGTTTGTGGCCACCGATGCCAGGGTCACCGGCACGGTGCGCGAATACGACGAGGTCGTGACCAGGAGCGCAAAGAGGAACTCGCTGTACGAGAGCATGAACGCGAACAGACCGGTGCCGACGAGGCTCGGCAGCGCAAGAGGGATCGTGATGCGCCGCAGGATCGTAAAGCGCGTCGCGCCGTCCAGTTGCGCCGACTCATCAATCGCCGGCGGAATCGTCCTGAAATACAGCGCCAGGATGAGGATCGTGAACGGCAGAGTGAGCGTGGTGTGGACCGCCACGAGGCCGAGATGGCGGTCGAGGAGGCCGAGGCGCTGGACGATGAGGTAGTAGGGGACGGCCAGGGCCACGGCTGGAATGAGACGGCTCAACGTGATGACGTAGAAGGTCGCGGTCCGGCCGGGGAAGCGCAGCCTGGCATAGGCGTACGCCGCGGGCGCTCCCAGGAGCCAGTTCAGGAGCAGGACAGCGCAGGCGACGATGCCGCTGTTGAGGGCCGCCCGCGGCACCTGGCGAATCTCCTCCGAGATCATCTTGCGGAGTTGCCCGCCGATCTCATAACTCTGGGGGACGGCCCCCGTGAAAATATAGCGGTAGTTGTCGACGGCGACCCCGTACCGCAGCCACGCCGGGGGCATGCTCAGGATGGCGGTCTCGGGGAGAAAACTCGAGAGCGCGGCCCAGGCGAAGGGCGCCAGCGCGAACGCCAGCATCGCCACCGCGGCCGGGTAGATCAACAGGGCGCGCCGCCTGGTCATCTCGCGGGAGGGTCGTCTCCGGCCGTCACGATTCTGCGCCGAGCAGGGCGTCCGCCGGCATGAGGCGCATCAGGGCCGCGATCAGGACCAGGGCCATGGCTGCGATGATGACCGCGAGCGCCATCCCCTTGCCGAAGCTGAGCATCTTGAACGTTTCCGACCAGATGAAATAGCTCAGGACGGTTGTGGCCGTCCCCGGCCCGCCGCCGGTGAGCGCGAAGAGCAGGTCGAATGTCGTGAGGGCAAGGAGGGTCTCGAACAGCGCCACGATGAGGGCCATCGGCTGGATATGCGGGAGCGTGATCGAGCCGAACATCCGGAGGCCGCCGGCGCCGTCGAGCGCCGCCGCCTCGTAGAGGTCGTGAGGGATGGCCTGCATGGCCGCCAGCAGGAGCACCGTCGCCAGCGGGAACTGCGCCCAGATCTGGGCGATCGCGACCGCGGTGAACGCGAGGTGAGGAGTGGTCAGCCACGGAGCGTAGTCGTGGATGAGGCCCAGTTTGAACGACACCGCGTTGAGGGCTCCCCACGAATCCGCAAAGATCCCCTTCCACAGAACGCCGCTCGCGGTGGCGGGGATGGCCCACGGGAAGAGCAGGGCGATCTTGACGAGGAGATCCCCCCGGAAGCGCTGCGTCAGGAGGGCTGCGGCCAGTACGCCGATGACCAGAACCGTCGGAACCGTGGCTAGTGCAAACAGGGCCGTCCTTTCAAGGGCGAAGCCGAAGTAGGGACTTCCGAAGACGAGCCCGTAGTTCGTCAGGCCCACGTAAGACGACGGGAGGATCGGGGAGAGCGTGTAGAGACTGCCCCTGAGCGCGTAGGCGATCGGGTAGAGGGTGAACAGTCCCACGACGAGGAGGGCGGGCCCGGCCATCGCGTACGCCGTCCGGGCCTCCCCCCGCCGGGCGGACCGGGCGAACGTCGGCAGCGCGGAGGCCACACGACCGTTCCCCGCCTGGGCGCGGGGAACGGCGGTCGAGGGGCGCCGCCCTCCGGCGACGCCCCCTGGCTCGGTCACGCCTTGAACTGTGCTTTGAGCTCTTTCACCTTCTGGGACATCGCCCCCACGGCATCGTCCACGCTGGTCTCGCCGCTGATCGCACGCACGAGCTGGACGCGCGCGAACTCGCCGAAGATCCCCTCCCACACCGCGTGGTGCCGCGCGCGGGCCCGCCGCGCCTGGGCGGTGAACGCGTCGAAATCGATCCACTGACCAAACGACTTTCGGACATCCGGATCGTTGTACAGCGGCAGCTGACCAAATCCCAGGCCCTTCTCGACGGCCCACCGCTTGGCGATTTTGTACTGGCCGCCCGTCTCGCCTCCGAAGTACTCGATGAACCTGAGGGCGGCGTCGACGGTGTCCTTGCCCCGATCCGCCGTGTACTTGGTCAGGTTGTAGAACTTGCACTGCCCCTGGGTCTCGTGGGTCGCGCCCGGCATGAGCGCGATCTTGAACTGTCCGGCCAGGGGGGAGACGGCTTTGTTGTTGGCTTCGGCCAGATTGTAATTCCACAGCACCGTAAACACATGCCGCCCGGTGTTGAGGGCTTTGACGACTTCGGTCTCGTGCGGGAGGACGGTCGCCAGCTTCGATTTCACCATGCTCGCCAGCCAGGCGAGGTGCTGGCGGACGGCGCTGCCGGGCGCATCGAAGATCGGATTCAGATCCTTGTCCAGCCACTCGCCCCCGCGGCCGAAGACCATCGCCGTAAAGTTATCGTATGTCGTGGGAAGCCCGGTGGCGAACTCGAAGACGACGGGCGACTCGACGCCCTTGGTCCGCAGGAACTTGGCCTGGTCGGTCAGTTCCTCCCACGTGTCGGGTGTCTTCCCGATGCCGCGGTCTCTGAGGATCCGGGCGTTGTACTGGAACGTGGTCATGTCGGCGTAGTAGGGGAGACCGTACATCTTGCCCTTGTAGGTCATGTCCTGCAGGGCGTAACCGACGATGTTCTTGGCGTAATAGGAGCGCGCCTTCGGGAAGTGGTCTTCGAGCGGCACCACCCACCCGGCGCGGGCAAACTCGGGGAGCCAGTCGCCCCCGTTGTAGAGCACGTTCACCGGGGCTTTCGAGCTCAGGCGCGCGACCATGGTCTCGTGGTAGTTGTTCCAGGGGATGTCCGTGAGCGCGACGTGGATCGTCCCGTTGGTGGCGGCCTCAAATTGTTTGATGTTGTCTTGAATCGTGTCGACGCTGTAGCTCCAGACGTTAAAGTTTAATGTGACACCCTGCGCGGCGGCCAGGGCGGGGGTGAGCTCTCCGCGTATCGCCAGGGCGCCTAGCCCGGCAGAGGCGGCGCCGGCCCCTGCCAGCCTGAAGAACTCTCGCCGGGTCCACCGGCCTGAACCAGGAGATGGGGTTCGCATCACTGCATCCCTCCCGCACGTCTCCAGTCTTTGACGACAGGTCACTCAGGGATTACGGGCGGCAGGCGCCGTTTCCCTCCCTCCGCGCCCGGGCCACAGGAGAGCGCGGCGCGCCTGGGGGTGAGGCGGGGCGCTGCGGCGTA
>DASUDA010000139.1:0-11519 GCA_036275835.1 bacterium | reverse complement strand
ACAGAGGTGCGGCCATCGGGCAGGATGCCCGGGCCGCCGCGCATAGACCGGCTTCGAAAGGAGACGGCAACATGACAACGAGGCCGGGCGGCGAGTTGGGGCAGGGGCGCGCCGTGTACGTCTGCCAGGAGTGCGGATACGAATCCCCCAAGTGGCTCGGGCGCTGCCCCAATTGCACCGCGTGGAACACGCTCGTGGAGGAGCCGGTCGTCTCGTCGCCGCGGAGCGCGGCCGGCCGCGGGCGGGCCATCAGTCCCCCGGTCGCCGCGACCCCGATCACTGAGATTGTCCTCGACGGCGAGACGCGCCTCGGCATCGGGATCGACGAGGTCGATCGCGTGCTCGGCGGCGGGCTGGTTCCCGGCTCCCTCGTGCTGATCGGGGGCGACCCGGGCATCGGCAAGTCGACCCTTGCGCTGGGGATCGCCCACCGGCTCGCGCGAACGCGCACCGTCCTCTACGTGTCCGGCGAGGAGTCCGTGCGGCAGACGAAGATGCGCGCCGCGCGGCTCGGGGTGGAGTCCCCCCGCCTGCTCGTGCTGGCGGAAACGGATCTCGCCCAGATCAACGCCCAGATCGCCGAGGTGCGGCCCGACCTCGTCGTGGTGGATTCGATCCAGACGGTCTACCGGCCGGACCTTCCGGGAGCGCCCGGCAGTGTCGGTCAGATCCGGGAGTGCACCGGCGACCTCCTGCGCCTGGCCAAGTCCGAGGGCGGCCCGGCCATTCTGATTGTGGGCCACGTGACCAAAGAGGGGGCGATCGCCGGCCCGCGCGTCCTCGAGCACATGGTGGATACCGTCCTCTACTTCGAGGGAGAGCATCACCACGCGTACCGGGTGCTCCGGGCGACCAAGAACCGGTTCGGGTCCACCAACGAAATTGGGATCTTCGCGATGAGCGCGCGGGGGCTCGCCGAGGTTGCGGATCCCTCGGCCCTGTTCCTCTCCGAGCGTCCGGCCGGCGCTCCCGGGTCGGCGGTCATCTGCGCCGTCGAGGGAACGCGGCCGCTGCTCCTCGAGGTGCAGGCGCTTGTCACCCGGACCCCGTTCGGCCTCCCGAGGCGCACAGCCGCCGGAGTGGACTACAACCGGATGCTACTCCTCCTGGCCGTCCTGGAGAAACGCGCCGGGCTGCACCTGGCGTCCTACGACGTGTACGTGAGCATCGCCGGCGGGGTGGCGGTCAGCGAACCGGCGGCCGACCTCGGCGTGGCGCTGGCCGTGGCCAGCAGCCACCGCGAGCGCCCGGTGGACGCCTCCACGGTGGCCGTGGGTGAGGTCGGCCTCGGGGGGGAGGTGCGCGCGGTCAGCCAGGTCACCCGGCGGATCGCCGAGGCCGCGAAGTTGGGCTTCCACCGCGTCCTGCTCCCGCGCGCGAATCTGGCGGGGCTGGAGGACGGCACGCCGGGGGTAGAACTCGCTGCGGTCGAAAATGTGGCGGAGGCGCTCGACCTTCTGCTTACTTCAGGGTGAAGATGCCGAGCGTCTTGATCCGGCCGTGCTCCTTGTTCTGGATTTCCGCGAGATCGAGGTCGAGAAGGTTGCAGAGGCCCGCGGTGTAAAAGAGCGCTGATCCGATTTCCGACTCGACCGCTTCCCGGCACTTCTCACAGAGCGTCCCCATGAGATGGGTAGCGATATACGCGCGGACATCGGAGAGGCTCACATCGGGCGGAAATTGCTGCTTGCTCGCGTGGATGGTGATGCAGCCGCAGCTCGTGACGGCCTTCGTCACGGCCCGGCTGATGCGGGCGGTGGACTCGTCCAGCTTGCTGAGGACATCGAGGATGCTTCGGTGCCGGATCAGATATTCATCAACCTGGTCTTGGAACCCCTGTCCGGTTTCCTTCATCTCCGGGACACCCCCGCAGCACCGGCCCCATTATAGGAATCGCGTCGCGCGAGTGTCAAGCGATGCCCTGAGGGCGTGCGGCTCGCGGCCCGGAGCAGTGCGGCCGCGGGAAGTCTTCCGGGCGCACGAAGTGGGCATTATCACATCTGTAGCGGGCATTGTCATCTCTGTGGGCCGTGGCGTACACGCGCGCACTCATCTGACACACCCGGCCCCCTGAGACGCACCTGCGCCACGTGGCGGCGGTGCGGCAAGGGAGAGAAGAGATGCACTTCGAGTACATGGAACTGGAGGCGCCCGGGGCCGACCTCATCGGGGGCCGAAAGATCTCGTCCCTTCTCGCGGAGAAAGGGTACAAGAGTCTCTACGCGGAGTGCGCCGAGGTGGTCACCCGATACGTGCTCGGTCTGAACGGCTCGACCGACCCCCCCGGCTCCGCCAGCGACACCCGAACGGTAGATGTGCTCATCCCTCCGACCGACCCCTCCGCCCGGATTGTGATCGGGGAGCGCCCGTCGCCCGGGGCGGCCGGGGTGGTTGTCGCGGTCATCGCTGTGGGGCGGTCGCCGGAGGATGCCCACCGCAGCCGGATCGCGGTGAAGATGGTCTTGGATAAAACGGCCGTGGGGGGCGAAGAGACATTCGCCACGTACATCGTCAACGACAACGGCCGCGCCAGCGAGCGCCGCTTCCGGCAGGAGTGGGTCCGGGCCTTCGGCCTTGTACGCGACGAGGGGTATGGTCCCGACTCGTCATCCTCTCTCCGCCAGGCGACGAAGGTACAGGTGCTGCTGGCCCTCCAGGAGACGCCTCCTGTGCTGGGCCGTCCCGGCCTCATGCGATCGCGCATCGACAAAGAGGAGAAATCCCGCATCCCTGATCCGGCGATCCTCGACGGTCTGGTCGCCGAAGGGTTGGTGGAGAAGGCCCATATTCTTGTCTGCCGCCAGACCGGCCAGGTCGTGGGTGTCGGCAAAGATGTGAGCGAGGTGCGGGCGGCGATGCGGCTCTCGCTCCGGTGCCCGCACTGCCAGAGCCCGCTCGGAGAGGAGATCCAGGACGTGCTCTACAGCCTGACCGAGCTGGGCGACGAGTTTCTGCGGAGCACCAGCCTGATTCTCGGAGCGCTGGATGCGGCCCTGCGGAAGAACGGCTGCGGCGAGGTCGTTCTGGGCGACGGCCTCCCGGAGCAGCTCGTCGACGCCGCCGCCTGCTATCAGGATGCCGTGCTCCTGTTTCGGGTCAGCGAAGCTGCGCCTCGTCGGGCCGACGTACAGGCACTGCAGCGCACGATGAAGGAGTTCATGGCGACCGAGTCGGAAGTGACGGTGCTGGGAGCCTATGTGGCGGCCGGGTCAGATCCGGAGACGGCCGCGGCCGCGAACGATCCGCACGCACCCTGCATGGTGTTGGAGATCTCGGACCTTGAGACCGGCGTGGACCGCCTCCTCGAGGACATCCGTCGGGCCAACTTCACCCGCTTGACGGGATCGACCGTGGTGCTTCCACAGCCTGATCCCGTGCGGCTGTTGAGCCCGGACCACCCCGCGGGAGATCGCTGACACCCGGTCGGGCCGGCGGCGCCATGCCTCCGGCGCCGGTGTATGATATAGTCATTCCAGAGAACGTCGTTTTCGGTCGGTGAGCACTATGGTCCGGATCGTTCGCGTCGTTGGCTTTATCTTCGGTGCCTACATCGGATATCGAGGTGCTGAGCTCGTGCTCGGGGAGCTCGGTCACCTCAAGATGCACGTCGAACTGTCCGCGCAGCTGGGCATCTCCGGGCTTGGGATCGTGCTCGGCGGCATTGTGGGGTGGGTGGTGGCTCTCCCACTCCGATCGTGGTTTGTCACGTCGATGGGCTGGGTGCTGCACCACCTCGGCAGCGTCCCCCTGCGGGACGTCCTGGCAGGGGCCACCGGGCTGATCCTCGGGCTGTTCGTCGCGTTCCTCGTCAGCATCCCTCTCTGGCGTGTGCCGATCATCGGCTCGTACATCATCCCCGTGGCGGCGGTCTTGGTCTTCGGGTACCTGGGTCTCCACCTCGGCATCCAGCGGCGTGAGGATATGCGGGACCTTCTCGGCGCCTTTCCGCGGTTCACCGAGCGCCTCAGCCGCGATCGCCGGATCCGCCGCGGCGGAGGGCCGAAACTTCTCGACACCAGCGTGATCATCGATGGGCGCATCGCCGACGTCTGCCGGACCGGATTCCTCGAGGGCCCGCTGCTGGTGCCCCGCCCGGTTCTTGCGGAGCTCCAGCGGATCGCCGATGCGAGCGATCCGCTGCGGCGAAACCGGGGCCGGCGGGGCCTGGACATTCTCAATACGATGCAGAAGGAGCTCCGCGCCGTCCAGATCTACGAGGAAGGCGACGCGCAGCTCGGCGAGAGCGTCGACGCCCTCCTGGTCCGCCTGTCGCGGACCCTGGGAGCGGCGATCGTGACAAACGATTACAATCTCAACAAGGTGGCCGAGCTGCAAGGGGTCCGGGTGCTGAACGTGAACGAACTGGCCAATGCCATCAAGCCCGTCATGCTGCCCGGGGAGGAACTGAGCGTTCACGTGATCAGGGACGGCAAGGAGGCGGGGCAGGGGGTGGGCTACCTCGATGACGGCACGATGATCGTCATCGAGGGCGGCCGGAAGCATATCGGGGAGACGCTCGACGCGATCGTGACAAGTGTTCTCCAGACCGTCGCGGGGAGGATGATCTTCGCGCGCCCCAAGGTGCCCGAGAAGGACGGATCGGCGCGGTGAAGCCCGGCATCCACGCGGGTGCCGTGGTTCCGGCGGCCGGGCGGGGTGAGCGGTTCGGGGGTGACGTTCCAAAACCGCTGATCTCGCTCCACGGCCGCCCTCTGCTGCAATATCCCTTGGAGGTTCTCCAGGGCGTCGACGAAGTGGAGGCGATCGTCGTGGCGGTCCCGGCCGATGCGGTGGATGCCGTGCGGCGCCTCGCCGAGACCGCGGGATTGAGCAAGGTGGCCGCGGTCGTGCCTGGAGGCCCGGACCGGCAGGCGTCCGTGGCGTGCGGGCTGGCGGCGCTGCCTCCCGGGCCCGGCGTTGTCCTCGTCCACGACGGGGTGCGGCCATTTCTCTCCGCGTCCCTCGTCCGCGCCGTCCTGGAGGCCGCCGCCCGCGACGGGTGTGCGACCGCCGCGATGCCCGTCGAAGAAACGATCAAGAGCGGACACGCGGGATGGGCCGAGGAGACTCTGGATCGCTCGCGGCTGTTCCGGATTCAAACCCCGCAAGCGTTCCAGCGCGCGCTCCTCGAAGAGGCGCACCGCGAGGCCGCTCGTCAAGGCTTCCGCGGGACGGACGACGCGGTCCTGGTGGAGCGGTTGGGCCGTCGGGTCCGGCTCGTGCCGGGGACGGCCACAAACCTCAAGGTGACCGTGCCGGGGGATCTTGCCCTCGCGGAAGCCCTGCTGCGCCGGGCCGAACCACCGAGAGCCGCGCCGCGCGTTGGACTCGGCTTCGACGCCCACCGGTTTGCGGCCGGCCGTCCGCTCATCCTCGGCGGTGTCGAGATCCCCGCGCCGCGGGGGTTGAGCGGGCATTCAGACGCCGACGTGGTCGTGCACGCGGTCATGGACGCCCTTCTCGGCGGGGCGGGGTGTGGTGACATCGGCCAGCACTTCCCTCCCGATGACCCTGCCTACGCGGGGGCACACAGCCTCGCGCTGTTGGCCAGAGTTCGCGACCTGCTCGCGGCCCGCGGCTGGCGAGCGGCACACCTGGACGTCATGATCATGGCCGAGACTCCGCGGCTCGCCCCGCACATCCCGAGGATGCGGGCGGCGATCGCCGAGGTGCTGAGCCTCCTCTCTGAGAACGTCAACGTGAAGGCGACGACGCTGGAGGGGATGGGGGCGATCGGGAGGGAGGAGGGGATCGCCGCCCAGGCCGTGGCGACCCTGGAGGCGTTCCCGCACCCTCCGCAGGACGGCGCGGCGATGAGGCGCGGAGGTCAATGACGGTCGGGGAGCGGGGGAGGCGCCAGAGAGCGGCATCGCTGCGGGACACGCACCTGATCTTGATCGAGCGCCGGGCCCTGCGCGAGCCGGTCGTGGTCGAGATGGAAAACAGAGGCGCCAAGTCGCGGGCGACGGGATTCTGGCGGGGGAGGAGCTTTTACCGCATCAGGAAGATTCTCGGGCAGCGCGGGGAGCGGGGGGTGTCCTATCTGCGTGTGCTGGCGGACCGGGGATGCTTTGACCTTCGCCGTGTCACCGAGATCGACCCCTGGACGTGGCGGACGCGGGGCCGCTGGGAACTGACGGCGGACCTGGCCGTGGTGCCCGTGAAGCGATTCTCGTCCTGACCGCGCAACGACTCGCGATGCCACTTCGTGTCTATAACACGCTGACCCGGCGGAAGGAGGAGTTTATCCCTTTCCGCGCCGGCCAGGCGGGGATGTACGTGTGCGGCCCAAACCTCTACGGGCCGTCGCACGTCGGGCACGCGATGTCGTATCTGATCTTCGACGTGATCCATCGGTACCTCGAGTACCGGGGCTACCGGGTCACGCACGTCCAGAACTTCACCGACATCGAGGACAGGATTATCGAGACCGCCCGAGAGGAGAAAACGACGATCGATGCGCTGGCCGCCCGCTACATCGACCGGTTTCTCCGCGAGATGGACCGCCTGGGCGTTGTGCGGGCCGACCATTACCCCAGGGCGACCGAGGCGGTGCCCAAGATGATCGAGATCATCGAGGTCCTCGTGCGCCGGGGTCTGGCGTACGTCGCGGACGGCGACGTCTTCTTCCGGGTCACCGCGTTTCCCGCCTACGGCCGGCTGTCCGGTCGGTCCCTGGACGAGATGCAGGCGGGCGCGCGCATCGAGGTGGATGCCCGCAAGGAGCATCCGATGGACTTTGTCCTCTGGAAGGCTGCAAAGCCCGGGGAGCCCTCCTGGGACAGCCCCTGGGGGCGGGGCCGGCCCGGGTGGCACATCGAGTGCTCCGCGATGTCCCTCAGCTACCTCGGGGATCAGCTCGACATCCACGGCGGCGGCCAGGACGTGATCTTCCCCCACCACGAGAACGAGGTGGCCCAGTCCGAGGGCTATACCGGCAAGCACCCCTTCGTCCGCTATTGGGTGCACAACGGTCTCCTCCGGCTCCTCGAAGGGCCGGAGAAGATGACACGGCACCTCGGGAACTTCGTGAGCATCCACGAAGCTCTCGAGCGGTACCAGCCTGACACGATTCGAGTCTTCGTCCTCTCGTCCCATTACCGGAGCCCGGCCACCTGGAGCGACGAGGCGCTCGCCTCCGCCGCGCGCGGCGCGGAGCGGCTCCGGATCGCCGTGGAAAGCGCGGACGATGCGCTGACCCATCCCGCGCGCCGCCCTGGTCAGTCTGGGCGCGGTGAGGGCACGCCGGACGCAGCGGACCCGGGTGAACTGACGCGCACCGCCGGGGCGGCCCGGGAGGCGTTTGAGGCCGCCATGGATGACGACTTCAACACGCCGGGCGC
The DNA here is from genome assembly GCA_036275835.1 of bacterium. Classification (GTDB taxonomy): domain Bacteria; phylum Sysuimicrobiota; class Sysuimicrobiia; order Sysuimicrobiales; family Segetimicrobiaceae; genus DASUDA01. The sequence goes on along the minus strand of DASUDA010000139.1, from coordinate 4,176 downwards.
CCTCGCCGCCCTCTTTGATCTGGCCGGTGCGATCAACAGAACCGTCGCTGCGGTCGCGAAGGGAGGAGGAACCCTCTCCCCGGCCGATCGTGAGGCGCTCGAGCACGGCGCGAGGGTGCTCCGGGAACTCGGCGGAGTCCTGGGGCTGCGCCTCGCGGCGTCGGTCACCCCGGCGCAGGCGGCCGGGCTTCATCGCCTCGCCCAGGATCTCGCCCGCGAGCGGCCCGATCTGTTTGAGCCGGACCGCCTGACGTCGATTCGGGTCCTGTCCGGGACACAGTCCGATGGGGCCGATGCGGAGCGTGCCGAGGAACTGATCAAGTTCATTGCGGAGGGACGGATGCGCGCCCGGCGCAAGAAGGACTGGACGACGGGTGATCAGATCCGAGCCCGGCTTCAGGAACTGGGGGTGCTGCTGGAAGATACCCCGTCCGGTTACAAGTGGCGGGTCCGGTGACCCCGCCTCGCGACCCCTCCGTCCGCGGCCCTTCCGCCCACGACCCCTCCTCCCACGAGACCCTCCCTCCTGACACCGCGCCTCTTCTCGGCCGCCGCGCGGTCCTGGAGGCGCTTCGGGCCGGCCGGCCGGTCTCCCGCGTTCTCGTGTCGAGGACGGCGCATCTTCGCGGGCCCCTCGACGACATTCTGCGCCAGGCTCGGGCCCGGCACATTCCCGTGCAGATGGTGGATCCACGGCGGCTGGAGGCGCTCGGTCGGGGGATCCCCCACCAGGGGGTGGCGGCCCTGGCCGCCGTCCAGGCGCTCGTGGAACTGGAGGATCTTTTGCAACGCGCCCGAGATCGCCGTGAGGACCCGTTCCTTCTCGTCCTCGACGGTGTGGAAGATCCGCAGAATCTCGGCGCGGTGATCCGGACGGCTGAGGCCGCCGGGGCCCACGGCATCGTCATTCCTCGCCGGCGGGCATCGGGATTGAGTCCGGCCGTCGCCCGCGCGGCCGCCGGTGCCACCGCGTATCTTCCGGTCGCCGGTGTGGGCAACGTGGCCGCCGCACTGGAGCGGCTCAAAGCCGCGGGCGTCTGGGTCGTCGGGGCCGACTCCGCCGGGTCTGAGCGGTACGACGAGGGCGCCCTCGCCCCTCCCATCGCCCTCGTGGTAGGGGGTGAGGGACGGGGCCTGCATCGGCTGGTCCGTGATCGGTGCGACCGCATTGTGCGGATCCCGCTCCGAGGACGCGTGCAGTCGCTCAACGTCTCGGTCGCCGCCGCGCTGCTCCTCTACGAAGTGGGACGGCGCCGCGATGCCGCCGGGGCGACCCCCGATCGTTCGCGGACCGCGTATTGACTTGGGTTTAGAGCCGTCCGTATAATATGAGTAACTTTATGGGTAACTTCCGGCAACAGCCAGAAGCAGCGCCCAGGGGGGGCCCCGCAGCGGTTGCCTGACACAATCGGGCGATCCAGTCCCCGTCACCGCGGCCCGAACCACTCGGTCTTGCTCGACCAGATCGCACGCGGAGCAGAGCGACGCTCAGGGCGGAGGCGAGAGGCGTGGTAGTTGCGCGCAGGCCGGTCGCAATACCCGTATACCAGGACATGGGTGATGAACAGCTCGTTGATTGTGCCAAGTGCGGAGACGAATTCGCCGCCGAATTCCTGATCAACAAGTACCGCAACTTCGTCCGGGTCAAAGCCAAAGCGTACTTCCTCATCGGGGCCGATCGAGAAGACATCATTCAAGAGGGTATGATCGGTCTGTACAAGGCGATCCGGGACTTTCGCAAGGAAAAGCTCTCGTCGTTCCGCGCGTTCGCCGAGCTGTGCATCACCCGCCAGATCATCACCGCGATCAAGACCGCGACCAGACAAAAGCATATCCCGCTCAACTCCTACATCTCGCTCAATAAGCCGATCTATGATGAGGACTCCGACCGCACGCTCCTCGACGTGATCAGCAGTATCAAGGTGTCCGACCCTGAGGAGCTGGTCATCAATCAGGAAGCCTCGCAGACGATGCGAGAGCGGATCCGGAAGAACCTGAGCGACCTGGAGTGTCGGGTGCTGACGGCCTACCTGGAAGGAAAGTCCTACCAGGAGATGGCGACGGAACTCCACCGGCACGTGAAGTCCATCGACAACGCGCTGCAGCGGGTCAAGCGGAAGCTGGAGCGGAACCTGGAAGGCGAAGAAGAGTAGAACCCGCGTTGTAAACAGTGCGGCCGGCCGCGGATGGCGGGGCCGGCCGCACGCGTGTCTCTACCCACCAATCTGCGACATGACCCGCTGCAAGGGAATGACGTTCTGGGCCAGTTCGTGTCCCCAGGGTCTGCGGTAGGCGGCGGCGCGGAAGCGCTCCCGCATCTCCTCGTAGGTCGCCCCTGCTCTCAGCGGAGCGCGCAGATCCACTTCATCGTCCCGGAGCAGGCAGAGTCGCAGCCTGCCCTCGGCGGTCAGGCGGAGACGGCCGCATTGCGCGCAGAACGGCTGGCTCACCGCGCTGATGAATCCCAGCGTCCCCGGAGCCCCGGCGAGGCGATACGTGCGCGCGGGGTCGTAGCCGGTAACATCCAGAGGCGCGAGCGGACCGAGCGCCGCCTCTATCCGCGCCATCGTCTCAGCGCTCGAGACGTAGGCGTTGGTCTGGAAGCCCGCCACGCTCCCGAACGGCATCATCTCGATAAACCGCACATCCCACGCGTGCTCCAGGGTCAGGCGGGCGACATCCACGACATCCTCGTCGCTGAATCCCCGGACGACGACGGCGTTGAGCTTGATCGGCGACAGGCCCGCTTCCCGCGCCGCCTCCAGCCCTGCCAGGACGTCGTCCAGGTTGCCCCACCGCGTGATCCGTCGAAACTTCTCCGCGTCCAGACTGTCGAGGCTGACGTTAATTCGTCGGAGGCCGGCGTCGGCGAGCGGCTTCGCCAGTTTCGAGAGGAGGATGCCGTTCGTCGTCATGGCGAGGTCCTGGATCCCGGGGACCGCCGCGATCCGGCGGACGAGGTCGACGAGGTTCGGCCGGACGGTGGGTTCCCCGCCGGTCAGCCGGACTTTCCTGACCCCCAGGTCGGCCGCCACCCGGACGACCAGCATGATCTCGTCGTCGGTGAGCAGTTCGTCCCGGGGTTTAAATACCATCTCCTCCGGCATGCAGTACACGCACCGAAGGTTGCACCGATCGGTCAAGGAGATGCGTAGGTCTCGAATCTCGCGCCCGTACTGGTCCTTCATCAGTAGTTCCGCCCCGCCGCACAGGCGTGCGGCCGCCCCCTCAATTGATGACTTCCACTATCGACAATTATACACCTGCGAGGAGGATGCGTCCGTCAATCTTCCAAAGAATAGAGGGACATGGAACGCCGGCCTCCAGAGATCCGAGTGGGGCACCGGGGGTCTCTTTCCCGGACAATCCGTGAAGAGGATATTCGGGCGTTTGCCGAGCTCACCGGGGACCGGAACCCGTTGCACCTGAACGCCGACGTTGCGCACCGGAGCCGGTTCGGACGCCCCATCGCGCACGGCATGCTTTCCGCCGGCATCATCTCGGCCGCCCTCGGGACATGCCTCCCGGCCCCGGGCGCGATTTACATTTACCTGAGCCAGACCCTGCGCTTCGCCCGGCCGGTCTACCCGGGCGACACGGTGACCGCCACGGTCGAGGTCACGGCGTACCGGGAAGACAAAGGAATCCTGACGGCTCGCACGACCTGCACGAATCAGACCGGCACGGTTGTGCTTGACGGCGAAGCCGTGCTGCTCGTCGAGCGCCCAGACGCTTCCTCTTCCATGCCGTGAGCGTCGAGAAGATCTTGGCCGCGTACGCGAAAGGTATCTGCTCGGACTCCGTGCCCTCATCGAGGCGGCTCCGGGCAACGTCACCGCGTAACAGTAGGGTCGAATCAGCTCAACGCGCGTGCGGTTGAGCCACGGGAACCGGTCTGGTAGACTACGGGTGATGCCCTCGTAGCTCAACTCGGTAGAGCGCCTCACTTGTAATGAGGGGGTTACCGGTTCGAATCCGGTCGAGGGCTCCAGATTTATCGAAGTTTTGAACAGCCGCTCACCGTCCGAACAGTCGGCGTTCGATTGCGTGCGCGGGCAAAATAGGCGTGGAATGCCTTGCCTGCCACGAGCCGATGAGCTTGGAGGGAACGCGGATGAAGCAGGGGCTGTTCCTGGTTACTCGATCTCGCGGTGCGCGTTGGGACGATGCGCGCTC
>DASUDA010000138.1:0-3287 GCA_036275835.1 bacterium | reverse complement strand
GTACGGGGCGGGTATCCATTCGTACCCGGATATTCCGGTCCTCGCGGGTGACTGGACGGTCGGCGGCTTCCACATCCTGCGCACACAGGCGATCGTCCTCCTGGGGGCGGTCGTCATGATGCTCTTACTCTATGCCGTGGTGATGCGTACGAAGATCGGGAAGGCCATGCGCGCCGTGGCGGAGGACCGGGATGCGGCGGCCCTGATGGGTATTAACGTCGACGGCATCATCCTCTTTACGTTTGCCCTGGGCGGAGCGATGGCCGGCGCCGCCGGCGTGTTGTACGCTCTCGTCTTTAAGCAGGTGCACTTTTTCATGGGGTTCGTGCCGGGGATCAAGGCCTTCACCTCCGCCGTGCTTGGAGGGATCGGCAACATCCCCGGGGCGATGCTCGGCGGACTCTTCCTGGGGATCGTGGAGTCGGTGGGGCCGGCCCTGTTCCTGGACGGCCTCGGGATTCCCGCACCCTACCAGCTCCGGGACGTGATCGGCTTCACGATGCTGCTTATCATGCTGATCTTCCGGCCTCAGGGGATCCTGGGCGAGCGCCTTGCGGCCAAGAGAGCGTAGCGGCTTTCTCCGAATCGGGCTCCTGTTCGGGGTCGTGGCAATCTACCTGTGCCTCGTCGGCGTCGTCGAGACGTTCAGGACGCGCTGGGTCGTTGCAGACGCCATGGGACTCGGCCAGGCCTTCCTGCTCGTGATCATGCTGGCCGCGGGGTACGTCGCGGCCCGGCGGACCGCTCCCGCGGGATGGCTCTGGGCCATGATCGAGGGGGCCGGCGGGGGACTGCTGGCCGGCGCATCCTTGGCGGTGCTGCTCCTCGTGGGCAGCGTGGTGAACGTTCGGACGATCTTCATCAACGCCTCGCCGACGCTGTACGCGCTGCTCTCTGTCGGCCTGACCCCCTCCCACGGGAGTCTCGCCTTGCTGGGGGTGGGAGCCATCGCGGGGGCCTGCGGCGCTATTGTCTTCCTTGTCCCTCCCGCTGCGCGGCGGACGCTCCTGTGGGGCGTGTTCGCCGTCCTGGTGCTGAGCATCTTCCAGGATCTTCTGCAACTGCTCCTCCAGCCACGAGGTGTCGCGTCCGCGATTCGAGACCTGCTCTTCACCGCGGACGGGCCGTCGCTTCGGGGCGCGGGAGGAGTCTTCATCCTGACGTTGGCGGTGAGCGCGACCTGGACGTTCGTAGGCAGGAGCGCTCGCGACCGGGCCGGCCGTCTGGCTCCGAGGGGGCGGCACGGGTTGAGAGGTGCGGGAATCGCGCTGGCGCTCGCCGGATTGCTCCTGGTCCCGATCGCGGGCGGCCCGTTTGTGGCCCAGGTGATGGTCCTCGTGGGACTGTACATTCTGATGGGGCTGGGTCTCAATCTCGAGGTGGGCTTTGCCGGGCTGCTCGACCTCGGCTTTGTGGCCTTCTTTGCCATTGGCGCGTACACGGTCGCGCTTCTGACATCACGGGGGGAGCATGGCATCGCCCATCTGTCATTTTGGGCGGCGATCCCCGTCGCGATCGCCGTCTCCCTCGTGGCAGGCGTGATCTTCGGCGTTCCCGTGCTGCGGGTCCGGGGCGACTACCTCGCCATCGCCACCCTGGGCCTGGGGGAGATCGTCCGGCTGCTCGTGCTCTCGGACGCTCTGGGGCCGTGGCTCGGGGGGTCATTTGGCGTCCTGGGAATCCCCAAGCCCGTCATCGCGGGATGGGAACTCTCCGGGCCGCGCCAACTGTACTACCTCACCGCCGTGGCTTCCGCGCTCATCGCCTACGTAGCCTGGCGGCTTCAGGATTCCCGCCTCGGACGGGCGTGGATGGCGATCCGGGAGGACGAGGACGTCGCCCAGGCGATCGGCATCAACCTGATCAGCACGAAGCTGCTGGCCTACGGGATCGGCGGGGCCATGGGGGGGATCGGCGGGGCGATCTTTGCCGTCATGCTCGGATCGGTGTTCCCCCACAGTTTTCAGTTGCTCATCTCGATCAACGTTCTGGTCCTCATTATCCTGGGTGGGATGGGCAGCATCTGGGGCGTCATTGTCGGCGCCCTGGTCCTGATCGGGCTGCCCGAGCTGCTCCGGGAGTTTGGAGAGTTCCGCTTTCTCATTTACGGAGTCGTCCTCGTCGTGATGATGCTGTACCGGCCCGAAGGCCTGCTCCCCGCGGCGGCGCAGAAGCTGGAGCTGCACGCGGAGGAGGCCGCGGAACCGGACGCGGCCGGTGCCGTCGTCCCGGGCGGTGCGGCCGGCGCCGGCGGACGCGGGGGCGAATAGGGAGACCCGGAGATGGGCATCCTCACCACCGAGAAGATGACCAAGCGGTTCGGAGGGCTCATCGCCATCAACGATCTGACTCTCGACGTGGCGGACCGCACGATCCACAGCATCATCGGTCCCAACGGAGCGGGCAAGACCACGGTCTTCAACTGCGTCACGGGTTTTTACCGGCCCGAAGAGGGGCGGGTTCTCTTCGGCGGCGAGCGAATAGACGGTCTCCTGCCCGACCAGATCGCCCGCCTGGGAATCGCACGCACGTATCAGAACATCCGGCTCTTCGGGAACATGACCGTCCTCCAGAATGCGCTCGTCGGCCAGCACATCCACCTTACGTCGACGTGGGTGGGGGCCATTCTCCATACGTCGAACACGCAGCGGGACGAGCGGAGGGGGCTGGAGGAGGCCTGGCGGCTCCTCCGGTTCGTCGGCCTGGAGGGAAAGGGCGGGTTTCTGGCCAGGAACCTGCCGTACGGGGAGCAGCGCCGCCTGGAGATCGTCCGCGCCCTGGCCATGCGGCCCCTGCTGCTGCTCCTGGACGAGCCGGCCGCCGGGATGAGCCCGCGGGAGGCCCTCGACACCATGGCGTTCATCCGCCGCCTTCGCGACGAACTGGGGATCACGATCCTCTTGATCGAGCACCAGATGCGAGTCGTCATGGGCATCTCCGACCTCGTCACGGTGCTCGACTACGGGGTGAAGATCGCGGAGGGGACCCCGGCGGAGATTCAGAGTGATCCGCGGGTGATCGAAGCGTACCTTGGCACGCGCCGGGCCGCCGCGGGCTCGGCGGGCTGAGGGGCCGCCCCATGGCGTGCTGAGGCGATCACTCCCGTGGCGCTCCTCGAGATCGAGAACCTCCACGTCTTCTACGGCTCCATCCACGCGCTCCGGGGCCTTTCGCTGGCGGTCGAGGCCGGGAAGATCGTGACGCTGATCGGGGCCAACGGCGCAGGGAAGAGCACGACCCTCAATACCATCAGCGGGCTGCTGCGGCCCCGTCAGGGGAGCATCCGG
>DASUDA010000137.1:0-5108 GCA_036275835.1 bacterium | reverse complement strand
GGCGGCGCCGGGGGCCGGGTGATGCGCCGGGTGATCGCCGTCGCGGCGCCGCGGATTATCTATGTCTCGTGCAACCCGACGACGCTCGCGCCGGACCTCAAGGACCTCGCAGCGGCGGAGTACCGGGTCCGCGCCGTCCAGCCGCTCGATCTCTTCCCCCATACCTATCACGTGGAGTGCGCCGTGCTGCTCGAGTCAAATTCAGTCCCGGTCCCCACGGGCCGGCTGGGGAGGGCGAAGTAGAGTGCCAGCGCGGCATTCATGGCGAGGCCCATTGGGGCGGAGACCAAAGCCAGACCCACGGAAAGAAAGTACAGGGGCGGCCCAAAGGAGTACGCCCGGGTAATGGCTTTCACCGCCGCCGGGCGGACCGAGGGATGCAGTAACCGATTCTTGTAGGACGCGTACCTCCACAGTACGTTGAAGAAAACGGCGAGGACCGCAAATGTGCCGGTGTAGACCATTGCGGCGACACTTCCACCCCGCTGTTGCGCGTACTCGGCAATCAAGGCCGTGGGGAAAGGGACGAACGTCACCCCCAATAACAAAAGTCCGTTGAAGATGAGAAGCAGATGGTCGACGCGTCTGATGAGGGTGAAGAGCCTGTGGTGATTGATCCACATGATCCCGATAGTGGCGAAGCTGATCACGAACGCCAGGTATGCGGGCCATTGAAAAAGCAGGGCATGCAGCAGGCGTGATCCGTCCGGGGCGTCGCGCGGCACCTTGATATCCAGCACCAGTAACGTGATGGCGATGGCGAAGACCCCGTCGCTGAATGCTTCGATCCGGCCGGTCTCCTTGCTCGTCTCTGTCACGTCCGTCACGCTCCCTGGGGCGGGCAGTGATGAAATCCTCCTGCGGCCCCGCCCGCGCGGAGGAGATTCGAGCCGGGCCGCCAACGTGGATATGTGTGGCCACCCAGATCGCCACCTCCGCGTCCGGCCCTGCGCCGTCTTCCGGCGGCCGTTTGTTCTTTCACGGAGACGGGGGCACCCTCTTCGGTCTCTACGTTGTCAACCTGTTCCTGACAGTCATCACACTCGGCGTCTACTATTTCTGGGCGCGCACCAGGATCCGGACCTACCTGCTCAGCCAGACAGCGTTTGAAGGGGATCGCTTAGCCTGGCATGGGACAGGCAAGGAACTGTTGGTCGGCTTCATGAAAATCGCCGTCCTGTTCGTCGTTCTCTATGCGGCTACTACGGCCTTCCGGTTCGGCTGGCATCACCCGGCCCGCGAGTTTGTCCTCAGCCTCGGCGGCTACATCATCGGGCTCATCCTTGTCCCCATCGCCACGGTCGGCGCCCGGCGCTATCGCCTGAGCCGGGTCTCGTGGCGCGGTATCCGCTTCTCGTTCCGAGGGCGGGCAAGGGAGTTCATCAGGGTCTTCATTCCGGGCGCGCTGCTCACGGTGATCACCTCCGGATTCTATTACCCGTTCTTCCAGAACAACCTGCGCCGGTACCTGATTGACCATTCCTACTTCGGAACGGCCCCGTTCTCTTACGATGGCCGGGGCCGGGATCTCTTTAATCGCTTCGTGCTTACCCTGGGACTCGCCGTCGCAGTCGTCGGCGGCCTCTGGATCCTGCTGCTGGTCGTCGGGAGGACGCCCCGCGAGGTGACGTCCGGGCTCTTGCCGCAGCGCCTGTGGGTGGGCGTCATGGTTGGGGTGACGATCCTTCCCATCGTGATTCTTTGGTTCTGGTACGCCGCCTACAGAAATCGCTATTACTGGGCGCATACCTCGTTTGGCGGCGCACGCTTCCGTTCCACCGTCTTCGCCGGCCGCCTCATGTGGCTAACGCTCACCAACCTGCTGCTCGCCGGAGTGACTGTGGGGCTGGCGCTACCCTGGGTGCTGATCCGGACCCTCCGCTTCCACTTTGCCAACGTCAGCCTTGAGGGACCGGTGGACCTAGCCGCGATCCAGCAGGATGCGCAGGCGGCCAGCGCCGTGGGGGGAGCCCTGGGCGACGCCCTTGATATCGGGTTCTTCGACGTCGATCTGGCAATCTGAGGCTGCGTGCCCGTGCGGTGAAACTCGACTGGGACGGGATCTATTTCGACGGGCGCAGCGCGCGGCGCTGGCCGGTCGCCGTACGCCCGATGACGGACGGACTCCACATCACGCTGGACGACCGCACGGCCTTCTCGTGGCCCTACGGCGAGATCCGGCAGATTCAGGGAGTCTACCGAGGTCAGCAGGTACGCCTGGAGCGGGGTGGAACCCCGGAGACCCTGGTCATTCCCGATGTCGATGCCGAATTCCTGACGGCGCTCAACCACGCCGCATCTGGGGCCGGCGGGCGTTTCCAGCCACCCATGCGGACTTCCGCGTGGGTGACCCAGACGCTGCTCGCCGGAGCGGCTGCGATCCTCGTCGCGGCAATACTATATCTCTGGGGCTTCCCTGCGCTGGCCGACTTCGTGACCGCACGGGTTCCGGTACAGTGGGAGGAGCAACTGGGCCAGGCTGCGGTGGAGGAGTTCACCCGACAGACTGACCGGTGCAGAGACCCCCGGCTGGCGACGGCGCTGGAGAAGATCACCGGAACCTTGACCGAAGCCTGGACGCCCTCCCCCTATACCTTTCGCGTCACCGTCGCGGATGCGCCGGTGATTAATGCGCTGGCCGCACCCGGGGGATCCATCGTGGTGTATCGGGGACTGCTGGAGAAGACGCGGGCGCCCGAGGAGCTTGCAGGGGTGCTGGCGCATGAGATACAGCACGTCCTGCACCGCGACGCCACCAGGGCTCTCGTCCGCGAGATGTCTGTAAAGGCCCTGCTCAATGTGGCCACCGGCGGTGCCGGAGGGATGACGCCGCTGCAGGTGGCCGGCATCCTGGCCCGCCTACGCTATAGCCGGGAGGCTGAGGCCGCAGCAGATCGCGACGGGATGAGAATGATGGAGGCCGCCCACCTTGACCCTCAGGGCATGATTCACATCTATCAGACGTTGAAGCAGGAGGCGGGGCGGGCTCCACACGCCATGGCATACATCTCGACCCATCCTGACATCGACGACCGTATCGCCGAGTTGCAACGGCTGGCCCAGGGAGCGACGTATACCCCGGTGCCGCTTTTGCCCGGCGTCCGCTGGGATACCATTGCGCACACGTGCGGCCCCATGTAGAGCCGCTGGTGCAGCATCGCGGACGTCCACACCCTTCACATCGGGCCCGGTTCCGTTTGGGTGGGGGTCGTCAGCCGCACAAGAAGCGGCATCACATCAACGCCGCGGAGGGTCCCCAGGCTTCCCTGGGCGCACGCGGCCTCGTTGAACACGCGGCTGCCGTCGGGCACAATACCCGCCCCCGCGATGAGGAGCGGGACCGGGTCGTCGGAATGGCGGCCGAGCGTTGACGGCGTGGCGTGATCGGCCGTCACGGCGATCAGCACCTCGTCGAGGGGAACCTCCTGCAGCAGCGTCCCGAAAAATGCCCGGTCGATCACTTCAATCACGGCACGCTTCGCCTCCGGGTCCCGATCGTGCCCCGGTTCGTCGGGTCCTTTGAGGTGCATGTACAGCCCGCCGTACCGGCGGAACTCGCGCGCCGCGGTCTGTGCCCAGGTCGTGTAGACGCGCTCGTGATCCGGTCCGCTCGGAGGCACGGGAATGACGGTCATCCCGGTGAGCTCGGCGATCCCCCGCTCGACCGGCATTTCGACGAAGCACCCAAAGCGAATCCCGAAGCGCTCCTGGATCGCCGGGAGGTGGGGAAGATGGTCCCCGGCGTCGCGCACCAGGATCAGGTTGGCGGGGAGCTTTCCTTCACGTCGCCGGCGCTCGTTGACCGGGTGGTGCTCGAGGATCGCGCGCGCCTGATCGGTGAACTCGTTGACGAGTGCGGCGGCCGTGCGGGCTTCCTCGCTGTCCTCCAGGGGTTCGCAGCGCTCCACCTCGGTCCCCGCCTTCTCCCGGGCCACGCCCAGGCCCTCGACCCGGCCGTAGGCGGGATCGGTGTTCGTGATCTTCGCCGAGAGCCGCCCGCCTGTGCGCCGGATCACAACGCCGGCCCGGTGGCCGATGCTGGCCCTGACCTCGATCGTCGCCGCCGCGGCCCTCAGGCGCACGCCGCGGGTCACGGCGTCGGCGAGGGGGCCCACCTCCTCGGACGTCAGATCGCGGCCGGCGCGGCGGTCGAGGATCGCACTCCCTTCGCCGGCCGTGGCAAAATTCCCGCGGAGCGCGAGGTCGCCGTCGCGGAAGGGGATTCCGGCGCCCACCGCCTCGAACACGCCCCGGCCGGTGTGGTACGTAAATGGATCGTAGCCCAGCATCGCCAGCACGGCGACGTCGGACTCAGGCGCGATCCCCGGCCCCACGGTCTGCACGAGGCCGGTCCGGCCCTCCAGGGTGAGCGCTCCCAGGAAGGGGACCGCCGCGGCTTCCAGAGGGGTTCTGCCGCCCAACGCGGGGACGGGTCGGTCGCCCAGTCCGTCCAGGACCGCGTAGAGGATCCGCGCCATCGCTATCCCCGAAGGCGGGCGAGGAGATCGGCGCTCAGAGTGCCGCGACAGATCTCCTCAGCCGGGCCTGTGAGGCGTAGAGAGTAGTCGGGGGAGACGTCAACACGGAGCACGCCGCCGGGGCTGTGCACAGCCACACGCCGGCCGGTGAATCCATGGCGGACGCACGCCGCCGCCACGGCGCTGCTGCTGCTGCCCGAGGCCATCGTCTCTCCCGCGCCTCGCTCCCAGATCCGGATCGTCACGCGGCTGGGAGAGTCCACGTGGACGAACTGGACGTTTGTGCGGTGGGGAAACAGCGGATGGTGCTCGAGGGCGCGCCCCAGATGGGGCAGGTCCACGCCCGCCGGGTCGTCGACGAACACGACGCAGTGAGGATTCCCCACTGAGACGGCCGTGATCTCGAGCGTCACGCTCCCCACGGAGAGCCGCTCCCCGACCATCTCGCGGTCGGGACCGGTCGCGGGGATCTCACGGCTGTGAAACGTCGCCCGCCCCATGCCGACCGTGATCGAACGGACTCGCCTGCCACTGATCACGAGATGCGCCGGGACCAGACCGCCCTTGGTCTCCACGGTAAATGCCCTCCGCCTCGTGTATCCATGGTCCCACAGGTACTTGGCCAGGATC
>DASUDA010000136.1:0-5107 GCA_036275835.1 bacterium | reverse complement strand
CGCAGCCGTCCGCCGTCTACACGCAGACGTTTCCCATCGGGTTAGGCTCGATTCGCGCGACGCTCGTTCACACGGCGGCGTCTGAATGGGGCTATACCCAGCGGCTTGCAGGAAAGGATTATGCTCCCGCGGACAATCCCTTCACCGTCGAGCGCCATCCGGAGTACGAGGCGTTCGCGGCGGCGTGGGAGCGCCAGGCCCCGGTCACGCGCGAGACCCTGAGCCGCCTTGGCGACCCCGGGCGCCCCGTCGGCTACGTTGCGCGGGCCTTCACTCCACCGACGCGTATCCGTACAACCGCGGGCGGCATCGCCGGTCAACTTCTCTTTCACGAAGTGCACCACCGGGCACAAGTCATGGCTATGCTGCGGCAGGCGGGCGTCAAAGCCGAGAACCTCGATTACTCGGTCCTGATGTTCGAGCGCACTCCGCTCGCCTGACCGGCGGAGGCCGGCCGGCACACACCGGGGCCGGTACTCTCGGAGGCGAATCACCCTGAGCCGCGATCTCTGCTTTATGACGGCCGCCGACCTGGCGGCTGCGATCCGGGCGCGGCGCCTCTCTCCTCGGGAAGTCACGGACGCGGTCCTCACGCAGATCGAGCGCCTGAACCCGGCCACAAACGCCTTCTGCACCGTCGCTGCGGATCGGGCACGGGACGACGCCCGATCCGCCGAGGCGGCGGTGATGCGGGGCGGACCACTCGGCCCGCTGCACGGTGTTCCCGTCTCGATCAAGGACCTGACCCCGACGCGGGGGATCCGCACCACGTTTGGCTCTCTCGCCTTCGCCGACCATGTCCCGGCAGAAGACGCCCTGATCGTCGAGCGCCTGCGGGCGGCCGGGACGATCATCCTGGGCAAGACCAACACCCCCGAGTTGGGCGCCGGCGCCAACACGAGGAACGCGGTGTTCGGCCCCACGCGGAATCCCTGGAAGCTGACCCATACCTGCGGGGGGTCCAGCGGCGGTGCGGCGGTCGCGCTGGCAACGGGCATGGGCCCGCTGGCTCAGGGAAGCGATCTCGGAGGGTCGCTCCGGATCCCCGCGAGCTTCTGCGGAGTGGTCGGATTCCGCACCTCGCCCGGCGTCGTCCCGATCTACCCGACCCCGATGGCCTGGGACTCCCTCTCGATCACCGGTCCGATGGCTCGAACGGTTCTGGACACGGCGCTCATGCTGTCCGTGATCGCCGGCCCGGATGCGCGTGCGCCCTTTTCCGTGCCCGTGGAGGCGGCGCGATGGGTCGAGGCGGCCCGGAGGCCGGAGATCAGCGGCTGGCGGGCTGCGTGGAGCCCCGACCTCGGGCTTCAGGAGGTGGATGCCGAGGTGGCGCGCATCGCCGGGGAGGCGGCCGCCGCATGTGTGGACCTCGGATGCTCGGTCGAGAAGTCGCACCCGAATCTCGCCGGGGCGCCGGAGATCATTCACACAACCCGGGGGGCCCGCATGGCCGCGCTCTATGCGGATCTGCTGCCCCGATGGGGCGAGACAATGAATCCCCATCTCGTCCGGAACATTGAGCAGGGGATGACGCTCACCGCCGAGCAGTGGGGACGCGCGGAGGTGGCGCGCACGGCGCTGTGGCATCGCGTCCGGGCGTTCTTCGACCGGTATGACCTGCTGCTCACGCCTACGGTCGCCGTCCGCCCGTTCCCTGTGGAGATGGACTACCCTGCCGAGATCAACGGCCGGCGCGTAGAAACGTACATCGACTGGTTCCTGCTCACGTATGCGATCACGATCACGGGGCTCCCGGCGATCTCGGTGCCGGCGGGCTGGACCGCCGACGGCCTTCCAGTCGGACTCCAGATCGTTGGCCGCTGGAGGCGCGAGGACTCCGTGCTGCGGGCGGCCGCGGGGCTTGAGGCGGCGCGGCCGTGGGCCGACCGCCAGCCCCCGGTCGTCCTGTAGATCAGCGGAGAAGGGTGCGGCAGAGTCCCCCGCACGGATGCGCGAGAGGGGTTCTTCCGGGAAGCGTGGAAACACCACTCGCCTTCGCGGAGTGCACTCCCGCATCTACGTCGCATCGAGAGGGGGCATCGTGGTCCGACACGCGTCGGCGCGACGGGGGCTCGGCACCCTGCTCATCTGCGTGCTCGTCGTGTCTTCCGCATGGGCAGCCACTACCGCTCCCAAAACGGGAGGCGTCCTCAACGCGATGCACCGGGAGGACCCTCCCAGCCTCAGCATCCACGAGGAAGCCACGATCTCGACCAACTGGCCGATGATGCCCTGCTACAACAACCTGGTGCTGTTCAATCCTCTCCGGGGGCAGGAGAGCCAGGCGACGATCACCGGTGAGCTGGCGGAGCGGTGGGCGTGGCAGGACGGAGGCACGTCGCTTGCCTTCACGCTCCGCAAGGGGGTGCGCTGGCACGATGGCCGGCCGTTCACCAGCGCAGACGTGAAGTATACGTTCGACCTGGTGCGCGGAGCACCCGAGGCAACGGCACAGCTCCGGCTGAATCCCCGGAAGGGGTGGTACGCGCAGGTCCAGGTGATCGAGGCGGCGGATCCCTACACGGTCACCTTCCGCCTCAAGCGTCCGCAGCCGTCCTTCCTGATGCTCCTCGCGTCGGGATACTCGCCCGTCTACCCGGCCCATATACCCGCCGCCGAGCTGCGCACCCGGTGCGTGGGGACGGGGCCGTTCAAGCTGAAGGAGTACCGGCCCGGCGAGTTCATCGAGATGGTGCGCAATCCGGACTACTTCGTGAGGGACCGGCCCTACCTGGACGGAATCCGGTTCATCATCATTAAGGAGCGCGGCACCCGGATCGCCGCCCTCCAGGCCGGCCGGCTCGACGTGACGATGCCCCAGGAGGGGACCAAGACCGCGGCCGAGCAGCTGAAGCGGGCGGTTCCGAAGATGGTGATCTTCGAGACGAGCACGAACATCAACGACAACATCCTGGTGAACTTCAAGCGTCCCCCGTTCACCGATTCGCGCGTCCGGCGGGCGGTCAGCCTCGCGATCGACCGCCGGAGCTACGTGCAGGCGGTCCGCCAGGGAGGGGCCGTGGTCGGCGCTTCGATGTTGCCGCGCCCGTGGGGAGTGTGGGGACTGTCACCCGAGGACCTCGCAGGCCTGCCCGGGAGCGGAGACCCGGTCACGCAGAAAGCCGAAGCGCGCCAACTCCTGGCCGAGGCAGGGTACGGACCCGACCATCCCCTGCGGATCGTGGTCAGCACTCGGGCGATCGCGCTGTACGTGGATATGGCCACATTCGTCATCGACCAGCTCAAGCAGGTTGGCATTGACGCGACCCTCGAGCAGGTGGAGAGCGCCCTTTGGTACGCGAAGCTCACGCGCGGCGAGTTCGAACTCGGCGCCAACCTCACGGGGATCGGGGTGGATGACCCAGACGCGAACTTCTACGAGAACTATGTCTGCGGCTCGTCGCGCAATTATTCGCAGTACTGCAATCCCGAGGTCGACCGAATGATCGATGCGCAATCTCAAACGCTCGACCAGGTGAAACGGCGGCACCTGGTGGCGGAGATCCAGCGGCGCCTGGAGATCGACGGCGCGCGTCCGATCCTGGCCTGGGACACCGATTATTCCGCGATGTGGCCGTTTGTGCACAACCTCATTCCGCACCAGAGCGTCTACAGTTACGCCCGCTTCCAGGAGGTGTGGGTCGACCGGTAGGGAGCACGATGTGGACGTTTATCGTGCGGCGGCTGGGTCTCGCAGCTCTCACGCTCGTGGGCATGTCCGTCGTCATCTTCGTCTTGCTCCGTGTGGCGCCCGGAAATATCGTCGATCTGATCTTTCAGTCTGCGGGATATGTTGATCCCGCGGAGAAGCACCGCCTGACGCACGAACTGCTGCTCGATCGCCCCATCGTGGCCCAGTACCTCCAGTGGGCCGGCCGGCTCCTGCACGGCGATCTGGGCACGTCCTACCGCTACGGACTCCCCGCGTGGCAGATCGTCCGGCCGCGCATCCCGGTGACCGTCGAGCTGGCCACACTCGCGCTCCTCGTCTCGCTCTGTGTCGGCCTCCCCACGGGCATCGTCAGCGCGACCCGCCACAACACGGCCGCCGACTACGGACTGCGGCTGTTCAGCCTTGCCGGCCTCTCCTTGCCGGCCTTCTGGCTGGGGATGGTGATCATCCTGCTGCTCGTTCGCGTCTTCGGGTGGATTCCCTCGATGCTGTACGTCCCGGCCGCGGTGGATCTGCGCGCGCACTTCCTCCAGTTCCTCTTCCCTGCTCTCGCGGCCGGCTACCGGAGCGCGGCGCTGGTTAACCGGATAACCCGCTCCTCGATGCTGGAGGTCTTGCGCGAGGACTACGTCCGGACCGGCTGGGCCAAGGGACTCACAGGGCGGGCCGTCATCTACAGGCATGCCCTCAAGAACGCGCTTCTTCCCGTCGTCACGGTGATCGGAACCGAGTTCGCGTTCCTGATCGGTGGGCTCGTCGTGACCGAGACGGTGTTCAATCTCCCCGGCGTCGCCCGGTATCTGGTGGAGGCGATCCTCTGGCGCGACTACCCGGTGGTCCAGAACCTCGTTATGATCATCGCCGCGGTGGTCGTGCTCTCGAACCTGGCCGTGGATCTCCTGTACGCGCGGCTGGATCCGCGGGTACGCTACGCATGAGGGCGTGGCTCTGGCTTTTCGCGCGGCGGTCCCCGCCGGGCGTAGTCGGGGGCGCGGTCATGCTTCTGGTCGTCCTGGCCGCCGCGGGTGCCGGTCTGGTGTCCACCCACGATCCGACACGGACGGACGCCGCGCATACGTTCCTGCCGCCCGGCCTGCACCATTGGCTCGGCACGGACCATCTGGGACGGGACATCTACAGCCGCATCCTCCACGGGGCCCGGATCTCCCTTGCCGTCGGGATTACGTGCAGTCTCGCCGGCGGCCTTGCGGGCGGAGCCGTCGGGCTCGTGAGCGGGTATGTGGGAGGACCCGCAGACTTCCTCACGCAGCCGATCCTGGACGTCATGCAGGGGTTTCCCCTTCTCGTGCTGGCCCTCGTGATGACCGCCGCGCTCGGTCCCTCTCTCACGACGGTGATCGTGGCGATCTCGGTCCCGTTCATCCCGCGCGTGGCCCGGGTGGTACGGGCGACGACGCTGGCGATCCGGGA
>DASUDA010000135.1:0-2246 GCA_036275835.1 bacterium | reverse complement strand
TGACCCAGGCGCAGGGCCAGCATCGACAGCGCGGCGAGTTGCGTCAGGTAGGCCTTGGTCGAGCAGACCGCGATCTCGGGCCCGGCGCGGGTGTACAGGACGTCGTCCGCCTCCCGCGCGAGCGTGCTGCCGACGACGTTGACGACGGCCAGCATGCGCGCGCCCCGCAGGCGGGCTTCCCGCGCGGCCGCGAGCGTATCGGCCGTCTCGCCGGACTGACTGATCGCCACGCACAGCGCCCGGTCTGCCACCAGCGGGTCCCGGTAACGGAACTCGCTTCCCACGTCCGCCTCGGCGGGGAGGCGCGCCAGGCGCTCAAGCAACGTCCGGCCGACCAGCCCGGCGTGAAACGCCGTCCCGCACGCCACGAGCCACACCTTCTCCAGTCCCTGGGCATCCTGCGTCGTGAGCCCGACCCCGTCCAGGGCGATCTCGCTGTCGCTCGGGAGGCGTCCCATCATCGTCTCCTGCAGGGCCCGCGGCTGCTCATGGATCTCCTTCAGCATGAAGTGGGCGTAGCCGTTCTTTTCCGCCGCCGAGGCCTCCCAGGTGACGCGCATGGGCGCGCGGGTGATCCGCCCGCCCCCGATGCGGGAGACGGACGTCCCTTCGCGCGTGATCACCGCGATCTCGCCGTCTTCGATGACGAGCACATCGCGCGTGTAAGGGAGGAGCGCCGGAATGTCCGAGGCGAGGAGAGTCTCCCCGCGTCCCAGGCCGACGATCAACGGACTGATCCTTCGGACCGCCACGATCTTGTCGGGCTCGTCGGCCGAGAGCACCACGAGCGCGTACGCGCCCCGGGCCTGGGCGACCGCCGTCTGGACCGCGTCCGCGAGGTCCCCTCGGTACGCCTCTTCGATCAGGTGCGCGCACACCTCCGTGTCGGTGTCGGACCGGAAGATGTGGCCGCGCGCGCGGAGGTCTTCCTTGAGCGCGAGGAAGTTTTCGATGATCCCGTTGTGGATGACGACGACCCGGCCCTGGCAGTCGGCGTGGGGATGGGCGTTCTCATCGGACGGGTGCCCGTGGGTCGCCCACCGCGTGTGCCCGATCCCCACCAGGCCGGTCAGCGGGGCGGTCTCCACGATCTCCGCCAGACGGCAGAGCTTTCCCGCCGCCTTGCGTACCTCAACATGACCATCGTTGATGACAGCAACGCCTGCCGAGTCGTACCCCCGGTACTCGAGCCGGCGCAGCCCGTCCAGCAGCACAGGCAGAGCCTGACGGTCGCCGATATACCCTATGATCCCGCACATGAGGTCCTCCGGGCCGCCCCCGCGTGGACACGCGCAGGCATACCAAGACACTGCGGCATGTCCGGGGGGCAAAGGTCGGCAGTGGCAGGAGCGCCTGCCCGCGGCCGTGCGGGAACGGGGAGTCCGCCGCACCGCCCACCGCCGGAGATTGTGCGTCCTGAACGCCTTCTGTCGCCGGGGTCGCCCCCGGGTTTTGGCAGCGTTCTTGAGGCCCGGACCGGACCTAGGGTCACCCGCCGAAGAGGAGCACTTCCCTGGGACAATCCATTAGAAGGCTCCGTTTCGAGATCCCCTTCCTCGTCAACTCGTCGCGCGCGATCCCGCGGCGAGTTCTGGCGCTTGTCACTCCCTGTGGTCCCCTACACCTCCTTTGTTCCCCCGACGTGGGCAAACATGGACCACGCCCCGGATTATGTCCTTCGCATGCCCTGTTTCGACAGGGGCCGGGAACATCCTGTGACACAAATTGGCGTGGAAAGGGCCGGTGAGTGAGAGTGTGCTTGTCGCTTCCTTTTTCCTGAGTCGGGCGAACTGGGGCGAAACTGGCGCGACCCCGGCGTCCGGCCCTTCCACACCCATAGTGTGGCGTCGGCGACCGGCTGGGTCCATCCGGGAATCCACGGAATTTAAGGGAGAAAAGCCTGTAGCATACGGCCAGTCAAACGAGACGTATCAACGACGAGCTCCGCGGCCATACCGGCGATCGCGATAGTAGCGGACGATGTCGGCAGAATCCCATTGCCCGACCCACTGTTGTTCGAGCTCAGTCAGTGGCGTAAGGGCAGCACGCCAAGAGGCGGGCCCTCCGGTGCGCATGTCCAGCAGGGCGCGGAGCGCTTCTCGAATCAGCTCGCTGCGCGACCGGTTCTGGGCTCTGGCAGCGCGATCTACACGCCTGAGAAACTCCTCGGGGAGCGAAACCATGACCTTGGCCACTGGCCGATACCTCCCGCGACCAGTGTAGCCGCCGCAATCCCACTTGGCAAT
>DASUDA010000134.1:0-3434 GCA_036275835.1 bacterium | reverse complement strand
CCCCCGATCCCGAGCACGAGCACCTTCTCGCCTGCCCGCACCTGCCCGCGCGTGACCACCGCCCGGTACGCCGTGATGCCGGCGAGGGGAAGGGCCGCCGCCTCCTCATCCGAGAGGCCCGCCGGGCGCGGGAAAACGCTGTCCGCGGGCACCTTGACCAGTTGGGCAAACGTCCCGTCGTCCGGCAGACCCAAAATACGCCAGCGAGGCCCCTGGACACGCGCGTCGTCGCCCCAGTCGAGACTCGGATTGACCACCACGGACTCCCCCACCCCCACGCCGCGGACGCCTGAGCCCACGGCGGCGACTTCGCCGGTTCCGTCTGCGCCGAGGATGATCGGAAAGCGCAGGCCAGCATATTGCCCCCGGCAGATGAAGAGATCGCGATGGTTGAGGGCCGCCGCGCGCAGACGCACGACAACGTCGCCGGGGCCCGGCACCGGGTCCGGCACCTCCTCCAGCCGCAGGGTCTCCGGTTCGCCCACCTCATGCAGCACAATCGCCTTCATTGGGTGCGCACCTCATCTTTGGATCGTCATGTGGCCGGTCGACATCGCGTGCCCGCGGCTCAGTGACGAAGAAGGATCTCGGCCACCACCACCAGCACGGCGGTCACAAACGCCACGAGGCTCAGGATGACAAGGGGGTGCCTGACCAGGCCTTCGCGCGGCGGGGCGCCCAGGGGCGGATCCGGACGCGCGAGGATGCCGACGTCTACCTGTTCTGGGTTGCGGAGCGCGGTGTAGAGTTCCGCGGCCGTCGCGAACCTCTCCTCCTTCCGCCGCCGCATCGCGCGGGCGACCACGGCCGCGATGGGTGCGGGCACATCCTGGCGGAGCCGGTGGAGGGGCTCGGCGTTCATGTTGAGGTGCTGGTACATCGTTGAGAGAGGGTTCGTGCTGCGGTACGGGGGACGGCCCGCCAGCATCTCGTACAGGATCAGCCCCAGCGCGTACACATCCGTCTGCGGGCCTCCCCGCTCACCCCGGATCTGCTCCGGCGCCATGTACTCCGGTGTCCCGACCAGTCCGGAAAATCCCCGCCAGGTCACGCGCGGCGCCCCCTCGAGCAGCGCGATTCCGAAATCGATGATCGTGACGCGCCCTTCCGCGTCGACGAGGATGTTCTCCGGCTTGAGGTCCCGGTGGTACACGTGATGCGCATGACAGTACGCGACGACTTCGGCCAGGCTGGTCGCGATCTCCAGGGCGCGCGGGAGGGGAAGCTGTCCATTCTTCTCGATGATCTCACGGAGGGACTGGCCTTCCGTGTACTCCAGCACGATGTAGGGCGGGCGCGCGTCCTCGCGGACTTCGAGGAGGCGGGGAATCCCAGGGTGGCGCAGGAGGCGGGTGATCGCCACCTCCCGGCGGAAGCGCTCATATGCGGCCACCTCTCCTAGATGAACGGGCTCCAGGACCTTCAAAACCACGGGCTGGCCGGAGCTGAGATCCCGCGCCTGGAAGACGGCGGCCTCCCCGCCCCGCCCGAGCGGGCGCTCGACGAGATAGTGGTCGATCCGATCACCGGGGGCAGGCATGAGTTCCCTGCTAGAATGCGGTCAGCCGGCGACTGTGACGCCCAGCACCGTCAGGTTATCGTACCCGCCCCGCCGGTTGGCTTCCTCGACACACGCAGCCGCCGCTTCCGCCGGGGGGGAGTTCGCGAACGTCGAACGGACGTCCTCCGGGGTCAGGTGCTCGAAGATTCCGTCCGTGGCGAGGATGAAGCAGTCGCCCGGCTGGGGACGGCCGCTGTGGAGGTCCACGGCGACGAGTGGGTCGCCGCCGATCGTCCGCGTGAGGAGGTGGCTGTGACGTCCGGCCTGGTGGGGACCGACGAGCCCCAGCCGGCGCATCTCTTCGACGATGGTGTGGTCCCGCGTCAGCTGCCGCAGCACTCCGTTTCGGAGCTGAAAGAGTTTGCTGTCTCCGACGTGGCCCACCCAGTAGCGGGCCTTGCACACCACCAGGGCCGTCAGCGTGGTCTGCATGCCGGAGAGGTCCGGATGACCCATGCGCATGTCATACACGTGCAGGTTGGCCCGCTCGACGGCCTGGCGAAGGCGCCGGCCCGGGTCGCCTCGGCGGTCGAGGTAATACTCCTGCAGGACGGTGTGAGCCGCCTCGGCGCTGGCAACCGACCCGGCCCCTGCCCCGCCCACGCCATCGGCAACAAGAAAGAGACTTCCTCGGCTGCCGCCCAGAACCGGGTCGTCCGGAATCTCAGCCAGGAGGTAGTCCTCGTTCTTCGGCCGGACCCTGCCGGCATGCGTGGCCGAGCCGACCCCCGCGATGCGCGGCGTGGGAGGCACGGAGACGCTCCCGCCGGGCATTCTCACCCTCGGTCGAGCGCGATGATTGCGCCGGCGATCTCCGCCACCGTGCGGCGAGAACTCGTCGCCAACCGCCGCAGGCGCGCGGCGGCCTCCGCTTCGGTGAGCTGGTACCGGGCGCTCAGAATCCGGGTGGCCTCCGTAACCCGCGGCTCGACGTCCCCCGATCCGCCCGAACCGGAAACTGCGGGAGCAGCGGATTCCCGCCGGAGCCACTGCAGGTCGGCAAACCGGGCGCGGGCGACCTCGATCGCCGGCGCGATGTCGCCCTCACGCACAGGCTTCATCAGGTAGGCGAGGACACCGGCATCGGCGGCCTCCTCAACGAGGCTTTGCTGTCCGTAGGCGGTGAGCACGATGATCGGCACCGGGTGGGTCGCCATGATCCGCCGCGTGGCCTCCAACCCATCCATGACCGGCATCTTGATGTCCATGATCACGACGTCGGGATCGAGGGACGCGACCTTGTCGATGGCTTCCTGTCCATCGCGCGCCTCCCCCACGATCTCGTAACCCAGGTCGCGGAGGATCACCCCCATACCCATGCGGATCAGGGCTTCGTCGTCGACGAGAAGGACGCGGCCGCGCCGTTGCTCACTCATACCTCTCCCCGATGCCTCTCCCCAATGCAAAACGCCCCCGCCGCACCAGCAGGGGCATCCTGGCCCGCTG
This sequence comes from bacterium, assembly GCA_036275835.1. GTDB lineage: Bacteria > Sysuimicrobiota > Sysuimicrobiia > Sysuimicrobiales > Segetimicrobiaceae > DASUDA01. The sequence goes on along the minus strand of DASUDA010000134.1, from coordinate 427 downwards.
CCATGCTACCACGAAACCCGGCGGACAGGCAAGGGAACACGCTACTGGTGTTCGGAGTTTCAAGAAAGCCTTGACATGGTGTGCCGTCCTTGGTATAAACGGCCCAAGCACCGAGATGTGCGTGAGGCCTGGACGCCGACCCCTACAAGGCCGGCGTCATGTTTTTTGGCCGCTCGGGCTGCGATGCCTGCCGACTGCCTCGGCGCAGTGCCCAGACGCTGACCATCAGCACGGACAAGGAGGCATCACGCATGTCGACGGACACGGGCTTTCGTAAGAGCCTCACGCTCACGGGCGTCACGGTGAACGCGATGGCGCTCATCGCGCCCGGAGCGTTCCTGTGGATCACGTACCAGCTCCAGGCGGCCCAGGTGGACGCCAAAGGCGCCTCCACGGCGCTGGACATCTGGCCGGGGCTGGCCCTGGC
>DASUDA010000133.1:0-9534 GCA_036275835.1 bacterium | reverse complement strand
GGACGGGGTGCGTGTGCTGACGCTCAACCGTCCGGACGTGTTGAATGCGCTCGACGCCCGGGCCGGCGAAGAACTTCTCGGCGCCCTCCGGGAGGCGGAGCGGTCGCCGGAGGTGCGTTGCCTTCTGCTGACCGGCAGCGGGCGGGCGTTTTGCGCGGGCGCCGATCTCCGGGACCATGCCCCCGGAGAGACCTCCCTCGGGGAGATCCTGCGCACCCGCTACAACCGGATCATCCTCCAGATGCGGACGGTGGAGAAACCGGTCATCGCGGCCGTCAACGGCGTCGCCGCGGGGGCGGGATGCAACCTCGCGCTCGCGGCCGACCTCCGCGTCGCCTCGGACCGCGCCTCATTCCTCCAGGCGTTCACCCGGGTCGGCCTCATTCCCGACTCCGGGGGCACCTGGCTCCTCCCCCGGCTCATCGGCATGGGGCGGGCACTGGAGATGATGCTGCTGGCCGACCCCATAGACGCCGCCACCGCGGAGCGGGTAGGATTGGTGAACAAGGTCGTCCCGCACGACGACCTGATGGCGCGGGCGATGGAGTGGGCCGACCGGCTGGCGAAGGGGCCGACGCGAGCGTACGGACTGATCAAGCGAGGCGTGGACCACAACATCGCGGCGGACCTCCGGGATGCGCTGGAGTATGAAGCCCTTCTCCAGGAGATCGCGGGCCGTACAGAGGACCATCGCGAAGGCGTCGCCGCGTTTCTCGCGAAGCGGCCCGCATCGTATGCGGGACGCTGAGCCGTCCGCTCGAGGCACTGGACGAAGGGAGTCTGGGACAATGCGTGACGTGGTGATTCTGGACGCGGTGCGTACGCCGATCGGACGGTACGGCGGCGCCCTCCGGGACGTGCGTCCCGATGACATGGCGGCGCACATCGTTCAAGCGCTGGTCCAGCGCAACGCGCTGGATCCCCACGACATCGAGGACGTCGTGATGGGGTGCAGCAACCAGGCCGGTGAGGATAACCGCAACGTCGCCCGGATGGCGGTGCTCGTGGCCGGCCTGCCGCATGAGGTTCCCGGCCACACGGTCAACCGCTTGTGCGGATCGGGGATGCAGGCGGTCCACGCGGCCGCGCACGCGATCGCCCGAGGGGACGGGGACGTCTTCCTGGCCGGCGGCGTGGAGAGCATGACTCGCGCCCCATTCGTCACGGCAAAGCCCGCGACCGCGTTTCCGCGGGGCGCCATGGTGCTCCAGGATACGACAATCGGCTGGAGGTTTCCCAACCCGCGCCTCGAGGAGCGGTATCCGCTGTACAGCATGGGGGAGACCGCGGAGAACCTGGCTGAGCGCTACGGAATTTCTCGGGAGGCCCAGGACGCCTTTGCGCTCGAGAGCCAGCAGCGGGCGGGAGCGGCCATGCGGGAGGGCCGGTTCGCCGAAGAGATCGTGTCCGTCACGATCCCCCGCCGGCGCGGAGAACCGGTCGTGGTCGACACCGACGAACACCCCAGACCGGACACGACACTGGAGGCTCTGGCGGCGCTGCCGCCGGCCTTCCGGCCGGGGGGGACGGTCACGGCGGGGAACTCGTCGGGCATCAACGACGGAGCCGCGGGCCTTCTCCTGGTGTCGGCGGAGTGGGCCGAGCGGGAGGGCCGCCGGCCGCTTGGGCGGATCGTGGCGCAGGCCGTGGCCGGTGTGGACCCATCGTACATGGGCATCGGTCCGGTTCCGGCCACGCGCAAAGTCCTGCAGCGGGCCGGGAAGACCCTCGACGAGATGGAGATCATCGAAATCAATGAAGCCTTTGCCGTCCAGGTGCTGGCCTGCGTTCAGGATCTGGAGATCGACAGGACCCGCCTCAACCCCAATGGTGGCGCGATCGCGCTCGGTCACCCGATTGGAGCGAGCGGAGCCCGGATTCTCGTCACCCTGCTCCGCGAGATGAGGCGCCGGCAGGCGCGGTGGGGACTGGCTGCGATGTGCATCGGCGTGGGGCAGGGCGTCGCGACGATCGTGGAGGGATTGGCGTAGTGCGGGCGCGCTCGATGATGTTCACGCTCTTCGGCGACTACGTCCGCCACTACGGGGGGACGATCTGGGTCGGCAGCCTGATCGCGCTCATGACCGAGGTCGGGTTTACGGCCCCCGCCGTACGGGCGGCGGTGTCGCGGATGTCGCGGCAGGGGTGGCTGGCCCCGATCAGGTCCGGCCGGGCCAGTTACTACGCGCTCACCCCGCGGGGGCAGGACCGGGTGGAGGAGGCGGCCCAGCGGATCTTCAAGCTGCATCCGGAACGGTGGGACGGGCTGTGGCGCCTGCTGGTCGTGCCCGCGGCGACAGGGGATCGCCGGCGGCGCGCGGCACTGCGGCGCGAACTCGTGTGGATGGGATGTGCCCCGCTCTCCCGCGGGACATACGTCACTCCCAACAATCTCGGCGAGCGGACCGTCTCTCTGGCCGAGCGATACGGTCTCGCCGGGCAGATCGAACTCTTCGCCGCCCGGCATGAAGGGCCGACCCCGGACCCGGCCCTCGCCGAGCGGTACTGGGATCTGAATGCGATTGACGCCGCCTATGCCGGATTCGTCGAGACCTGGAAGCCCCGCCTCGAGGGGCGCCGCCGGGCCGACGCCGCCGGGGAGACCGCTCCCGATGCGGCGTCGTTCAGCGAGAAGACCTTGCTCGTCCACGCGTTCCGGAAATTCCTCTTCATCGACCCTGGGCTCCCCCAGGAGCTCTTGCCCGCCCGGTGGCGCGGCCTCGACGCGCGCGCGCTTTTCTCGGCGTACTACCATCTCCTCACGGAGGGGGCCCTGCGATTTTTCGAGGCACAGTACCGGCCGGCCCCCGGTCGCGAGGGCGGTCTGGCGGAGGGCCGCCGGGCGGCGCGCCGTGATCCGTTCCGGCCGGCGCTGCCGGTCGGATAGTCTTCACATCCACGCGTGGGAGAGCGTGAAGAGGAAGGTGCGGTGCGCGCCTCCTCGCACGCCGTGTCGTTTGACACCCCGGCGGGCCGGTCGTTATAATCAAACGCGGTCTCCGCGCCTTTTTTTGTTTGAGCTGGAGGGAGTGACGGTGTCGAAGCTGGAGGCGTCGCGGGCGTGAGGCTCAGCAATCCCGTTCGCCTTCTCGGCGTCGTGGTGATCGCGCTGGCCGCGTTTGTCGCGGCGTTCCAGCCTGTGCGCTTCAGCGGAACGACGCCCCTCCTCCAATCTCCCCACCTGCACGTGAACCTCGGGCTGGATCTCCAGGGCGGAAGCCACATCGTCCTGCAGGCGGAGCCGACTCCTGAGACGCCGATGAGCAACGACGCGATGGACGGGGTGCTCCGCATCATCCGCAATCGCGTCGACCAGCTGGGGGTGGCCGAGCCCGCGATCACCCGGCAGGGGCGCGACCGCATCCTGGTGGAGCTGCCCGGCATCCAAAATCCCCAGCGGGCGATCGACCTGATCGGAAAGACCGCGTTATTGGAGTTCGTAGACACCGCGACGCAGTCGCTTCCTCAGGGGGCCGAGTGGCAGGGGACGGACACGGTCATCCTGCCGGACAAGCGGCAGCTGAAGGTTCCGAAAAAGATCGTCCTCACGGGCGCGGATCTGAAGGACGCCCAGGTGCAATACGACCCGTACGGCCGGCCGGAGGTCGGGTTCACCTTCAAGAGTTCGGCGGCGAAGACGTTTGGGGACTACACGACCAAGAACGTCGGGAAGTTTCTCACGATCGTCCTCGACAACCGGGTGATCAGTTCCCCGGTGATCAACAGCCCGATCCCCGAAGGGCGGGGCGTCATCGAGGGCGGGTTTACCCTGGAATCGGCGCGTGATCTGGCAGTCCTGCTCCGCGGAGGCGCCCTCCCGCTGCCGGTGAAGATCGTGGAAAACCGGACGGTCGGCCCCCTCCTGGGACGCGATTCGATCGACCGGAGCCTGCGCGCCGGAAACATCGCGTTCGTGCTTGTCGGCCTCTTCATGCTGCTGTACTACCGGCTGCCGGGGTTCCTGGCCGATCTCGCGCTGGGGGTCTACACCTTGATCCTGTTCGCCCTCTTGTCTCTGCTCGGAGCGACGCTCACCCTCCCCGGTATCGCGGGGTTCATTCTCTCCCTCGGCGTGGCCGTGGACGCGAACGTCATCATCTTTGAGAAGGTCAAGGAAGAGCTTCGGGCGCGGAAGACCCTGCGCGCCGCGGTCAGCGCGGGATGGAGCCGGGCGATCGTGACGATCTTCGACTCGAACACGACGACGCTGATCGGCGCCGCGGTCCTGCTCTGGCTCGGGACCGGCCCGGTCCGCGGCTTCGCGGTGACCCTGATCCTGGGCATCCTCACCAGCATCTTCACCGCCATCGTCGTGACCCGCGTCTTCGTCGACCTGGTCCTCGAAACGCCGCTCGCGGGATGGATCCAGAGCCTGGCGTCGCTCGGCCGCGGTCGACCGCTTGTGCCAGTCACCGGCGGAGCAGGGGCGGGCGGATCGGGACCTGCCGGGGTAGGGGAGTAGGATCGTGCCGCGCGGCTTCGACCTGATCGGGCGCCGGCGCTGGTGGTACGCGCTCTCGCTCGCGGTGATCGTGCCCGGGCTCGTCGCCCTCTATGTCCATCACGTCCGGGACCACCACGCGCTTAACTGGGGCGTGGACTTCACCGGGGGGAACTCTCTCGAACTCCGCATCACCCAGCCGTTCGCCATTGGCGAGATCCGGCAGGTCATGGATGGGTTCGGCCTGGGCGATGCGATCATTCAGCGGTCGGGTGACACCGAGGTGTTCATCCGCACGCGGCCGCTCGCGCAGGCCCAAACCAACGCGATCCTCGATGCATTCAAAACCCGGTGGCCGACGTCTGAGATGCTCCGGGAGGACACGGTCGGGCCGGAGATCGGAGCGGAACTCCGAAACATCGCCATCCTCGGGGTCGCGATCGGGATCGTCCTCCAGGTGATCTTCATCTCCTTCCGGTTCCAGTCCATCCGGTTTGCGATCGCCGCGGACATCGCCCTGCTGCACGATCTCCTCGTCGTCGTCGGCGCGTTTGCGCTGACCCAGCGCGAGGTCAACAGCTCGTTCCTGGCGGTACTCCTGACGGTGGCCGGATACTCGATCAACGACACGATCGTGATCTTCGACCGGATTCGCGAGAACCTGGCCATGCGGACGCGCGAACCATTCGAGCACCTGGTCAATCGCAGCGTCCTGGAGGCGCTGGTCCGGTCCATCAACACGGCGATGACGGCCGTCCTGGCCATCGGAGCCGTCTACCTGTTCGGCGGTGAGACGATCCGGGATGTGGCGTTCGGCCTCGTCGTTAGCATCATCACCGGCGGGTACTCGTCGATCTTCAATGCGAGCCCGATTCTGGTCGACTGGCATAACTGGTCGGAGCGCCAGCGCCGCGCCCAGGAGGCTGCGCAGCGGGCCGGGCGTCCCGCGGAGCGGCCGCGAGAGCAGCCCGCCGTCGCGGGAGACGGTGGGCCCCGCGGAGGCGCGGGGGAGGGCGAGATCCCGGTGGCCGCGCCGGCGATGTCGCCCGGGGAAAGCCGCCGGCGCCGTGGCCGGCGGCGGCGATAGGAGTTCCGCCTCGCATGCGCGCAGCGGTGTGGCTCATTGTGGTCTTCCTCGCGGCCACCATCTTTACCGTCAGCAACAATGATCCGGTGACCGTCAAGCTCATTCGGTGGCCGCTCTACACGGGGCCACTCTCGCTCGCCCTGATCGGGGTGGGTCTCGCCGGCGCGCTCATCACCTTTGTCGTCTCGCTCGCGCTCCAGGCCGGTCTGAGGGAGCGAATCCACGAGCTGGAGCAGACGGCCAAGACGCAACAAGAGAAACTGGCAGGCCTCCCCACCTGGGCGCAGCCGCGGCCATCGCCCGGGCCACCGTCGGGACCCCCCGAGGACACGCCCCGGCTCCCGTAAGAAAGACCATGGCTTCACGTGATCGTGTTCCTCACCGGGCTCAGGTTGCTCTAAAGGCTTCAGAGGGATGCTCAAAGGAGGAGACAGCGATGCGGCGTTTCGTTCCGTGGCTGGTCGTGTTGGTGGCGATCTCCTGTGCGCTTCTCATCGTTCCCCTGACCATGCCACGCACGGTCGATTCCGCGCCCATGGCGAAGTTAACCATAAGGAGCAACACCTTCACCGACGGCGGGACACTGCCGATGTCGACCGTCTTCAACGGCTTCGGGTGTACGGGAGGCAACCGGTCACCCCACCTCGCCTGGAGCGGCGCACCGTCCGGGACCGTTTCCTTCGCGCTGATCTTGCACGATCCGGACGCACCGACCGGCACGGGATGGTACCATTGGGTTCTCTTTAACATTCCACCCAACGTGCACGAGCTCAAGGAAGGCGCGGGTGCGAAGAGCTCCCCCGATCTGCCGGCCGGGGCAGTCCTCGGCTTGACCGATTTCGGATTCAGCGAGTACGGCGGCCCGTGTCCGCCGGTCGGCGACAAGCCGCACCACTACAGGTTTACGATCTATGCGCTCTCTTCAAAGATCGACGGGGGCCCAACGACCACCGCCGCAGCAGTCCGGTTCCTGGTTCGCGGCAGCACCCTTGCCATGGGAACGATGACCGGACTCTTCGGACGCTGATCTGGCCCGTGATCCGGTTCTTTCACAGGGGGCGAGCACCCACAGGACCTGATCTCGCAGACTTTTAGGATCCCGTTGTCGTCCAAGCCCGTGGCGGCACATTCCGGCGAGTGCTCGCCTCCCGCATGACGATCAGGTGATGCCGCGCCACCCCCAGGTCTTACGGTAGCGACTTCTCCCTTTCACATCGGAACTCAGGTCCCGCGCGATGATGCGCGCGGCGGCACGCGCCGGCCCCCGCAGACCCTGTGCGGGCCGCCGCGAGACAGGCGCGCTATAATGGGCGATGACGATGGCCGTCCTCAACAAAACCACCTGGAACGTCGCGCCGGCCGATCCGGGAGCGGCGACCCTCGCGGCCGCCCTGGGCGTGCATCCTCTGGTCGCGGCCCTGCTGCGAAAGCGGGGTGTGACCACGGTCGAAGCGGCGCGCGCTTTCCTGGAACCCCGCCTGGATGATCTGGCCGATCCGGCCGGCATCCCGCACATGACCGAGGCCGTAGGGGTGGTCGCACAGGCGCTCGCCTCCGGCCGGCGGATTGCGGTGCACGGCGATTATGACGTGGACGGGATCTCGGCGACGGCGATCCTGCTGCGCGGCCTCCGGGGCCTGGGTGCGGATCCTCTCTGGTACCTGCCTCACCGGATCCGGGACGGGTACGGGCTCGGGGTCGCCGCTGTGGAAGCGCTCGCGTCCGCTGGCGCCCGCGTCCTGATTGCGGCCGACTGCGGGATCACCGCCTTCGAGGCGATCGCCCGCGCGCGCTCACTCGGGCTCGATGTTATTGTCCTCGATCACCACGCGGCCCGGGGGGAGCGGCCGCCCGCGACGGTCGTCGAACCGGTGCGCGGCCCGGACGTCGCCGCGGTGCCGTGCGCCGCCGGGCTGGCATTCCTGTTTATTTGGGCGCTCAGGCGCTGCCTGGACCGATCCCCGGCGCTTCCGTCCGAGTTGTCCGCTCTCGCCGCGTTGGGGACGGGCGCTGATGTCGTCCCGCTTCTCGGGGACAACCGCCGCTTCCTCGCGGCGGGCTTGGAACAGCTGCGCGCTGCGCCGCCGAGCCTGCAGGCCCTGATCGACGAGGCCGGCATTCAGGGTCCGGTCGAAGCGTGGCAGATCGGCTGGCTCCTGGGACCGCGCCTGAACGCGCCTGGCCGGCTGGGCGACCCCAGCCCGGCACTGCGTCTGTTGCTTACGGACGATCCTGTCGAAGCGCAATCTCTGGCCCGAGACCTCGGCGAAGCCAACCGGGAACGGCAGGCGATCCTCGACCAGGTGCTCACGGAGGCGGCGGCACAGGCCGCGACGGATCCGTCCGTCCCCGCGCTCGTGGTGGCGGGCGAAGGATGGCATCCCGGCGTGGCGGGTCTTGTGGCCGCACGCCTCGTCGAGCAGTACAGGCGGCCGGCCGTCGTGATCGCCCTCGCCGGAGGATCCGGCCGCGGGTCGGGGCGCAGCGTCGAAGGGTTCAATCTCGTGGAGGCGCTCGAGGCCTGCCGGGCGCACCTGTCCGGGTTCGGCGGGCACCCCATGGCCGCGGGGTTGTCGATCGCCGCGGACGCCGTCGCGGATTTCCGGCGGCACTTTCAGGATGTGGCCAAGACGTGGGCGGCGGGGGCGGAGGTCCGCGGCGAGGTGAACGTGGACGCCGAGGTGACGCTTGCGGACCTCACCGTGCCGCTGGTCGAACAACTGGAACGGCTGGGACCGTTCGGCCCGGGAAATCGCCAGCCTCTCCTGGCGGTGAAGGGTGTTCGCGCGGTGGCCCGACGGCTCGTCGGGGAGGGCGCGCACCTCCGGATCGGCGTGACAGACGGCGTCTCCTTCCTCGAGGCGATCGGCTTCGCGATGGCGCCCTGGGGGGAACTCCTCACCTTCACGGATGCCGCGGTGGACGTGGCCGTCACACCGGAACGGGACAGGTTCGATCCGGATCGTGTCCGGCTGCGCCTGCGGGCGCTCGAGATCCCCGGGGTCGATCCCGAGGTCATTCTGGCCGACACGGGCCTCCTGCTCGACCGTCTCTTCCGCCGGGCCGCGGACTACGTCGATGAAGGCCGGCATGAGGCGGTCGAAGAAGCCCGGGCATTCTACACCAAGGTCGTCGGCGTCACGTTTGAACAGCGGCAGACGCTGATCGCCCAAGTGAAGGAGGGGGATCGCCTCCGCCTCAGGCGTGAGCCCGCCAACGCGCATGACCCGCATGCCATCCAGGTGACGATGGACGACGGCCCGGTCCTCGGGTACCTCAGCGCACATCTGGCAGGCCGGCTGGCTCCGTCGATGGACGCGGGCGCGCGATACACAGTCATCGCGGCCCGAGTGACCGGCGGCGGGGATCGCACCTATGGCATCAACATCTACCTGGAGAGGCAGGAAGACGACGCATCCTTGTCGACAGCCGCCTCACCGCGCGCGGCCTGGGACGGGCTCACCGCCCCTGACGTGATCGGCCGCCTGGCCATCCCTGTGAATGAGGGACGTCCGTTCCGGCCCTCCGTGGCAGAGGCGCTGGCGGCCCTGAGCGGAGGACGGGCGGTCGTCCTCGGCCTCCCGTCCGGTCGGGGTCGGGCCGAGGCGATCGCCGGCGCAGCAGTCCTTGCCACGCGGGACCGCGGCTGGGCGTTGGTCGTGAGCTCCCGTCGTGTGCAGGCGATGCACCGAGCCGAGCAACTGGCTCACCGCCTCGCGCCGCTGGGCCTCCGGGTCCTGCCCGTGCACGGGCTCCTGGGGGTGTCCGCCCGCGAGCGGGCAGCGGCGGCGCTCCGTGCCGGAAACGTCGATGTCGTCGTGGCCAGCGCGGAGGCGGTCGGGGAGGCTCTCGTGGCGCCGTATCGCGACCGCATCGCGGGAATCGTCCTGGACGCTCTTCCGGATCAGTTCTCGCTGCCGTCAGGACTCGCCGGTCTGCCCGTCCTGGGTGTCACGCAACGCCCTCGTGTCCGGACTCTCGCGCGGTCGCTCGGGGCGCCGGTGAC
>DASUDA010000132.1:0-7408 GCA_036275835.1 bacterium | reverse complement strand
GGAAGATCCGAGCGTACTGGCTGTGCTGGTGTTTGGCAGTGTCGCACGCGGCGAGCAAAGCCCGGCATCGGACATCGACGTCTGTCTGGTCCTCCGACCCGAGGTCTCCGAGGGAATGACCGAGAAGCGGCTGGAATACCTGGCGCAGTCGGACCTGGATATACACATCTTCCAGCAGCTCCCCCTGCCCATTCGCCGGCGGGTGCTGAAAGAGGGGTGCGTTATCCTCTCGAAGGATGACGACGCACTTTACAGGTTGGCATATCGGACGGCGCAGGCGTTCGAGGACTTCAAGCCGATCTATGAGAGCTATCTGGACGCGGTCCTCCATGCTGGATCATGAGCGCATCCTGGCGCGCCTCGACCAGATGAAGAGTTACCTGGCGGAACTGCGCCAGATAGCTCCGCGGAGCTTTGAAGAATATCAAAGAATCGAGAAGCGGCGAGCCTGCGAGCGTTTGTTACAAGTCGCTATTGCAACCGTCATTGATGTATGCAGCCTGCTCGTCACCGGCCTGCGCCTGGGGTTGCCCGGTGAGGAAGACGACCTTTTCGAGAAGCTCGAGCGCGCAGGGATCTTCTCCGAATCCATGAGACAACGTCTGCGGGAGATGAAGGGCTTCCTGAACCTCTTGGTGCACGAGTACGGGCGCGTCGATGACAGAATCGTCTTCAGAATCATGCAAACCAGGCTGGGAGACTTTGACGAGTTTGAGCGCGCAGTTCTGCAGGCCTTGCGGAAAGAGCGCTAGCGATCTCACAGAGTCATTGTGATCTTCAGAGTCGTTGGTTGACACGAACTCCACGCGCCCTCTATAATGCCTTAGTGTTGCCTGGACAAGGAGAGCAAATGAAGACTTTCATGGCCAAGCCCGGTGACCCCGGCCGCTGGTTTGTGGTCGATGCCAAAGGGCAGGTGCTCGGGCGGCTCGCGAGCCGGATCGCGTCGGTCCTCCGGGGCAAGGCGAGGCCGACGTTCACGCCATATACCGGCGGCGATCACATCGTGGTCGTCAACGCTGACAAGATCCGCCTGACCGGCCGGAAGGCGCAGCAGAAGATCTACTACCGCCACTCGGGCTACCCGGGAGGCCTGCGCGCCACCCCGGCGGGCAAACTTCTGCAACGGCACCCCGAGACGGTTTTGAAGGAAGCGGTGTGGGGGATGCTCCCCCATACTCCGCTGGGCCGGGAGTGCCTGCGGAAGCTCCGCGTTTACCGGGGGGAGGCGCACCGGCACGCGGCCCAGCAACCGACACCCCTGGCTCCCGTCAGCCGGTCGGCGAAGGAGGCGTAACGCATGGACACAGGGGCGATTCCGATGACCTCCGGCGGCCGCAAAGAGGCGACGGCCCGGGTGCGAGTGGTGTCCGGGACCGGGACGATCACCGTGAACGGCCGCCCTGCTGACCGGTACTTTCCACGCGGGCCCCTGCTCACGACGATCTTTCAGCCGTTTGCCGTCGCCAAGGCCGAAGGGCGGTTCGATGTCACCGCGGATGTGACCGGAGGGGGGATGGTTGGGCAGGCCGGAGCGATCCGGCTGGGTATCGCGCGGGCGCTCCTGGCGTTCGACGCGGAGCTGCGGTCGCCTCTTCGTAAGGCGGGCCTCCTGACCCGCGATCCCCGTCAGAAGGAACGCAAAAAGTACGGCCACAAGCGCGCACGGAAGGGGTTCCAGTACTCCAAGCGCTAACTACTTCCGCGCCCCCAGTCCTTCCCTCACACTTCTGTTGTAATTACACGGGGCTTACAGCCCACATGTACGGCTGCTTCCGTCTGCCGCGATCCCACCCCGGGCATAAAAAAAGTGACTGGCCCGGGGGGGACAGCGCGGGGGGAAGCAGAGCATGCGGGTATGTGCGTGCATTACAGCCGCGATAGCAATTTTCATAGCTGCGTCACTCCCTGCGGACGCCGCCCAGTTCTACACGGTCGCCCCACATGACACTCTGTACAGTATCGCACGGCGTTTCGGGGTCCCATTAAGCCTCCTCGTCACGGTCAACGGCATCCACGACCCCTCCAAGATTCAGGTCGGCACGGTTCTGCGGATCCCCGATGCCCCCGCGCCGCGGCGCAATGCGCCTCAGTCGAGCGCGGCGCCGCACCCGGCGGCGGCGGCGGGGAGCGCTCCATCCGGATCGCAGCGGACGGCAACGGCGAATGCGGCCTCAGTCGGGAGAACCCCGGATGCATCGGCCCGCGCCTCAGGGGAGCCGGGTTCCCCCGCCCGCGTTCCCGTGCCGCGCACCATTACGTATGTGGTGCGTTCGGGTGACACGCTCTATCACATCGCGCAAGCGTACGGCGTGACCGTCACCCAACTCCAGGAGGCCAATCACCTGGCGTCCCCCGACGTCCTCTCGGCGGGTCAGGTCCTGCGGATTCCGCGGCCGGCCGCCGCACCCACCGTGGTGGGCGCCGCACCGGCCGTATTGAGCGCGGCACCGGCCATGCGGACCGCCGCACCGGCAATCCAGGGCACGGCACCGGTCCGCTCGACCGTCCCGGACAGGGCGTCCGTCAGCACTCCTCCGCCCGTTCTCTCGAGCACCGAACGAACGGGCCTGCTGGCCCGCCGGGTGACCTCGGAGGCGCTGGGGTATCTCGGCACCCCGTACGTCTGGGGCGGAGTGAGCCCGTCCGGGGTGGACTGCTCGGGTCTCGTGTATCTCGTCTATGAACCCTACGTGCCGGACATTCCCCGGAGGTCTTACGATCAGTGGAATGCGGGCGTCCCCGTCGGCCGGAGCGACCTTGCTCCCGGCGACCTCGTGTTCTTTAACACCGACGGCAGCGGGGCATCCCACGTGGGGATCTATATCGGGGATGGCCGGTTCGTGCACCCGTCAGCTACCCCGCGCCGGGTCGTGATCGACGATCTCGACGCCCCCTACTATGCCGGGCATTACATGGGCGCCCGCCGGGTGCTGTGAGGAGCGAGTGACGTTGTGATACCGGACAGGAAACCGTGATGGCACCGCCGAACACACCCGCGGGGCGCTTGGCGCCCCTTTTTTCGCTGTCACACCTGCGCGGGGATACGTAACGATGGCGATGCTCCGGGGGCGAGATTTCACAGGGATCCGGGATCTCGAGACCGGCGAGTTACAGGACCTGCTCCGCTTTGCCGCCGACCTCAAGACCCGCTCACGCGCGGGTGACCGCCCGCCGCTCCTTGCCGGCAAGAGCCTGGCGCTTCTCTTCGAGAAGCCGTCCCTCCGGACGCGCGTGACGTTTGAGGCCGCGATGCTGCAGCTCGGGGGACACGCCATTTACCTGGGCGCCCAGGACATTCAGATGGGAGTCCGCGAGTCGTACGCCGACGTCGCTCGAAATCTGGACCGGTGGGTGGACGGCATCGCTGCCCGAACGTTCGTCCACGCCACCATCACCGTCCTCGCCGAGCAGGCACGCATCCCGGTCATCAACGCCCTCTCTGACTGGGAGCACCCGTGCCAGGCGCTCGCGACCTTTCTGACAATGCAGGAGCGCTGGGGCCGGCTGGCCGGCCTGCGGCTGGCCTGGGTGGGGGACGGCAACAACGTCCTCCGGTCCCTCCTGCTCGGGTCGGTGCGGCTCGGCATCTCCGTGACGATCGCCACGCCGGAAGGATACCGCCTCGACGCGGAGACGCTGCGGGCCGCCCGCGAGGACGCTGCGGCGTCCTGTGCCTCCGTCGAGGTGACCGACGACCCCGCGCAGGCCGTGTCCGGCGCGGATCTCATCTACACAGACATCTGGGCGAGCATGGGGCGCGAAGCCGAGGCCGACATCCGGCGGCGGGCGTTTGCGCGCTACCAGGTCAACGCCGCGCTCCTCACCCACGCGCCCCGGCACGCGCTGGTCTCGCACTGCCTGCCGGCGCATCGGGGCGAGGAGATCACCGACGACGTCCTCGACGGCTCCCGCTCGCTCGCGTTTGAGGAGGCGGAAAATCGCCTGCATGCGCAGAAAGCTCTCCTGGCCCAGGTGCTCTGATGCCTGCCGGCCACCGGGCCGGGGGTAACTAGCGATGTCGCTGCCCTTCCCGATCCGCCTCCGGGACCTCGCCGATATTCTCATCGTGGCCTTTATCATCTACCAGGTGCTGATGTTGATCCGCGGTACCCGGGCCGTCCAGCTCGTGATCGGTCTGGGGGTCCTGTTTGCCGCTTACCTTGTGAGTCTCTGGCTGGGCCTCTACACCTTACAGTGGCTTCTCAGTTATGTCGGCCTTGTGGTGCCGATCGCCCTCCTGATCCTGTTCCAGCCGGAACTGCGCCGGATGCTTGAGCAGATCGGGCGAGGCGGCGTCTCTGTCATGGGGTTCGCTCCCCTCCAGCTCGACCGTGAGTCGGCGATCCGCCTGGTCAACGATGTCGCCCGGGTGGCGCGGGTCCTGGGGGCGCGCAAGATCGGCGCGCTCATCGTCCTGGAGCGCCAGGTCGGATTGCAGGACTTCATCGAGACCGGCATCCAGATGGACGCGGTCGTGACGGTACAGCTTCTCATCACCGTGTTCTTCCCCAACACCCCCCTGCACGACGGCGCGCTGGTCATCCGCGGCAACCGCGCGGTGGCCGCCGGCTGCCTGCTGCCCCTGACCGAGCGGCCGGGCCTGAGTCGGGCGCTCGGCACACGTCACCGCGCCGCCCTCGGGATCACGGAGGAGACCGACGCGGTCGCGGTCGTGGTCTCGGAGGAGACCGGGACGATTTCCCTGGCCCAGGAGGGACGGTTGAGCCGGGGCCTCACCGAAGAGGAGTTGAAGGTGGCGCTCCTCGCGCTCCTCAGCCCGCTGCCCTTGCGGGCCGGAGGTTTTCGGGTTCCGTCTCTTCGCGTTCCGTCTCTCCGATCTCCGCTCGGGGCGGGGAGGAAGGGCGAATGAGGCGTCTCGGAGACGGCCGCGTGCTGTACGGCCTGCTCTCCCTCGGGATCGCCACGGTCATGTGGCTGTACGTGGCCATCGGGCAGAATCCCCAGGTCGAGCGGCCGATGAACGTGGACCTGCACGTTCGCGGTCTGAGTACCACCGAGGTGGTGGTCCAGGCTCCCAGCCGTGTGCAGGTGCGTGTCCAGGGCCCCCGGTCGGCGGTCGCGGCGCTCACCCCGTCGCTGCTCGACGCCTTCGTGGACCTGTCGGGCCTGCGCCCGGGTGAACACAGGGTGCCGGTCTATGTGCTGACGCCCCCCGACGTGCGCGTCCTTGATCGCTCGCCGGCGGAGGCCCTCGTTGTTCTCGACACGCTCATCGAGCGGCGGCTGCCGGTGGAGGTGAGCCTGACCGGGACGCCCCCGGAGGGGGTCACGGTGGGCCAGCCCCGAGTCGCTCCCGATCACGTGCTCGTCAGCGGCCCGGCGAGTCAGGTAGACGAGGTGCGGCACGCCGTCGTGACGCTTGATACGGCGCAGCTGCGCCAGCAGGTCGTGACTTCTCTTCCGGTACACCTGGAAGATGTCAACGGCCAGGAGGTGCGCGGGCTCACGGTCGATCCCTCCGTGGTCGAGGCGGCGCTCCCAGTGCGGGAGGGCGTGATCACCAAGGTTGTTCCCATCGTTCCCACGATCGTCGGGACGCCGCGCACGCCTCTCACCGTCACCGGCGTCACGACCAACCCGGCCACCGTCACGCTGACCGGTTCCGGAGCGCTTCTCAAGGACGTGCACAGCGTGACAACCGCGGCGGTGGATGTCAGCAAGGCCAGTAGGGACCTGGCCCGCCGGGCGGCGTTGGTCATCCCCCCAGGCATCTCGGCGCCTGTCCGGGAGGTCACGGTCGTCGTGCATATTGGGCGCACGCTCCTCTCGACGATCCTCCGCGCCGTCCCGGTGAGGGTCGTGGGCGTGCCGGCGGGCGCCGTTTCGCGGGTCTCCCCGGATACGGTCGAGGTCCAGGTCGAGGGCCCGCAGGACCTCTTGGAGCACCTGACGGTGCAGGCGGTCACCATCGAAGTGGACGCGGCCGGGCAGCGCCCCGGGGAGCACCGGCTGACGCCGCGAGCCGTCCTTCCGCGCGGCATCCATCTTCTGGCCATTCGGCCGGCCAACATCATCATCATCATCAGGGTCTCCTGACCCCTGTGGGGCGGTTGTTTGGCACGGACGGCATCCGGGGAGTCGCGAACGCCGACCTCTCGACGGAACTGGCGGACCGCGTCGGCCGCGCGGCCGTCCACGCGCTCGTGTCGGGCGGCCGCGGCCGGTTCGCGGTCGGGCGCGATCCCCGGATCTCGGGCGATCTGCTCGAGGCCGCGCTCACCGCGGGGATCTGTTCCGCCGGCGCCGACATCCTCCGCCTCGGCGTGCTCCCGACCCCGGGGGTCGCCTTCCTGACCCGCCACCTTGGGGTGCATGCGGGCATCGTCATCTCCGCGTCCCACAATCCCGTCGAGGACAACGGCCTCAAGTTCTTTGCCCCGACGGGATTCAAGTTTCCGGACGCGGTCGAGGACCGCATCGAAGCCCTCGTCGAGGAGGTCGCGTCCCTGCCGCGGCCCACCGGCGGGGCCGTCGGGCGGGTCATTGACGTGCCCGATGCGGGCGAGCGCTATCTCGCTTCCCTGGTGGGGCTGGCCCGGGCGCGGCCGTCCGGCTGGCGTATCGTCGTCGACTGCGCGAACGGCGCGACGAGCGCCTTCGCCCCCCGTCTCTGGGACCAGCTCGGGGCCACGGTGATCGCCGTCTGCGCCTCCCCCGACGGCACGAACATCAACGCGGG
The DNA here is from genome assembly GCA_036275835.1 of bacterium. GTDB lineage: Bacteria > Sysuimicrobiota > Sysuimicrobiia > Sysuimicrobiales > Segetimicrobiaceae > DASUDA01. The sequence goes on along the minus strand of DASUDA010000132.1, from coordinate 705 downwards.
GTGCGGCTCCACTCATCCCCGGGTCATCCAGGACGCGGTCGTTGCCCACCAGGCCGATGTGGGATTCGCGCATGACGGCGACGGCGACCGCGTGATCGCCGCGGACCGCCGGGGCCGGCTCATCGACGGAGACACGATCATGGGGATTGTCGCCCTCCACAGGGCCGCCCGCGGGCAGCTCCCGGGCAACCTCCTCGTCGCGACGGTGATGACCAACCTCGGCCTGGAGGTGGCCCTGCGGGGCGCCGGCATCCGGCTCGACCGGGCGCGGGTCGGAGACCGGTACGTCCTGGAGCGGATGCTCGAGACCGGCGCGCGCGTGGGCGGCGAGCAGAGCGGCCACGTGATCTTCCTCGGTCACGCGACGACCGGCGATGGTCTCGTCACGGCGCTCCAACTCGTAAACGTCGTGCTGGAGTCGGGGCGGTCCCTTGAGGATCTGGCGGCGCCGTTTCACCGGTACCCGCAGGTCCTCCTCAATGTCCGCGTGGTGGCGCCGGAGAGGTGGGAGAACGATCCCGAAATCCTGGAGGCCGTGGCCCGAGCCGAGCGTCACCTGGACGGCCGGGGCCGCGTGCTGGTCCGGGCGTCCGGCACCGAGCCGCTCGTGCGCGTGATGACCGAGTCCGTAGACGCCCGGGTGGCCCAGGACGTCGCGCGCGACCTTGCCGATCTCATCAGCCGCCGCCTCGGCGGGACGGTGGT
>DASUDA010000131.1:0-25318 GCA_036275835.1 bacterium | reverse complement strand
CGCTGCGGTGCATCGGCGAGCTATACGAAGCAGGAGTTTCGTCTCCGCCCCGAGTCCATCGGTCGCTGAGGTTCCGCCGAGATCTTCACAAGATATTCACTGTGGCTTCACGGAGTCTTCACTGCCGGGCGCCATCATCATGCGGTGGCCGCTCCTCCAAACGGTGGGGCGGACGCCGCGCGGACGAGACGGTTCCTGGCAGGAGTCTGAGGCGCGCCTCTGGCGTTTTCCCCCCTCGCCAGGCGGTGTTGCCGTAGCCCCGGCTGGGACCGCCTCGCTCCCCGTGGAAGGGGCGTCCAGCACGGAGAGGTGTCTGTGCCCGGTCACCAGAGGACGTTCACCTCGATTATCTGCTTATCTACTATACATGAGGTAGTCAGCCCTGACCTATCCAGGAACCTGGGATAGTGATAAAATCACGCAAATGAGCACTTGGGCATACACAGTCTGCGACGTCTTTACGGACGAACCTCTCACCGGGAACCAGCTCGCCGTGTTCACGGACGCCCGCGACATTCCCGACAGCCGGCTCGGACCGCTGGCGCGGGAGATGAACTTTTCTGAGACCGTGTTTGTCTATCCGCCGCAGGCCGATGCGCATGCGCTCATCCGCATTTTCACGCCCAAGAAGGAGTTGCCGTTCGCCGGCCATCCGGTCCTCGGGACCGCGGCAGTCTTGGGCTTGGCTCGGAACCGCGCCGAGATTCGTCTCCAGACCGGGATCGGGGTGATCCCGGTCACGCTGCAGGCCAGATCCACGCGACACGCCTTTGGGTGGATGCGGCAGCCCGTCCCCTCCGTCGCTTCATTTGACGATGCGTCCGCGCTGCTCAAGATCCTGGGCGTCACGCGGTCGGTCCTGCCCATCGAGGTCTATGACAACGGGGTGCAGCACGCCTTCGTCGCGCTCGAGAACGAGGAGGGGGTCGCCCGTCTCAGTCCAGATTTAGACGCTCTCCTCCGGCTTGTCCCGCAGCTGGGCGTAAACTGCTTTGCCGGGCACGGCTCGCGGTGGAAGACCCGGATGTTCGCGCCCGGAACGAGCGTCGCGGAGGACCCCGCCACCGGCTCGGCGGCCGGGCCGCTGGCCGTCCATCTGCTTCGGCACGGTCTCATCGCCTCGGGCGAGGAGATCGAAATCAGCCAGGGCGCCGAGATCGGTCGCCCCTCGCGGCTCTATGCGCGTGTCACCGGAACACATCAGCGCATCGAGCAGGTGGCGGTGGGGGGTTCGGCGGTTGTGGTGGCCCGGGGCGAATTCACGCTCTAGCGGGCGGCGCGGTCGGCAGGGAACGCAGGTAGCAGCCTCAAACCTCTAGGGCGCGCGCGCGTCATCAACCCGTGCGACGCTGGGGGGCGGGCTGTGGATATGATCAAAGCGGTTCTCGGCGAGGAGCACATTCCGAAGGCCTGGTACAACATTCAGGCTGACCTCCCGATCGCCCCGGCGGCCGTCCTCCACCCCGGCACGAAGCAGCCTGTGGGACCGCAGGACCTCGAGCCGCTCTTCCCCATGGAGATCATCCTGCAGGAGGTCAGCACGGAGCGCTACGTCGATATTCCCCGGGAGGTCCGGGACATCTACCGGTTGTGGCGTCCCACCCCGCTCCATCGCGCCCGCCGCCTGGAGCAGGCGCTCGATACTCCCGCCCACATCTACTACAAGTACGAGGGCGTCAGCCCCGCCGGCAGCCACAAGCCGAACACGGCGGTCGCCCAGGCATTCTACAACAAGCAGGCCGGGGTGCGCAGGCTGACGACGGAAACCGGGGCGGGCCAGTGGGGGAGCGCCCTGGCGCTGGCGTGCGGTCTCTTCGACCTGGAGTGCACGGTGTATATGGTTCGGATCAGCTACGAGCAAAAGCCCTATCGCCGGATCATGATGGAGACGTGGGGCGCGGAGGTCCTCCCGAGTCCCAGCCCGCGCACCGCAGCCGGACGGGCTGTGCTCGAACGCGATCCACACTCCCTGGGGAGCCTGGGGATCGCCATCAGCGAGGCGGCCGAGGATGCCGCCACGCACCGCGACACGAAGTATTCATTGGGCAGCGTGCTCAATCACGTGCTCATGCATCAGACCGTGGTCGGATTGGAAGCCAAGGGCCAGATGGAGATGTTCGGGGAGTATCCCGATGTCATCGTCGGGTGCTGCGGGGGCGGCAGCAACCTCGCGGGGCTCAGTTTTCCCTTTTTGGCCGACAGGTTCAAGGGGACGCCCCTGCGGGTTGTCGCGGTCGAGCCGGCGGCCTGCCCCTCGCTGACGCGGGGCAGATATCTCTATGATTTCGGGGACGAAGCAGAGACCTCCCCGCTTCTCAAGATGCACACGCTGGGACACCGGTTCATCCCCGCGGGCATCCACGCGGGAGGCCTTCGCTATCACGGGGATGCGCCGCTCATCTGCCTTCTCCACGCCCACGGCTATATCGAGGCCGCGGCCTACCCGCAACTCCCCGTGTTTGCCGCGGCGGTGCAGTTTGCGCGCGTGGAAGGGATCCTCCCCGCGCCGGAGTCTGCTCACGCGATCAGGAAAGTCATCGATGAGGCTCTGGAGGCGAAGGAGGCCGGGATCGCCCGCGTGATTCTCTTCAACCTGAGCGGTCACGGGCACTTCGATCTCGCCGCCTACCAGGACTACCTCTCCGGCCGGCTCGAGGACTACGCCTACCCGGAAGAGGAAGTGAAAAGGGCGATGGAGGAGCTCGTTCCTCTACAGCCCTGAAAGGGCTTTCGAAGCTACCGGAACGCCGGGCTGGTGGCCGACAGCGTGCTGTAGTCCACCTGCCAGTCCGGACCGCTCAACCGCAGCTGAACGCGCATCGGGCTCGTGGCCGTCTTCCCATCCCGTGTCGTCACAGTGGCGCTGAACTGCGCCGTCGCTGTGCCGCCGGTGACGGCCACCTGCATCCCGGAGAAGAGAAACGCCGCGATCACCGAGTGCGTCAACGGCGCGGGCCAGTTCGCCGGGCGGTTGTAGGTAAACCGTTCCGCCCACCCCTGCGCGCCTTTTGCGCCGGAGTGGACGAAGCTGTCAAAGACCTGGGTGAGGGAATTCTCGATCAGTTCGGTGGGTGGCGCCGGGTATCCGATGATCAGTCCGGCCGCTTGATCCTTTGCGATGGCGTCATAGGCCCAGTGCCACGGTGGTACGTCCGGAAACGTGGCTGCGGCCGCCGCGCCTCCGATCAGCACTACTCCGGCCGCGGCGACGAGAACCGATCTGCCCGTCCTGCTCCACATGCTCCTTGCCCTCCTTCACCACACGTTCGCGCCCTTCACTTATCTTACATGCCCACGGAGAAGATGGCGAGGACGGGGGATGTGCGGTAGTGGGTCGGGAGTATAATGCTTGAGGACCGGTCGCGGCCAGATTGCGAAAGGATACGTCTATGACAGATGCGCCCTCGGCTGCCTGGACCCGAACCTCGAAAGTCATCAAGGCTTCGCGCGAAGCTCTCTATCGAGCGTTTATCGACCCCGCAGCCTTGGCTGTCTGGCTTCCGCCGGCAGAGATGACTGGCGAGGTCTATAGCTTCGACGCCCGAGTTGGCGGAGGATATCGGATGTCGCTTTTCTATCCTTCATCCGAGAAGGTATTCCGCGGCAAGACCTCGGAGAGGGAAGACAATTTTACGGCACGGTTCGTGGAGCTTGTGCCCCCAACGAGAATCGTCCAAGCGATAACCTTTAACTCGGCCGATCCGGCGTTCTCTGGAGAGATGACCTTGGTGGCCACATTTGAGGTTGCGGACGGCGGAACAGAAGTGACCATCGAGTGCAAGCACATACCGCCGGGCATACGACTCGAGGACAATGAGGCTGGCTGCCGGTCGTCACTTGAGAAGCTGGCTCGCTATACCGAGTAGGAAAGCAGCAAATCAGGCTGGGACCGAGGCGCCGTCCGTGCTGCGGCCCCGAATCGAGCAACGCGCCGGACGAGGGCCGGCCTTCCTCCCTCGCCAGCGCGCTGACCGCAAGCGGGAAAGCCGCTTACTTTCCCAGAGGGGTGAGATCCTGGGCCTCGACCACGCGGGTGAACGGGATTTTGGCGGCCTCGTTCACCTCCCGGACGAGCGCGGCGTTGGGGGCCTCAAAGAGACACATGCAGTGCGCTTCCCCGGGGACGAAGGTGCTGCGGATGTACCGGACAGGCTTGCCTTCGGCCGTGAACCGCTGGCTGGTCTCGATGGCCGCCTTCTGAGCCGCGGCCAGTTGATCCAGAGTGACCCCTGGCAGGTTGCGATCGACCATGTACACGCCCATCGCCACATCCCTCCCGTCACTTTTGTTGCGCTTATCATAGAACCGACACCGGCATTCCGTCATCTATAGAAGTACATACGGCGATACACATTTTTCGCCACGCTGTCAGGAGGGCGTGTGAAGGCCGTGCTCGACCGCCCAGGCGGCGATCTGCGCGCGGGAGTTCAGCCCGAGTTTATTCAGGATATGCTGCACGTGATTCGCGGCCGTCCCCTCGGTGACGACCAGCGCGCGGGCAATCTCGCGGTTCGTCCGCCCTTGGGCAATCAAGGCGGTCACTTCCTGCTCGCGGCGCGTGAGCGGGCCGGGAAGCCTTCCGGGGCTCCGTCCGTCCGGCGCGGCGAGGGCCGCGGGTGGCGGTGCGGGGGCCAGGGCGTACTCGATGGCCTTCTCCATCTCCATCCGCCGTCCGGTCTCCCAGGCCGCGTCGAACTTCTTCCGGCCGAGGCGCCTGCGCGCGGCGGTCGCTGTGCGGTCGCAGTCCGCCAGATCTGTGGGCGGTGACGGTGCGCCGATGGTGTCGCGCAGCGCCTTCGCCGCCCCCAGCAACAGCGCCGCGCGCTCGGCGTGCTTGTGCTCCGCCGCCGCGGCCGCCAAGCATTCCAGGCACTCCGCGATCCCCCACCTGTCGCCGAGGTCACGCCTCAGGGTGAGGCTTTCCTGAAGGAGGCTGGCGGCTCTCTGACACTCGCCGCGAAGACGGGCGACCATTCCCAGGCTCACGAGCGCGGTCGTGATTCCCCACAGATCTTCCAGGTCACGGAACAGGGCGAGGCTTTCCTCAAACAGCGCTTGGGCCTGTGCGAGCTCGCCCCGATCCCGCGCCACGAGCCCCAGGGAGTGGAGCGAGAACGCGATCCGTGGCTGATCTCCCATTTGCCTGCTCAGGCTGAGGCTCTTCCGATTCAGAGTCTCCGCGCGGGAATAGTCTCCGTGATCCCGGGCCACAAGCCCCAGGAAGTGGAGCGAGGCCGCTCTCCCGGACGTATCGTTCAGCGTCTCAAACAGATCGAGGCTTTCAGCGAGAAGCGCCCGGGCGCGGGCGTGATCTCCCTGAGAGCGGACGGCGTTCCCCAAGCTGATGAGGGAAGTGGCGATTCCCCACGTGTCGCCCCGCTCCCGGAACAGGGCGAGGCCGTCCTCAAGAAGCACCATCGCCCGGGCGGTATCGCCCTGAGAGCGCGCCACTTGCTCCAGGATCGAGATCGCGGAGGCGATGCCCAGGCTGTGCCCGAGGTCTCGATACAGGATCAGGCTCTCCTGGCAAAGGGCGCGAGCCCGTTCGAAGTCCCCCTGGCGCCACGCCAGCACGCCGGCGCCGTAGAGGGCCTTTGCCCGCGCCAGCGGGGGAGCACCCTCGGTCCCGGTGATCGCCTTCGCCAGCCACGCCCGCCCCTCGCTCAGGTACCCGCGGACGTGCCAGAACCACCAGAGCGCGCCGACCAGCCGCAGCGCGGCGTCCCCCGATGCTCCTTCCAATGAAAATACGAGGGCCGCCCGGAGGTTGTCGTGCTCGGTCTCGAGGCGCCTCAGCCACGCGCGCTGATCCGGTCCCTGCAGTTCCAACGCCGCCCGCTCCGCGAACATGATGCACCAGTCCCGGTGCCGGGCCAGGAACTCCGCCTGCTCCCCTGATTCCAGAAGCCTCTCCTGGGCATAGAGGCGGACCGTGTCCTGGAGCCGGTATCGCGCCTCACCGGCAGACGTCTCGGCCAAGATCAGCGACTTGTCGACGAGCCGCCCCAGCACATCCAGGACTCCCTCGGCCCCCGCACCCGCCCCCGCGCAGACCGCCTCTGCGCCATCAAGCGCGAACCCGCCGGCGAATACCGCGACGCGGCGGAGCAGCATTCGTTCCGGCTGGGAGAGAAGGTCGTGGCTCCACTCGATCGCGGCCCGCAGCGTCTGATGGCGGGGAAGACTCGATCGGGTGCCGCCTGTCAGCAACCGGAACCGGTCGTCAAGCCGGGCCGCAATCTGTTCGGCCGAGAGGATCTTCGTCCGCGCCGCGGCGAGTTCGATCGCGAGCGGGATGCCGTCCAGACGGCGGCAGACCCGTGCCACCGCGGGGGCTGTCATCTCCGTGACCGTGAACTCGGGGTGCACGAAGACGGCCCGCTCGACGAACAGACGCACAGCCTCGCACTGCATCAGATCGCTGAAACGAGGCTGCGCTTGGCTGGGAAGCGACAGGGAGGGGACGCGGTAGACCATTTCGCCGGCCAGTCCCAGCGGCTCCCGGCTCGTCGCCATGATTCGGACGGCGAGGCAGGACCGCCTGAGGGTGTCGGCGAGATGCGCGCAGGCCGCCAGGAGGTGCTCGCAGTTGTCCAGCACCAGAAGGAGCGACCTGGGACGCAGCGCGTCGACGAGCGATTCCATCACGGTGCGGCCCTGCTCCTCACGCGCGCCCAGCGTTGATGCCACGGCGTAGGGAACGAGACTCGGGTCCAGAAGCGGCGCCAGTTCGACCAGCCAGACGCCGTCGGCCGACGCCTCGAGCATCTCGGCCGCTGCGTGGATGGCGAGCCGGGTCTTGCCCGCGCCGCCCGCGCCGGTCAGCGTGAGCAGCCGCGTGCCGGACAGAAGGCGCGTAATCTCGGAGATTTCGCGTTCCCTTCCGATGAAGCTGGTCACTTGCACGGGCAGGTTATTGGACAGCGTGTCCAGGGTCCGGAGTGGTGGGAACTCGCCCGGGAGGTCGGGATGGAGCACCTGGAAGATCTTCTCGGACCGCTGGAGGTCCTTGAGACGGTGCTCGCCCAGATCCTTGAGTCGCACTCCTGCGGGGAGGTCGCGCTGCACAAGGTCGTGGGTCGTCTGGGAGAGGAGAACCTGTCCGCCATGCCCGGCAGCGCACAGCTGGGCGACGCGGCGCGGTTCCATGCCGACATACCCGCCGGTCGCGAGGACCGGCTCCGCCGTGTGGATTCCCATGCGCGCACGGATCGCTGCGCCGTCCCGCCACGGATGGGCTGCGAGCGCCTGTTGCGCGGCCACCGCCGCGGCCACGGCGTCCTCCGGCCGCCCGAATGTGGCCAGACAGGTATCCTCCAGAAGGTGGACCTCCTGGCCGCTCCTCTCCCGGATGGCAGCGCGGAGGAGTGCCTGATACTCGGCGAGAGCGTCCGCGGAGCCGTCGCCCACGCGCGGGTGAAGTCGCGGGAAGCCCTCGATGTCAGTGAAGAGGAATGTTACCGTCCCGGTCGGTAGGCCAGCCATACGCGGTGAGCACGTTCGGCGGGCCGCGCCGCACCTCCTCGGCCCACCGTCGCGGGACTCACGGGGTAAACCGGTTCAGACGAAAGAGGCTGATGTCCAGATCGCTGCCGCCCTCGAGTACCAGTTCGGCGATGATCTCTCCCACCACACTCGCGAACTTGAACCCGTGGCCGGAGAATCCGGCGGCCAGGTAGACCTGGGAGAGTGCCGGATGTGCGTCGATGATAAAGTGCTCGTCCGGGCTGTTGGTGAAAAGACATGTCTTCATGGCCATTGTCGGGCCGTCGGCGTCGGGAAAGTAGCGCCGGATCCCCTCGCGCAGCACCTCCTCGTCCTCGGGATGGATCTCCCGGTCCATCTGATCGGGATCCGTGGTCTCGTAGCGGTGGTGGTACTTTCCGAACTTGAATCCCGGGATGCCGTAGACCGGCAGGCCATAGAACCGGCCTTCTGGTGCTTCCAGATTGAAGACAGGGAACGCTCCCAGCCGGAAGTAGTCGGGCCGGCGCGGATGGGCCCAGAGGAGCACCTGCCGTTCCGGGACCATCATCCAGGCGAGGTCGGGCAGGAGATTCGCGGCCCACGGCCCGGCGGTGAGCACGAGCCTGTCCGCTGTATATCTCCCGCGGGACGTGCGGACCTGAACGCCGCCGCTGCGGGCGTCCCAACTCAGCACTTCTTCCCGGGCGTGCACCTCGGCGCCCAGCGCCTGCGCCGCCATCACGTGGGCCACGATGGCCCGCTCCGACAGGATGAATCCCCCGTCGGGCTGGTAGATGGCCATCATCTCCCGGGGCAGCCGGTACCCGGGAAAGCGCGCGTGGAGCTCCTCCGCGTCGAGCGTCTCATGCGGCAGGGCGTGGATTTCGCACGACAGGAGCGCCCCCTTCACCGTGTTGCAGGTCTCCTCGCCCGCATCGATGCTCCCGGTGATGAAGAGGAGGCGCTCGCCCGTGACGTTCTCGATCTCCCGCCACAGCTCATAGGCGCGGCGCAGAAGAGGGACGTAGGAGTGGTGCTCCCAGTACGCGAGCCGGATGATGCGGTTGACGCCGTGGGAGGAGCCCCGATCGTGAGGGATGTCGAACTGCTCCAGCCCCAGCACCCTCATGCCTCGGCGGGCCAGGCGATATGCCGTGGCGCTGCCCATCGCGCCCAGGCCGATCACGATCGCGTCGTACTTCTCCACACACCAGTTGTTCGGCCGGGGCAGCCCCGGCCCTCTTCCTGAAGGCCGCCCTCCCTGCGGGCTCGAAAGGAGGAGCCGGCAACCGGCTGACGGCGTCAGCGGAGGGGGAATGCGTGTGGAGCGTCTTGCAGAGAAGACCGTTGTCGTGACCGGCGCCGCGCGGGGGATCGGCCGCGCCGTTGCGCTCAAGTTTGCCGAAGCCGGGGCGCGCGTGGTCGTCGGGGACATGGAGACGCCGGACGCGACGGCCTCAGCTGCCCGGAGCCTCGGCGCACGGTGCATCGCGGTCGCGGCAGACGTGTCGAACCGGTCCCAGGTGCAGGCGATGATCTCTAAGGCCGTCCGCGAGTGTGGAGGGCTTGATGTCCTGATCTCGAACGCCGCGATCGGATTTCCGGATCCGTTCCTGGGGATCACCGAGGACAGCTGGGACCGGGTTCTGGGGGTCAATCTGAAGGGGGCGTTCCTGTGTGTCCAGGCGGCGCTTCCCGTCTTGCTGGAGCGCCGCTCGGGTTCGGTCGTCCTCATCTCCTCGATCGCCGGCCGGCGGTCCAGCCTGGTCAACGGCGCCCATTACACCTGCTCCAAGTACGGTCTCGTCGGGCTGACCCGGCATCTGGCGGCCGAGCTGGCCGGCACCGGGATCCGCGTGAACTGCGTCTGCCCGGGTCCGACGGACACGCCTTTGCTCACGCAGTATACGAGTCCCGCGCAGCAGGCTGATATGGCGCGCCGCACACCCCTCGGTCGGGTCGCACAGCCCGAAGACATCGCCGATGTGGTGGTCTTTGTCGCCGGGCCGGGCGCGCGCCACATGCACGGGGCGGTCGTCGACGTGAACGGCGGCCTGTATTAGCCCGGAGGGGGGCGAGATGATCGTGGACCTGATCGTGAAGAACGGCACGATCGTCACGCCGCTGGCGAGCTACCGCGGGCACGTCCTGATCGCGCAAGGGCAGGTGCTCGACATTATGGTGCAGGACTCGCTGCCCGTGGCCCGGGATGTGATCGACGCCGCCGGTCTCCACGTCCTCCCCGGTTTGATCGACCCCCACGTGCACTTCCGCTCGCCCGGACTCGAGTACAAGGAGGACTGGGACACGGGGTCCCAGTCCGCCGCCGCCGGCGGCATCACGACGGTGCTTGACATGCCGAACGTCGTTCCGCCAACTTCGAGTGTGGAGACGTTCCAGGCCAAGATCGAGCGCGCCCGGGACCGCTCCTACGTCGATTACGGCGTCTATGCGGTCATCGTCGAAGGGAACATGGATCAGATCCTCCCCCTTGCCGAGGCGGGCGTGGTGGGCTACAAGCTCTACCTCGGAGAGACGGTGGGCAATATTCCCCCTCCCTCCGACGGCGAGATCATCGACGCGTGGCGGCGGGTGGCCGAGACCGGCCTGCGCTCCGGCGTGCACGCTGAAAACACGGGGATTATCTCCTACCTCCGGACGAAGCTCCAGGCTCAGGGACGCCGCGATCCGCTCGCCCACCTTGAGTCGCGCCCGTCCGTCGCCGAGGCGGAAGCGATCTCGCGTGCCATCCTGTATGCCCGCGAGGCCCGAAGCAGGCTGATGATCCACCACATGAGCGCGGCCGAGGGGGTCGATCTCATCCGGCGCGCCAAAGACGCCGGCGTGGACGTCATGGGCGAGACGTGTCCCCAGTACCTGCTGTTGGAGGGCGAAGACATGGTGCGGATGGGTCTGGGGTCGCTCATGAAGATCAATCCCCCGGTTCGCTCGAAGGAACATGGAGAGGTGTTGTGGCGCGGCCTCCTCGACGGCACGATCGAGGTGATCGGCACGGATCACTCTCCGCATACTCCGGAGGAGAAGATGGCCCGTGCTCCGATGGAGGACATCTGGAAGGCGGCCTCAGGATGGCCGGGAGTGGAGACGGGCGTGCCTCTCATGCTGACGCAGGTAAACGCGGGGCGGCTGAGCCTGAATCACTACGTGAAGGTGCAATCCGAAGGCCCGGCCCGGGCGTGGGGGCTGTGGCCGCGGAAGGGCACTCTCGGGCGCGGAGCCGACGGAGACCTGACGATCGTGGACATGCAGAAGGAGGGCACGATCGACAAGGACAGGTTGCACTGCAAGAGCAAGGTCACGCCGTTCCACGGGTTCCGGGTGAAAGGCATGCCGGTGTACACCATCGTGCGCGGAACCGTGGTGATGAAGGCCGGTGAGATCTACGGGAATCCCGTGGGGCGGCTCGCGCGCCCTTCCGCGTAGATGTACGACGCCATCGTGATCGGCGGGGGGTTGGTCGGCGCGTCCACGGCCTACCATCTCGTCCGCGGAGGCGCCCGCGTTCTGCTGATTGATCGGGCCGACCGTGGCCGGGCAACGGACGCCGGGGCCGGGATCCTCTCCCCGGAAACGAACGTCCGCGAGTCCTCTGCCTGGTTCGAGTTTGCGCACCGAGCCGTCCGTTATTATCCCGCCCTGCTCGAGCACCTCAAGTCCGATGAGGCGGGGGAGACGGGGTACGCGCGGTGCGGGCTGCTCATCGTGGCGGTCTCGGAGGACGAGCGGCCTCCCTTTGAGCACGCCAAGGCGCACATCTTCGGGCGGCAGGAACAGCGCGGGGCCCCATCCCGGGACGACCTGCACGAGGTCTCGCCCCGCGATGCCCGCCGCCTCTTCCCGCCCCTCGGAGATGTCACAGGCGCGATCTACTTCCGGCACGCGGCCCGCGTGGACGGTCGCCTGCTGGCCCAGGCGCTGAGATCGGCCGCCGCGCGGCGCGGTCTCAGTGTCATCGAAGGCAGCGTGGAAAGGCTCGTTCTCGCCGGCGGGCGCGCCGCGGGGGTCGTCCTCGGACAGGAGTCCGTCTCCGCGCCACGGATCGCCATTACCGGAGGGGCGTGGTCGGCGGCGTTCGAGGCTCAACTGAGAATGCGGATCCCCGTCACCCCCCAGCGGGGCCAGATCCTCCACCTCCGGAGGCCCGGAACCGAGACCGCGGCGTGGACGATCGTCGAGGGATTCCGCGACCACTACATGGTCCCGTGGCCCGATGCGCGCGTCGTCGTGGGAGCGACCCGCGAGACAGGGTCAGGCTTCGATCCCCGGCTCACCACCGCGGGAGTCCGGGAGGTTCTGACCGAGGCTCTCCGGGTGGCCCCGGGACTGGCGGACTGGGAGATTCAGGAGATGCGCGTGGGCCTCCGGCCGCTTTGCGCCGACGGTTTACCCGTCCTGGGAGCGGTCCCCGGCATCGAGGGCGTCTATCTCGCGACAGGCCACGGCCCGACCGGTTTGCAGCTCGGTCCGTACAGTGGGAAGGTGGTTGCCGATCTGATGCTCGGGCGCGAGCCCGACGTGGATCTTAGTCCTTTCCGGGCCGCGCGCTTTCAGGGAAGCGGCTAGGCCAGGGCCACAGATGTGGGGACCGTCACCTCACGATCTGTCCTCGGATTTCCCCTCCCGGGTGGGCCACGGTATGGACGTTCGCGTAGGTCTTACCGTCCTCCATCGATTGCGCCAGCTCTGCCAGCGTCGTCCCACAGGTGGTGTTAACGATGTTAGCGTTCGTGAACTGGACGTGGTCGATCCATTTCCCGTTGACATCCCAGCCTGGGGCATGAAAACCGGCAAGGAACACGACGATCGGCCCGTTGACTCCCAGCGGGGCGCAATGGATATGGGCCTGCTGGACCCGCACCCCATCATTGACCGTGAGGGTGAACGTCGCCGCGGTGAAGTCGTCGTTGAACTCGATGCGGACGTCGCCCGTCGTTGCTGTCTGAACGGGGGGCACTTCCTGATCTCCAGTCATGATGGCCGCGAATTCTCTTTCCTGGGTGGCGGCTCCCACTCTCTGCATCATCAGAGCGATCAGAAGCACGAAAATGGCCATGGCAGATCTTCGCATCCCCCACCTCCTTCTCTAGCAGGGCATTCGCGTGAAGAACAGCAGCACACGACGATGGCTCTGACGACGATGGCTCTGACGCCCGCTGGATCACCATGAAATGAAGAGGCCGCGCGTCTACTAATTAAGGTGTGTTCGGTCGTTCGGGGGTGGGAGCAGGCATTCCTCTGTCAGACAGACATGAGATTCTCTTCTTCCGACCGATTTAGCGCACGCGCGTCACTTTGCGCAGGCCCCGGGGATGGTCCGGGTCGAGGCCGCGGATCCGTGAGAGATGATACGCCAGGAGTTGGAGCGGGAGAACGTAGATGTGGGGGCTGAGCACCTCGTCGACCTGAACGGGCACAGCCAGGGGGTCGGTCGCGCCGCGCAGGAGGCCGGCGTCGTGCGAGATGATCACCGTGTGCGCGCGGCGGCGCCTCAGACGGGAGGCGATCTGAGCCAGATGCCGGAATGCGCGCCCCGGCGGGGCGATGAGGAAGACAGGGAAGCCCCGCTCGACCACGGCGATCGGACCGTGGAGGAGGTCCGCCGAGGAGAGGGGCTCGGCCATCACGTAGCAGGTCTCCTTCAGTTTCAGCGCGGCCTCGCGCGCGGTCGCGAAGTTGTACCCGCGGGATGTCACGAGACACTCCACGATGTCGCGGCACCCCGCCGCGATCTCGCGGACGCGGTCCTCGGTGGCCAGGGTGTGTGCGGCGAGTTCGGGGAGTTCCCGGTGCCGGTCCACCAGGCGGCGAGCCCCCGCCGCCTCCGCGACGAGCAGGCTGAGGGTGGTCAGTTGAGCGGTGTACGTCTTCGTGGCGGCGACGCTGCGCTCCGGCCCTGCCTCCAAGAGCACCGCCTCGCCGGCGGCCCGGGCGAGCGGAGACTTCTCCCGGTTGGTGATCCCCACCGTCAGGGCCCCCCGCCTCCGCGCCCCCTCGACGAACTCGACGATGTCGGGGGATGCGCCCGACTGCGAGAGGCCGATGACAAGCGTGCGGCGCAGCCGGAGCCGGGCTCCGTAGACGGTCAGCACTGATGGAGCCGCGAGCGAGACCGGGAGGCCCCACAGCGTCTCGATGATGTAGCGCCCGTACAGGGCCGCGTTGTCGGACGAGCCGCGCTCGACCAGCACGACCGCGATCGGTGGCTTCCGGCGAAGGTGCCGGCCCAGGGCGCGCAGCTGAGGCCCGGCCGCCTCGCACAGGCGGGCCAGCGCGCGTGGTTGCTCGTGGATCTCGCGCAGCATCCACCGGCCGGGCTCGACCTGAGAGCGGTCTGTTATGTTCTGGGCGGTCATGTTAGAGGAGCCGGGCGTCCCCGCCATCGGGCGTCAACTCGATCAGCGCGCCGCCGGTCTTCCCGTCACCCATCGTGCAATTGACCACGACTGTATCGCCGAGCTTCTCGATGCCGGGCGATTCATGGACGTGCCCGCACGTGAGCACGCGTGGACGGAGCCGGTCCACCAGGTCCCGGACCGCCCGCGTCCCGATGTGCTGGCCCGAGGATGCCAGGTCGAGCGTCCCCGCCGGCGGCTCGTGCGTGACCAGGACGTCGCACCGAGCGCGCACGAGCGGCCCGCCGAACGAGACTCCGCCGATCACCACCGGCTCCTCGCCGAGCAAGGAGCCGTGGCTGGTGATTTCCGCGACCGCGCTGGGCCCGTCCATGTTGCCGGGAATGGCGAGCACGGGAACGGGAAGGGTGTTGAGGAGCGTGAGCGCGTCTTCCCCGTGACCGGCGTGGGTCAGGTCCCCAGGCAGCAGGACCACCTCCGGCTTATGCTCGGCGACAAGCTCACGCACCCGGGCGATCCGCTCAGGCTGGCCGTGCAGATCGGCACAGGCAAGGATCCGCATCGTCTCTCCTCTCACCTACCATTTTTGCACGATTCTGTCTAAGATGAGTAGGGGTGAAGGCGATGTCCCAGGTTTCTCGGACTTCTCGTGGAGTGCAGACGCGGTCCCGGCGGCGGCAGGCCAGGGTCTGGTGGGTCGCCGCGTCTGTGGGCGTGGTGGTGGTGGCCGCCATCGCGGTGTGGTGGGTAGCCTCCGCACGCCCTCAGGGCCCGCCGCCCCCCTGGATGGGTCAGCAGCTCCCTGACGAAGGATATGACCACGTTGCGGTGGGGACGCCGGTCGAGTACCGGACCCTTCCCCCGGCCTCGGGTCCGCACTATCCCACCCCGGCCCCCACGGGCGTCTATCCGCAGGGCCTTCCGCCCGGGTTCTGGGTGCACAGCCTGGAGCACGGCTACATCGTGCTCGTCTACAAGCCGCCGGTCTCGGAGTCCGTGCTCGCGGACTTCAACAGGATGGTTACGGACTTTCCCAAGAGCAAGTTCCGAAACGTGAAACTCGTCATCACACCGTACGAGCAGATGATCCACCCATTTGCCGTGCTGGCGTGGGACTGGCGGTTGTGGATGGACACCTTCGACCGCGACACGGTCCTGAAGTTCTATCGGGCCCACGTCGATCGGGGGCGGGAGGATCTCCCGTAGGGATTGCGCGTGGGAGGACGAAAGAATGGGGCACAAAACGAGTGGACCTGATGGTCCAAGAGCGGTTCCAATCGGTGAGGCTGTCGCAGGCGCACGGCCGCCTGCCGCGCGTGCAGCGGGCACCGGAGAGAGGGGACGGCCATGAAGATGTACGTGGGCGGCGAGTGGATTGACAAGCGTCAGACGATTCCGGTCACAAACCCCTACGATGGCTCGACGGTGGACACGGTTCCCAAGGCCGATCGCGACGACGTCGAGCGGGCGCTGGCGACCGCGGCGCGTGGCGCCCTGGCGATGCGGCAGCTCACGGGCTACCAGCGGGCGCAGATCCTCCGCAAGGCGGCGGACCTGATCACGCAGCGGGCGGAGGACTTTGCCCGGACGATCACCCTGGAAGAGGGGAAGATCCTCGCCGAGTCTCGGATCGAGGCCGCGCGCGCGGCGGAGATCCTCATGTTGTCGGCCGAGGAGGCCAAGCGTCTCTCCGGAGAGGTGGTGCCGCTCGACGGAGCCCCCGGCGTGACAAGTCAGTTCGGGTTCACGATCCGCGTCCCGTGCGGTGTAGTCGTGGGGATCAGCCCGTTCAACTTCCCGCTGCACTTGGTCGCGCACAAGGTGGGGCCGGCGCTCGCCGGCGGGAACAGCGTGATCCTCAAGCCCGCCACCGACACCCCGCTGAGCGCCCTCAAGCTGACGCAGGTCCTTCTCGATGCGGGCGTGCCGCCGGAGGGGATCCAATGCATCACCGGCGCCGGCGGTGAGGTAGGAGAGGCCTTGGTCGCCGACCCGCGGGTGCGGAAGATCACCTTCACGGGCAGCCGCGACGTGGGGGAGCGGATCTGCAAGGTGGCGGGACTGAAGAAGGTTACGATGGAGCTCGGGAGCAACTCGCCGGTCATCGTGATGCCCGACGCGGATATGGAGAAGGTGGCGACGGCGGTGGCCGCGACCGGCTACGCCAACGCCGGTCAGGTCTGCATCAGTGCGCAGCGGATCATTCCGCTCGCGCCTGTTTACGGGGACTTGCTCGATGCGCTCAGGCCCAAGGTGGCGGCGATCACCACGGGCAACCCTCTGCAGGAAGGGGTCAAGATGGGGCCGATGGTGCGGGAGGCGGACGCCCGCCGGGTAGAGGCCTGGGTGCGAGAGGCCGTGGAGGGGGGCGCCCGGCTGGTGATCGGCGGCGAACGCAAGGGGGCGATCTACGCGCCGACCGTGCTGGCCGACGTCAAGCCCGAGATGCGCGTGTCGCGCAGCGAGCTGTTCGGGCCCGCGGTGGCCGTCACGCCGGCCGGGACGATCGATGAGGCGATCGCCCTCGCCAACGACACCAATTATGGGCTGTCGGCGGGCGTGTTCACCAAGAACCTGGACTGGGCGATCCGGTTTGCCCGGGAGGTGGAATCGGGGAACATCCACATCAACTGGGGGCCCCAGTGGCGGGTCGACCTGATGCCCTACGGCGGCCTCAAGGAGAGCGGCTTCGGGAAGGAAGGGCCCAAGTACGCGGTGGAGGAGATGACCGAGCTCAAGATGGTCGTCATGCACGTGTCGTAGGAGCGCGACCCGGGCCGGCCGGTGGAGTCCCGCGGGCGGTCCGACCGCGCAGGCGCCGATGTATCGGTACGTGATCCCTCCAAGGGCGGTGCCCAGAAGCGACCGGCGGTACTGCGAGGTCCTGGCCCAGGCGGTCTTCCAGGCCGGGTTCAGTTGGCAGGTTGTTCGAGCCAAGTGGCCTGATTTCTGCCGGGCGTTTCAGAACTTCGAGATCGAGAAAGTGGCCACGTTGACTCCCCGGGACGTTCAGCGAATTCTGAACGATCCCGGGGTCGTGCGCAACAGGCAGAAGGTCGCCGCGACGATCGAGAACGCCCGCGTGCTCCGCGGGCTGGCCCGCCGGCACGGGTCGGTCCGGCGGTACGTCGCAACCTTGCGGCCGCTCTCGTACGCCGACAAGGTGCAGGTTTTGTCCAGGACGTTTCGCTTTCTCGGTCCGACCGGCGTGTACTTCTTCCTGTGGTGCGTGGGGGAAGACGTGCCGGAGTGGGAAGATCGCGTTCCGAGTCCGAACCAGGAGAGTGACAGATGAACGCGATACGCGTGACGAAGCGGGGCGGACCTGAGGTCCTGCTCCAGGAGGAGCTCCCGTTGCCGGACCTGGGCCCGACGGAGGCGCTCGTCCGGCTCGAGGCCATCGGCGTGAATTATATCGACACCTACCAGCGCAGCGGGATCTACAAGGTGGCGCTGCCGTTCACGCCCGGCTCCGAGGCCGCCGGTGTCGTGGAGGCGGTCGGGGCCGAGGTCTCGGAGCCGGGCGTCGGGGACCGGGTGGCCTACGCGGGTGTTCTGGGCGCATACGCCACGCATGCCGTCGTGCCGGCCGCCCGGCTCGTGGAAATCCCGGACGGCGTGGAGACGCTCACCGCGGCCGCGGTCATGCTGCAGGGGATGACCGCGCACTATCTCTCGCACACCACCTATCCGCTCAAGGAGGGAGACACCGCGCTCGTCCACGCGGCGGCCGGAGGGGTGGGGTTGCTGCTCGTGCAGATGGCTAAAATGCGAGGCGCCCGTGTGATCGGTACCGTGTCGACCCAGGCCAAAGCGTCCCTGGCCGCTGGGGCCGGCGCGGACCACGTGATCCTGTACACATCGCACGATTTCGAGGCGGAGGCCAAGCGCTTCACGGACGGCCGGGGCGTGCAGGTCGTGTACGACGGCGTGGGCAAGACGACGTACGAGCAGGGCATGAACTGTCTCGTCCCGCGGGGATATTTCGTCCTCTTCGGCGCGGCGAGCGGCCCGGTCCCGCCTGTCGATCCCCAGATTTTGAGCGCGAAGGGCTCCCTCTTCCTCACGCGCCCCACGATGGGCCACTACACCGCCACGCGGGACGAACTGCTGTGGCGCGCGGGAGACGTCCTGGGGTGGGTGGCCTCCGGCCGCCTCAAGGTCCGGATCGACTCGACCTTCCCGCTCGCCAATGCCGGGGAGGCCCATCACCGTTTGGAAAGCCGGCAGAGCGCCGGGAAGATCCTGCTGGTCCCCGCATAACGCCATGAGGGGAACGGTCGCGGTCCTGGTGGCGCCCCGAGAGGTCGAACTGCGCGAGTACGAGGTTGCCCCTCCCGAGCCGGGCGGACTGCTCCTGGAGATCCTCCGCGCCAACGTGTGCGGTTCGGAACTGCACATCTGGCGAGGGCACCATCCGGCCGTCAGGATGGGCAGTGTGCTGGGCCACGAGATGATGGGGCGCGTCCTGGCCCTGGGAGACGCTGTCAGAACAGATTACGCCGGCCGTGCCCTCCGCCCGGGGGACCGCGTCGCGTGCGCGTACTTCATCACCTGCCGGAGATGTCCGGCCTGTCAGGCGGGCCGGTTCAACCTGTGCGAGAACTGTTACCGGTACTGGGGACTGCCGGCCGATACCCCGCCGCACTTTCACGGCGCGTTCGCCACACACTACTACGTTCACACCGACCAGTACATCTATAAGGTGCCGGAGAGCGTCCCCGATGCTGCGGCCGCGAGCGCCAACTGCGCGCTTTCCGAGCTCCTCTTCGCGCTCGACGAGGCGCACGTGGCCGCCGGGGAGCACGTGGTGGTGCAGGGCGCGGGCGGGCTCGGCTTGTGCGCGCTGGCCGTGGCCGCGTCCCGCGGGGCGCGGACGATCGTCATCGACGGCATCCCGAAGCGGCTCGACCAGGCCCGCCGGTTCGGGGCGGATGCCGTCGTGGACATGCGCGAGGAGGACACCCCCGAGCGGCGGGCGGCCCGGGTGCAGGCGCTGACCGGTAGGGGCGGCGCCGATGTGGCGGTGGAGGTGACGGGAGTTCCGGCGGCGTTCGCGGAGTCCGTGCTGCTCGTCCGCCCCGGCGGCCGCGTTGTGGAACTCGGGAACATTTCTCCTGGTCACACGACGCCCTTCGACCCCGGGATGCTCACCCGGCGGAGTGTCCGGATCTTGCCGGCGATCCGCTATCAGCCATGGTACCTTGGGCGGGCGCTGGACTTCCTCGAGGCGTTTGGGGGGCGGTACCCCTTCGAGGCGGTGCTGGACGCCGAGTACCCGCTCCGGGAGGTCAGTAGGGCGCTTACGGATTCGGACGAGCGAAAGGTGACGCGGGCGTCTCTTCTGCCGGGTCTGTAATCCGCTCATGGCACTACCCATCGTCGACCAGATCGCCACTGTAGCCCGCGCCTTCCCTGGGCGCCCCGCCATCATCGACCGAGACCGGGTCCTGACGTTCGGGCAGCTTGACGCTGAACTCTGCGCCTGTTCCGATCTGCTCACGAATCTCGGGGCCGGACCTGGACAGGCCGTGGGCCTGCTCCTCCCCAACTCCGCGCTCTCTGTCGCCGCATTGCTCGGCACGGCCCGAACGGGAGGCGCGGCGATCTTGTTTCCTCCCACTCTCCCGGCCGCGGAGCTGCGGCACTATTGCCGGGACGTGGGACTCCACATCGTTCTGTCAGCGTCCGCCCACCGGGGTCTGGTGGAGGCAGCGGGCGGACGCGCAATCGCGCGCGGGCCTGAAGACCTGGAGGCCTTCGGATTCGATGCCCCCCGGCGGATGGAGGACGGGCGGCCAGGGGAGGCGCGGCGACAAGAGGTGCGGCGCGGTGATTTCATCGGCCAGCTCACCTCGGGAGTGGATTCTCCGCCGAAGATTGCCATCCGGACGCACGCGGCCGTCTGGAGCGAGATCCAGGACTTCGCTGACGAGATCGGCCTGGAAGCGGACGACGCGACGATCGTGCTGCCATCGATCGCCCACTCCTACGGCCTGATCGGCGGGACACTGGCTCCCCTCTGCCGGGGCGGGCGCGTGAGTCTCCCGCAGGATTTCCGCCCTGAGGAGATTCTCGGGCTGATCCGGCACACGCGGCCTTCGATCCTGTACGCGGTGCCGTTCATGTACCGCGCGTTTGCCGCGGTGCCCGCGACGGGGGCGGCAGACGTGGAGTCTTTGCGGCTCTGTTTCAGCGCCGGCGGTCCCCTGCCCCGGGACGTGGACGACGAGTTCGCCCGGCGATTCGGGCGGCGCATCTGCCAGAACTACGGCACCACCGAAGCGGGTGTCATCTGCCTACGCCTGGCGTGGACGCCGGAGCTAGCGGGCTCGGTGGGCCGGCCCCTTCGCCGCCGTGTGGTGACCATCGTAGGCGCAGACCGCCGCCCCCTCGCTCCCGGGACGGTCGGGGACGTGATTGTCCAGAGTCCCGCCCTTGCCCGGGGCTACCTGGACGTGCCGCCTCGGCCCGGGGCCGCGCCCGAAGCACCCCTCGAGGACGGCAGCCTTGTCACCGGGGATCGGGGATGGACGAGCGAGGACGGAAGCCTCTTTCTCACCGGCCGGAAGAGTCAGACCATCCACGTCGACGGGATGGCAGTCGACCCCGCCGAGATCGAAGGGGTCATCGCGGTCCTCCCGGGGGTGCGAGAGGTGGCGGTCGTGGGGGTCCCGCACGCTGAAAGAGGCGAGGTGGCGAAGGCCGTCGTGGCGGCGGAGGGGCTCACCGCCGCAGACGTCGTGCAGCACTGCCGGCGGTGCATGGAGGACATCAAAGTGCCGGAGATCGTGGAATTTCGGCCGGCGCTCCCTCGGACGCCCGCCGGGAAAATCCTGCGGCGAGTTCTGATCGATCCCGCGTGAGTCAGGTCACGGCGTCGACGGAACGCCCTCCCGCAGGCACGCCTCTAGGGCGCTGAGGAACCGCGTCATCCTCTCTGGCTGTGCCTGTGTTCCCAGGTGACCGATCCGGATGACTTTCCCGGCCAGGCGCAGCAGGCCCCCCGAGATCGCGATCCTGTGCCGGGACCGCAGAGTCCCGATGAGGGTGTCGGCCTCTACGTTCTTCGGCGGATACGCGACGGTGACGGTGGGTGAGGCCCACCTGCGGTCGGCGAACAGCGTGAATCCCAAGCGCTCCAGGCCGTCGTGCAGCACCGCGGCCGCCCTCCGGTGCCGTTCGAATCGAGGCTCCAGGCCTTCATCGAAGATGCGCACCAGCGCCCGGTCGAGCGCGGCGATGTTGTTGACAGGAATCGTCACCGGATAGGGGTGGTGGGGCCATTCATGCTCGTACCGACGCCACGTCCGCAGATTCAGGTACCAGCCGCGCCGGGGCGAGGGCTGGCGGTCGATGACCTCCCAGCCAAGCCGCGTGACCGCTACGGGCGCGAGGCCGGGAGGGGTCTCGAGGCACTTCTGCGAAGCGGAGGCGACAGCCGCAAGCCCCCACGCATCCGTTTCGACCGGCATTCCTCCGAGCGACGACACGGCGTCAACGACGACGGCCGCCCCCTCCGAGCGCGCGACCGCCGCCAGTTCGGCGACGGGGTTGATGACGCCAGTCGACGTGTCGCTGTGGACCACCGCCAGGACCTGGACGCGGCGCGTCCGCAGCCACATCCGCACGTCGTCCGGATCGGCGGGCCGCTGCCAGGGGGCATCAAGGGTCTGCACCTGCGAGGAATACGCCTGCGCAATGTTGAGAAGGCGGTCGCCGAAGAACCCGTTGACGATCACGCCGACCCGCCCGTCCTCGCCGATCAGGCTGCCCAGCACCGTTTCGATTCCGCCGCTCCCCGAGGCCGGGATGGGGTAGACGGATCCGGTCGTTGTGGCGAAGATCCGCCGCAGGCGCGCGATGAATTCCATATAGCCGGGCAGGTAGTCGGCGCCGTAGTGCTGCCGGATCGGCTGCGCCATCTCGGCGAGGACCTCGGGGGTCACCGGTACCGGGCCCGGAATGAGTAGTTCGATCTCCCTTTCGGCCATCGACACCCTCCTCGAGTCTGCGCAGACCCCCCAGGTCTGCGTATGCCCCTCGGGGTTCGTTGGGGAGACATCGGGCTCCTCCGAGCGAGGCGTGATGCAGGGGAAGCGCGGCCGGCAGTGTAATCTACGAGAATCCACAGCAGGAGGTCATGGCTATGCCGTCACGTGAACGCAGCAACATCGGTGTCTCCCCGGTCGAGCTGAGCGCGTGGGTGTGGGACGCGCGCGAACGGACGTGTGAGCTGGTCGCGGATCTGACCGACGCGCAACTTATTGGTCCTCGCCTCCCCATCGTCAATCCGCTGCTGTGGGAGATCGGACACGTGGCGTGGTTCCAGGAGAAGTGGGTCTTGCGGCATGCGCGCAAAGAGGGGCTGATCCGCGAAGACGCGGACGCGCTCTATGACTCCATCGCGATTCCGCACGACGTGCGGTGGGATCTGCCGCTGCCCTCGCGCGACGCGACGCTCTCGTACGTGCGGGCGGTGCGGGACAGGGTTGTCGACATCCTCCAGCGGAGCGAGCCGGACGACGACACCGTATATTTCGCCCTGTACACGGTCTTTCACGAAGACATGCACACGGAAGCGTTTACCTACGCCCGCCAAACTCTCGAGTATCCCGCGCCTCACCTGACGGCCGTCTCCCGGCCGGCGCGGCTTGCAGCTGGCGGACACGCACCCGTCGAGGCCGGGGCGCCACCGGGCGACGTGGAGGTTCCGGGCGGCACATTCGTTCTGGGGGCGTCTCCGGACGAGCCCTTCGTCTTCGATAACGAGAAGTGGGCGCATCCTGTCGAGCTCAAGCCGTTTGGCATCGCCCGCGCCCCGGTCACCCAGGCTGAGTTCGCGGCCTTCGTCAACGACGGCGGCTATCGCCGCCGAGAATTCTGGGATACGCAGGGATGGGCGTGGAGGGAGGAGACCGGAGCGGAGCACCCCGTGTACTGGCGGCTGGACTCCGGTGGGTGGCTGCGCCGGGACTTCAACGAGTGGGGTCCGCTCGAGCCCCACCGCCCCGTCCTGCACGTCAACTGGCACGAGGCGGAGGCCTACTGCCGCTGGGCGGGCCGCCGGCTGCCGACGGAGGCGGAGTGGGAGGCGGCATCCTCTGCCGAGCCCGATTCGTCCGGCCGGGGCCTCTCCACGCGGAAGCGGCGTTTCGCGTGGGGGGATTCCGCTCCGACCCCGGAGCGCGCCACCCTCGACTGGGAGGCGATGGGATGTGTGGACGTCGGGGCGTGTCCCGAAGGAGACAGTGCCTTCGGCTGCCGGCAGATGATCGGCAATGTCTGGGAATGGACGTCCACAACATTCCTCCCGTATCCGGGCTTTGAGGCGGATCCCTATGAGGAGTACTCACAGCCCTGGTTCGGGACGCGCAGAGTCTTGCGCGGCGGCTGCTGGGCCACGCGCTCTCGGCTCATCCGCAACACGTGGCGCAACTTTTACACACCGGACCGGCGAGACGTGTGGGCGGGATTTCGAACCTGCAGGGTAGACGGCTAGACGTCTGCCTGATCACGCCGGCGCCCGCGGGTTCCCGAGCGGGGAACAGGGTGACCGCTCTGCGGTGGGCGCGTATCCTGCGCGATCTCGGGAACCGCGTCGCGATCGAGAGCGAGTACGGGGGCCGGCCGTGCGATCTCATGGTGGCGCTCCACGCCAGCCGGAGCTTTGCCTCGGTCGACCGTTTTCACCGCCGGCATCCGGATCTGCCCGTAATCCTGGCGCTGACGGGAACAGACTTGTACGGGCTCATCCACACGGACTCTCACGCCCAGCAGTCCATGAAGATGGCGTCCCGCCTGATTCTGTTGCAGCCGATGGGCGTCGCCGAGCTCCCGGCACCCCTGCGCCGCAAGGCGCGGGTGATCTACCAGTCGGCGCGAGGACCTGGGGGACGTGCGTCTCTCCGGGCGCGCGCGTTCGAGGTCTGTGTGCTGGGCCACCTGCGGTCCGTGAAAGATCCGTTTCGGACTGCCATGGCGGCCCGCCTGCTCCCCGCGTCGTCCCGAATCCAGGTGGTGCACATCGGCGCGGCACTCAGTGAAGAGATGGAGGAGCGCGCCCGAGCCGAAGCGAAATCCAATCCGCGGTATCGGTGGGTGGGCGAGGTTCCGCGGTGGAAGGCGCTCCGCATGCTCGCCCATAGCCGCCTCCTCGTGTTGTCCTCACAGATGGAAGGGGGAGCCAACGTCATCTCCGAAGCCATCGCTGCATCCGTGCCGGTGATCGCGTCCCGGATCCCCGGGTCGGTCGGTCTTCTCGGGGAGGACTACCCGGGATACTTTCCGGTCGGGAACACGAAGGCGCTGGCGGTCCTCCTGCGGCGCGCGGAGACCGATCCGACCTACTACAGGCGCCTCAAGGCCTGGTGCCGGCGGTTGAAGCCCCTTGTGGATCCCCGCCGCGAACGCGAGAGCTGGCGACGTCTCCTGCTTGAGGTACGGGCCGGGAAGTAGCCAAATCCCGCCTGAAGAAGCCCGCGCCGCCGCTCACCATCCACTCACGGAGTGTGAGGATGTGAAGGCCGTCGAGTCATTTCAGGACCGGTATAGGCTGGTCGTTGACACGGGAGTAAACGGTCATCTGCAGACGTTTTCTCATGATGTGAGGGCCGGTCTGACTGTGTCTCCTAAATCTCTGCCGTGCCGTTACTTTTACGACCACGAGGGGTCGCTGCTGTTCGAGCAGATCAGCGAACTGCCTGAATACTACCTGCCGCGGGCCGAGCGGGAGATCCTGGAGGCGCGGGCCCCGGACCTTGCCTCCCGGTTCGCGAAGCGGGCCACCATGGTCGAGCTGGGGAGCGGGAGCGCGGCAAAGACGCGCATCCTGATAGAGGCGTTTCTCCACCGTCACGAAGCGCTTCGCTATGTGCCCGTGGACATTTCCCGCGCCATGCTGGAGGAGAGCGCGCGGGCACTGCTCGATGCCTACCCCGCGCTGGAGGTCCTGGCCGTCGCCGGCGATTACCTCGAGGGTCTTCGGTACCTGGGGACCGAAGAGGATCATCCGACACTGTTCGTGTGGCTGGGGTCGAGCATCGGCAACCTGGAGCGGCCGGACGCGGCGGCGTTCCTGCGCCGGCTGCGGGACGTGATGTCGGCCCAGGATCGCCTGCTCATCGGCATCGACCTGCGTAAAGACCGCGCGGTCCTGGAAAGAGCCTACGACGACTCTCGGGGGGTGACCGCGCGCTTCAACCTGAACATCCTCGCCCGCATCAACCGTGAGCTGGGAGGGCATTTTGATCTCGAGACGTTTCAGCACCGCGCCGTTTACGATGAGGAGATCGGTCGGATCGAGATGTACCTGATCAGCGCGCGTGCGCAGCAGGTCCGCCTTGATCGCCTGGACCTCATCGTGGCGTTCGGCGCCGGCGAGGCGATCCACACCGAGAACTCCTATAAGTACTCCCTCGCCGAGATCGAGGCGCTGGCCCGGGGCGGCGGCCTGCGCATCGACGCGCAGTGGCTCG
>DASUDA010000130.1:0-6979 GCA_036275835.1 bacterium | reverse complement strand
ATGCGGCTGGACGCGCTTCAGGCCGGGGTGGGGATCGACCAGGTCCGCGACAACACGGGATTCGACCTTGAAACAGCTTCGGCCCTCACCCAGCTTGCGCCCCCCACCGACAAGGAGTTAGAGATTCTCCGGCTGTTGGATCCTGACCGGATCTTCCTGGGCTAGACCCGAACTCATGAGGCTCTGGTCTCACCCCGCGCCCTGGCTCCGGGCAGCGGCGCCGCGGGCAGCGTCGTCCCGAGCGGCGTCATCCCGGGGCAACGTGACGGTAAAGGCGCTTCCCTGGCCCAGGCGGCTCGTCACGCTGATCCGCCCCCCGTGCGCCTCAACGATATGCTTGGCGATCGCGAGCCCGAGCCCCGTGCCCCCGGCCTCTCGGCTGCGGGAGCGCTCCACCCGGTAAAATCGGTCAAAGATTCGGGGGAGGTGCTCCTCCGGGATTCCGGGACCCTCATCGGCGACCGTCATCAGTGCATGCTCCGCCGTGCCGCTCACGGCGACCTCCACCGTCCCGGTCTCCGGCGTAAACTTAATCGCGTTATCGAGGAGGTTGGTCGCCACCTGCAGGATGCGGTCCCGGTCCGCCATCACGGTCTGGGGAGTCGTCGGGCACAGCCTCAGCGACACCCCGTGGCGTTTGGCCTGGGGCTGCATCTTGGCGAGCGCCTCCGAGACGAGTTCGTCCAGCCGGACGCGGCTGGGTTCCATCGCCACGGCCCGGGATTCCAGGCGCGAGAGGTCGAGAAGGTCGTCAACGAGCGTCATGAGGCGGGTCGCTTCGCTGTCAATGATTTCCATGAACCGCCGGCAGGTGGCTTCGTTGGCCAACGCGCCCGCCAGAAGCGTCTCGGCAAACCCTTTGATCGATGTCAGCGGGGTGCGGAGCTCGTGCGAGACGTTCGCCGTGAGCTCCCGGCGCAGGCGCTCGGTCCGCCGCAGGTCGGTCACATCGCGAATCACGGCGACGGCGCCCGACGCGTGACCCCCCGTGCTTCGGAGAGGCGTGGCGTGCACTTCGAGGATCCGCTCCCCCGGGCTGCCCGGAGCGCCGGCACTCAACTCATCCTCCACGTCTGTCCCCCGGCTCCCCGTGGTGTCGATGCACCGGCAGAGGGGATGGTCTCCCAGCAGGTCCCGCAGGGGTCGGCCCCGCGCTTCGAGCGGCAGCCCGAGGAGGTCCCCGGCGGCCCGGTTCAGCAGCAGGATCGTGTCCCGCCCATCGACCGCGACCACGGCATCGTTCATGCTCGAGATGATCGCCTCGATTTTGCTGCGTTCTTCACTGACGGCGGCCAATTTCTGGCAGAGTTCCTCGGCCATCGTGTTGAAGGTGCCGGCGAGCTGTCCGATCTCGTCCTCGGCGTGCACCGACACGCGCCCGGTGAAGTCCCCGGCCGAGATCCGCCGGGCCGCCCCCGCCAGTTCGAGCACGGGGGCCGACAGCGCCCGCGCCCGCCAGGCGCCGAGGACCCACGCGGCGGCGGCCCCGAGCAGGAGCGCCGTCCCGAGCGCGATCCATACGGGCCGCAAGGCCCGGTCCACCCATGCCCGCGGCACGCTCACCTGGACCGCGCCGCTCACGGTGCCCCCGGCCATGAGCGGCGCGGCGGCGAAGAGGCGGTCCTCGTGGCGCGCGGGGTCAAACCGGGCGGCGGTCTCGGGACTGCCGCGGAGGGCGGAGGCGACCTCCGGCGGCACGAGACCGTCCGTGTCGGTATTCCACCGGCTGGTCGGGAGCGCGCGCCCGGCCGCATCGCGGACGCCGATGTACACTCCGCTGCGCCAGGAAAATCCGTTGGCGATCTGGTCGAGCCGGCCCAGCGTCACCCCGTCCTCTCGGTAGGTCTCCAGCATGCGCGCGACCATCACGGCGCGATTGAGGATATCGCGCTGGTATGCCCCGAGATAGAACTGCGTGATCGCAGGGATCAGATACGCCGCCATCACGGTGAGGGCGAAGACGACGAGCAGGAGATAGCTGCTGGTCAGCTTCCAGCGGAGGCTGCGCCTCATCCGGACTCCTTCTTGAACTTGTAGCCTACCCCCCGGACGGTGACGATGTACGTCGGCTCGTTCGTATCGTCCTCGATTTTGTCACGCAGCCGGCTGATGTGCATGTCCACCGTCCGCGTGCTTCCGAAGTACTCGTACCCCCAGAGGTGTTCGAGCAAGAAGTCCCGGGTGAACACCCGGTTGGGGTGGCGAATCAGGAGGTGCAGGAGGTCAAACTCCTTTGTCGTCAGATCAACGGACCGACCGCGGAGGTGCACCTCGTGCGTCAGGGCATTCAGGGTGAGGCCTCCGATGGTGAGCGGAGTCTCCTTCGCCTCGTCTTGGTCCCGGCCCGTTCGGCGAAGAATGGCCCTGACACGGGCGACCAGCTCCCGCGGGCTGAACGGCTTGGTCACGTAGTCGTCCGCTCCCAGATCGAGCCCGCGGACGCGGTCCTGTTCGCCGTCCTTCGCCGTCAGCATGAGGATCGGTACAGACGACCCGCGGCGGAGAGTGCGGCACACCTCCAGGCCGTCCACGTAGGGGAGCATCAAGTCCAGGATCACGAGATCGGGGGGCTGCGCGCCAGCCTTCTCCAGTGCCTCGCGGCCGTCATACGCGACCGCGACGTCGAACCCTTCCTGGACCAAGTTGTACCGGACCAGCTCGACGATGTGGGGTTCGTCGTCGACGACCAGGATATGGGCACCCGCGTGGCGATCCGGTTTCGTGGCCATCGCTTTTGCCATCACCTTCATTCTCCCTTACGCTTTCTCCACGGGGAAATCTTCCCTTCTCCGCCAGGCGTGTTCTGCGTCTCGGCGGCGTCACCTCCCATCATGGTCTATCGTAGGCCTTCAGGTGCGAGGCACCTGTCACGATCCGGTCACGAAACTCGTGAGGAGGGGTCCGGAGGCGCCAAACCGAAGACGTGTGACCGTTGCCGGGGTCGCTGTTGTCCCCGGACTTGTGGGCATTCCAGGAGAGGAGGCACACGGTGGACTCCTGGACCTTTCCCCCCGCTCTCAACCCCACGACTCCGGAGTGGCCGGGGACGCCCATCGGCGCCAGCAACATTATCACGCGCACGAGAACGAGAACGGCCGTTCACGACAAAGTGATCGATCGGGTGGAGGGGCGCCGCGACGAACTCGTCGGGGCGGCTGTGGAGCACATCGTACGGCAGGCGGGGCGGGAGCCGCTCTCGCTCCGAGACGTCATCATCCATGGCGTCCGCGTCCGGGCCATTACGAACTCTCCACACCTGGAAGACTTCTGGGTCGGGAACTGGTACAGTCCGGAGGAGTGGGGCGCTGCCTCCGGTCTCACGCCGCCTTTGCGTCCCCAGGTGACCGTGTATGCCTTGGGCGGGGTGAGCGATCAGCAAGAGGCCGCCTACTACAGCCGCCGCACCAACACGATCATCTTTTTTAATACCTCGTATTACGGCCAGCTCAAGTCCTGGGTTCTCGGGGCCGTCGGCCGCGTGCTTGCCGAAGAGTGGGGGATCCATAGCGTTCACGGCGCGTGCGTGGAGAAGGGCGGTCGCGGCGTGCTCTACATTGCGCCGACCGGGACAGGCAAGTCCACGTCGTCCTACGGGCTGCAGGCGACCTATCCGGACACCCGGTTTCACTCCGACGACTGGGTGTACGTCAGGTACACGTATGCCCTGCAGGATGGACGCCGCATCGCGCCCGTCGAGGTGACGCCCGCCCCGGGGGCGCCGGTCCGCGGTTATCGGGTGTTCCGCTGGCTCGAGGAGCACGGCGGGGCAGCGGGTCAGGTCCGCGGCCTCGACCTCGGCAATACGGAGACGACGGTTCCTCTCAGCGCGCTGGACGTGAGCCAGCCGGTCCAGGCGCACGCCTACACGAGCGAGAAGATCTTTTATCTCCGCACGAACCTGGTGGCCAATTTCCCGGTGTCGGCATTTGAAATGCTCCGGTCACCGCTGGAAAACGTGCCCGACGTGAGCGACGAATTTCTCCGGGAGCACGCCGCCCAGCTGGACGATCTGACCGACGCGGTGCTACACGCGGCGGAACACAGCGGAGCGTACTACCGGGAGGTCGAGACCCACTTCCGGCAGATGCCCCGGGACGATGTCCGCCTGCTTCTGGCCCGCCTGATCGCGTTTGACAACGCGCGCGCGATGCTCGACATCACCCGCATCCTTCCCGCCGAGCGCGTGATCACCAACCCCATGGAGCCGACACCGCTGTCGACCGTGATTCTTCTCAAGCGGGACCCCCGCGAGCGGACGGTGCTGGAAGTCCTGCCCCTCGGCACATTCATGGGCCGGCTGCTCCTCGGCGAGACTCCGGACCGCAAACGTGAGGTCGCGTATAATGCCTACAGAGCCGTGGATGATGAGGCCGAGCACGCGGTCATTGCGCGCCTCGAGTCCGAGGCCGCGCGGCGCGGCGGGGGACCAGACGCGCTCTACACCGCATTCCTGCACCATCCGAACATGCCGGAGACCCTGGCGCAGGAGTTTGAACTGTTCCGGAATCTGCACCAGGCCTGCCGCTGCTACGACCTCAACACCGTTCTCACCATGGATCCTGCCGTCGATGGGCTCAAGGAGGCGGTCGCGCGGACGATGGAACTGATCGCCTACGCCATCGCCACGCGGCAGGGAGGGCTCCGGGTGACCCTCGACGACTATCGGAATGTCCTGGTGGCGCCTCCGGCATCGTCCTGAGGACGGCCGAAGGATCGCGCGCCCATGCGGGGAACGATGCGGGCCCTCATCAAGCCCGCCCCGGGGCCCGGGCTCGAGATCCGCACCGCTCCGATTCCGCGGCCCGGCCCCACGGATGTGCTCCTCAAGGTTCATGCCGGCGGGATCTGTGGAACGGACCTCCACATCGAGGAGTGGGATGCCTGGGCGGCGTCCCGGATCCGGCCTCCCCGGATCATCGGCCACGAGTTCTGCGGAACCGTTGTCGAGACCGGGCCCGACGTGCACGGGGTGGCCGTGGGAGACTTTGTGGCCGGCGAGTCCCACGTGGCCTGCGGCCACTGTCACCTCTGCCGCCGTGGTGAGGCGCACATCTGCGCAGCGTTACAGATCATCGGCGTCGATCGCGATGGGGCGTTTGCGGACTACGTGGTGCTGCCGGCCCACAACACGTGGCGGATGCACCCGGGCATTCCGCGCGAGGTCGCCGCGATCATGGATCCGTTCGGCAACGCGATCCACACCGCGCTGGCGACGGATCTCGCGGGCCGGTCCGTCATCGTGATGGGGTGCGGGCCGATCGGGCTGTGTGCCATCCTGATCGCCCGCCGGGCCGGCGCGCTGCGGATTGCCGCCGTGGACGTGAATGAGGTCCGCCTGCGCCTGGCCGGGACGGCCGGGGCTGACCTTGTGCTCGACGCGCGGACCGAGGACGTTCCACGGGCGGTCCGGTCGTTCACGAACGGCGAGGGCGCCGACGTGCTGCTGGAGCTCTCCGGCAGCCCTCAAGGGCTCCACGCCGGGCTCACGGCGCTCCGGAACGGCGGGTTCGCGGCCCTCCTGGGGCTCCCGCACCGGCCGGTGGAAGTGGACCTGGCCAATGACGTGATCTTCAAAGGCCTCCGGCTCCAGGGCATCTTCGGCCGGCGGCTCTGGGAGACGTGGTATCAGGCGATGGCGTTCCTCGCCGCAGGCCTCGACATCCGCCCGGTGATCACCCACCGGCTGCCGATGGCGCGCTTCCGGGAGGCCTTTGATTTGATGCGGTCGGGCGCCTGCGGAAAGGTCATCCTGACCGTGGAGGATGGGGCATGAGCACCCCTCTGGCGTTTCTGGACGACGAGCTCGCGGGGCTGCGCGCCCGGGGCCTGTACCGGTGGCCGCGCGAGCTGGCGGGGGAGCAGGCCCCCGTCTGCGTGTATGACGGCCGGCGCGTCATCAACCTCTGCTCGAACAACTATCTCGGACTGGCCAATCACCCCCGCCTGAAGGAGGCTGCCGGCCGGGCGATTGACGCCTACGGCGTGGGGTCGGGGGCCGTGCGCACGATCGCCGGCAACATGGCGATCCACCAAGTTCTCGAACGCCGCCTCGCGGCGTTCAAGCGGACCGAGGCGGTGCTCCTGTACCAGTCGGGCTTCACCGCCAACGCCGGAACGGTGGCGGCAATCCTGGGAAAGGAGGACGTGGTCGTCAGCGACGAGCTGAACCACGCCAGCATCATCGACGGGTGCCGTCTGAGCGGGGCCGACCGCAAGATCTTCCCACACAAGGATGTCGCCGCGGCCCGGCGCTGCCTGGAGGAGGCGCGGGGGGCCCGGCGCGCACTGTTGATCACCGATGGAGTATTCAGCATGGACGGCGATCTTGCCCCGTTGCCGCAGCTGGCCGCCCTGGCCCGTGAGTTCGGCGCGATCATGATGGTGGATGACGCCCATGCTAGCGGGGTCGTCGGCGCGGGGGGACGAGGGACCGTGGAGCACTTCGGCCTTCACGGCAGGGTGGACATCCAGGTCGGGACGCTCAGCAAGGCCTGGGCGGGGCTCGGCGGGTACGTCGCCGGGAGCCGGCCTCTCGTAGAGTTCCTCATGAATCGCGCACGGCCGCTGCTGTTCAGCACCTCCCATCCCCCGTCGGTGGCGGCCACGGCGCTGTCCGCGCTCGATCTCATCGAGGAGGAGCCGGAGTTGATCGCGCGGTTGTGGGACAACACACGCTTCTTCAAGGCCGGTCTCCAGGAACTCGGGTTCGACACCGGCGCCAGCGAGACGCCGATCACCCCGGTCATGATCGGCGACGAGGTCCAGGCGATGCGCTTTTCGGACCGGTTGTTTGATGAGGGGGTTTTTGCGCTCGGGATCGCGTTCCCCACGGTCCCTCGCGGAAAGGCCCGCGTGCGCACGATTGTGACCGCCGGCCACACACGCGACGATCTTGCGCAGGCACTCGGCGCGTGCGAGCGGGTCGGCCGGGAGATGGGCCTGATCCACTGACACCCCCGTAGCTCGTTCCGGCCATTAC
>DASUDA010000129.1:0-11669 GCA_036275835.1 bacterium | reverse complement strand
TCAAGAATCTGCGGGGGAAGGTCGAGCCCGATCCCCGTAATCCGCGGTACATCGCGACCGTGTACGGTGTCGGCTACAAGTTTCAGCAGGCCTAAACGCCATGCGTAGCCTGAAGACCAGGCTGAGCCTGGCGTTCATCATGATCACCGTCCTGACTACTGTCCTCACCGCGACCTTCGCCAGTTTTACGGCGCGCTACACGTTCCGCCAGTATGTGGAGCGCCTCGAGCGCTCTCCAGACCCAGTCGTGGTCGCGCCCGGGCCGCTCCCAGACCGGATCATCGTCCCGCCGGGGACAGGCGTGCGGATACTGCGCCCCTTCGGCAGCCGGGAGCGCGTGTTTTCCGGCCGGATTCGCAACGCGATATGGGGAGGGACGATGGTGGCGGCCGGCGTTGGCGTCCTGGTGGCGCTGTGGCTCGCCCGCAGGATCGTCAGTCCGATTGCCGGCCTGACGCAGGCGGCGCGTGCCATCACGGGCGGGCTCCCCGTTCCTCCGGTGCCTGTGGCGGGGCGGGACGAGATCGCCGAGTTGGGACAAACGTTCAACCGCATGGCGGCCCGGCTCGCTGAAGAGGAGACCCAGCGCCGCCGCCTGTTCGCCGACGTCGCTCATGAGCTGCGGACCCCGCTGTCGGTGATCCAGGGCACCCTCGAGGGAATGCTCGACCACGTGGTCGAGCCAACGCCGGAGCGCATCGCCGGCCTGCACAGCCAGGCCCTGCTGCTCAAGCGGCTCATCACGGACCTGCGGGACCTCTCGCTGGCCCGGGCCGGACAGCTCCAGCTCCGCCGCCGGACAATCGACGTTGCGCAGGTCACGCGCGAAACGGTGGAGACCCTGGCACCGCTGGCCGATGACCGCTCCGTTGCCCTGGGCATAGACGCGCCTGACACCCTCGCGTATCAACGCCGATCCGGATCGACTGCGCCAGGTCGTGCTCAATCTGGTCGAGAACGCTCTGCGCCACACGCCGCGCGGCGGCGAAGTGCGTATCACGATGCGGGACGCCGGAGATGGCGTGCGCATGTCCGTGGCTGATACCGGGAAGGGCATCGCTGCCGAGGACCTGCCGCATGTCTTCGATCACTTCTATCGCGCCGACCCGTCGCGGGCGCGAAGCAGCGGCGGAACGGGGCTGGGCCTCGCGATCGTGAAATCGCTGGTGGAAGCGCACCGCGGCCGGGTCACCGTCGAGAGCAGTGTCGGCGCCGGCAGCACCTTCACGGTGACGCTGCCGGCGGACGTGAGCTACGCGGGGGCAGACAGGTAGCGCAGCAGCGTCCGGACCCCAAAGCCCGTTCCACCGGCCGGGACGTACGGGGGAGATTTCTTGTCCGCGCTGAAGGCCGGCCCGGCGATGTCTATGTGGGCCCACGGTGTGGTGCCGACAAACTCGCGGAGGAAGGCCGCGGCCCGCTCCGCCCCTCCCGAACGCCCGGCGGCGGAGTTCTTGAGGTCGGAAATCTCTCCCCGCATCGCCTCAAGAAATTCATCGAACAGAGGAAGCTGCCAGAGCTGCTCGCCCGCGAGCTCGGCGGCGCCCCGCAGGCGGTCCATGAGCGGCTGATCGTTGCCCATCAGGCCCGCCGTATGGTCGCCTAGCGCGACGACGCAGGCGCCGGTGAGCGTGGCGAGGTCGATGATCTCATCGACCTCGGCCCGGACCGCATAGGCCAGGGCGTCCGCGAGCACGAGCCGACCTTCCGCGTCGGTATTGGTGATCTCCACCGTCTTGCCGCCCAGACCCCGCACGATGTCGCCCGGGCGGGTCGCGCGGCCGCTGATCATGTTCTCCGTGGCGGCGGCGATTCCAAGGACGCGGACGGGCACCGCCAGATCGCGGAGCGCACCCATCGTGGCGACGACCGTCGCCGCCCCCGCCATGTCGAACTTCATCGTCTTCATCTCGTTCTCCGACTTGATGGACAGACCGCCGCTGTCAAAAGTTATCCCTTTCCCGACCAGGGCGATCGAGCGCCCGGCGGCTCTGCGGCCCGCGGAACTCTCCGGCCTGTACTCCAGGACGATGAACTTGGGCGGCTCGCTGCTCCCGGCGGCCACGGCGGTAAAGAGGCCCATGCCCATCGTGCGCGCCTCGTCGAGTTCGATCACCCGGTACTCGAGGCTTCCCTTCGCCGCGACCTCGCGCGCGGCGTCGGCGAGCGCCGTCGGCGTCAACACGTTGGCGGGTTCGTTCACGAGGTCCCGCGCCCGGCAGGTCGCCTCGACCGTGGTCTCGGCCGCCCGGACCGCCCGGGCGAGGGCCGACCCGTCCCCGCCGCGGGCGAGCAGCAGGACGTCGGTGACGTCCGTGGGGTCCTCGACCTTCCGGTAGCGGTCAAACCGGTAGGCGCCGAGTCCGGCGCCTTCGACAACCGCGCGAACGCGCTCGTCCGCAGGCGCGTCATCCGCGGGCCCTCCCGCGCGGGCGGCCAGCGCGACACGGGCGGCGTGGATCTCCCGGGCGCGCCGAATCGCGATCGCGGCGTAGGCGCGCAGAGATTCGAGGCCGGTCTCGGATCCGGTGCCCACCAGCAGGACCCGGCGAAATGGGGCATCGGGACAGTGGAGCATGATCGTGCGCCCGCGCTTTCCTGTGAAAGCGTCGGCCCGCGCTGTCTCGGCGAGCCGCCCCTCTACGGCGCTGTCCACCTCGGCCGCATCCGCGCTCAGGGTCCCGGGCTCCCTCACGGGGAGGGCCAGGAGGTCGGATGAGGTCTGGTGGGCCGGGGTGTCGGCAAGCGCGAAGCGCATGACTTCCTCCTGTCTGCGCGGCCGCTGGGATGCGGCCACAAAATGACTGAGCCTGTGCCTACGGCGTGAGCCAGTACGCGCGTGAGCCAGGACGCGCCTGTCGCCGAATGCGCAATCCTCCGCGACTTCTCATTCTAGCAGGAAACATTCCCGGCCGTGAGGCGAGCGCGCGATCTACTGCACCAGCTGCGACACCTGGACGAACTGAATCCCCGCCTCGTCAAATTCGGGAAGCATCTCGTGCAGCACCCGGGCCGTGACCCGTCCGACATGCCCGATCGCGATCGCCTGCCCGCGGCGCCGGGAGATTTCGATCAGCGTGCGCAGCTGAGTCCGCACGTACGCGTCATCATCCTGGTTGTCGAGAAACACCGCGCGCACGGCGGTGGGGACGCCCATCTCGCGGGCCACCTGCGCGGCGACCGAGTGGGGCGAGGTCAGGCTGTCGACGAAGAAGAGGTGCCGCGCCTTCATCGCCCCGATCACCGCGCGCATGACCCGAGGGTCGGAGGTCCCCCGCGAGCCCATGTGGTTGTTGGCGCCGGCGGCCGTGGGGACGGTGTCCAGATCCGCGTCCACGGTCTCCCGGATCGCGTCGTCGCTCATCTCGACGGTGACCTCTCCCGGTCCAAGCGGAATCGCCGCATTGTCCGGTTCGATCGGAAGGTGCAGGATGACCTGCGCGCCGTGTGCGCGCGCCTCCAGGGCAATCTGCGTCGAGTACGGGAGGTTGGGCAGGACCGAGATGGTGACCGGCCGGCCGAGGGCCATGACCTCCTGGATCGCGTGCAGGCTGTATCCGGCGTCGTCGAAGATGATCGCCACCTGCGGGTGTCCTGCCTGATGCCGCACCGCCCCCGGCGGGCTTTCCGGGCCTATCGCCGGCCCCTGCGAGGCCTCCGGGTTCTGGCGCGGCACGGCCGGTGGGGGGGTGAGAGAGCGAAGAGCCGGTGCGGCCGGCCGGGGCCGGACTCTCGTTGCCGGAGGCGGAGCCGCGGGCGGCCGCGTGCGCACCTCGAGGAAGACGCCGGTCGCCAAGCCGCCACCCAGTACTATTCCCACGCCCAACCCTGTGAGCCACTGTGGGACTCTCCGCTTCGGAGATCGCCGCCCCCCCATCCGTCACCTCTGACAGGAGGCGGGCGCCGGCCGCCTCGCGAGCGTCACCGCGAGGCCGCCGTCAGCGCCGTCAGATATCGGATGAGCCCCCGCAGGATGCCCTGGGCGAACTTGTGCTGCGCCGCGGGATCCCGAAGGACAGCCTCCTCGCGCGGATTGGTGATGAACGCCGTCTCCACGAGGATCGCCGGGACGCGGGTGCTGTCCACCAGGACTTTGAACTCGGCCTGGCTGGCTCCCCGCGGCACGAGGTTCACTTCCCGGCTCACCTCGTCGAGGACCGCGGCGGCCAGGGGGGCGCTCTGCGGGGTCCAGTAGAAAGCCTGAGTTCCGTTCGCGTTGGAGTCCACGGCGGCATTGGCGTGGATGCTCAAGAACAGTGTCGCTCCACCGCGGGCCGCGATATCTGCGCGATCCTCGAGGGGAACAAACACGTCGGCGTCGCGCACCATCACGACATCGATGTGCTGGCGGACGAGGAGGATCCGCAGATCCTGCGCGATGGCCAGCGCCACGTCCTTCTCCTGGACGCCGGTGGGTCCGATCGCCCCGGGATCTGTCCCCCCGTGGCCGGCGTCCAGCGCGACGACAATCGGGCCGTGCGGTCCGGGGGATCCCGGAAGGAAGGGGCCCGGCGCTCCCGCCGCGGCGGCGCCCAGGTCCACCAGGGTCAGGCCGGCCTCCTGGCCGAGGTGAACGGCGTACGGCGCAGGGCGGCTCAACTCCACGACGATGCGGACGATGTTGGGGTCCTTGTTGAACTGCGCGGCGCGGACCTGCACCACGAGCCCGTCATCGACGTCCAGGAACTTCTTGATGGGGATGAACACGGCATCGGGCACGTCGAAGACGATGCGGTCGGGTTGGTGGAGGATGTGCTCCGTCACCTGGAGCGGCAAGGTGGACACGATCGTGACCCGGCCGCCTCCGGCCACGTGCTGGTAGAGGACGTCGGTGATCTTCTGCGCGCCCGGCTTGGAGCCGGCGGCTGCCCCCGGAGGTCCCCCGGGAAGGGGGGGGCCCTGCGGGACGGTTCGGGACGAGAGCGCGATCACGAGCCGGCGCCCCACACCGGCGGTCAGGAGCCGGTACTGGACCGGAGTGGTCAGGTCGAAGACGATTCGCGTGCCTGCCGGCGATTGGCCCAGCCGTATCGTGGCGAGCGACCCTTCATGGACGTCGATCATCTGCTGCGGCGACTTCGGTACCGCTCCGGGGACGTCAATGACAAGCCGCTCCGGGCCGCGCAGCCTCTCGGCAACGGCATGGAGCGGCGCGGTGCCGTCGAGGGTGACCTCGAGCCCGTCGTCCGCTCCCCGCCACGAGATCCCGGTGATCTGCGCGTTGATGATCACGGTCCTGCTGCTGGCGTCGTACACCGTGATGCCGCCCAGCGTGTCGAAAACCCACTGCACCGGAATCAGGACCCGGCCCAGGACCGCCACAAGCGGGATCGGAATCGGCCGGCGTTCGCCGTTGACAGTGGCGAAGGTGTCATCGGGATGCAACTGCATCTCGTCGCCCGCGGGGCTCACCAGGGTCAGGAGCCGCGCACTCGGGTCCCACGTCGCGCGAATGCCCATGGGTTCGAACAGGCCCTGGTAGGGGGCCATGATGATCCCGTCCTGGATGATGGCCGCCCCCGCCAGGGGGACGACCTGCCCATTGACCACGATGCGCAGAGACAGAGGCTGCGCGCCCGTCTCGCTCACGGCGAGGCCGAGCGCCAGCACCACGACGAAGCTGAGGAGGGTGATTCGAAGCGGGGGACGTCTGAGGCCCCCCCGGCGCCCGCGTCGGCCCATCTTCACGATGACGAATCCCCCTGAGGATGGCGCGTCGTCTGCTGCAACTGTGCTACGGTATGTGGCCGGCGGGTGTTCCTCCGGCCCGGAGCGCCAGGTCCCTGCCCGCCTACATCATCCCGCGATAGGTATCATACCCACAGCGTGCATCGCGGGGTCATTATAGTACGCCGGGGAGGGGAGAACTCCTGCCCTATCGGCCGATGGGGATCTCCTGCCCGACTCCCGCCGCGCGGGCCCGGGCCAGGAGGAGCGCGGCGGCAGCCATGTCCTCGATCGCGAGCCCCTGTGATTCGAACAGCGTGATCTCGTCTCGCCCCCTCCGGCCGGGAATTCGGCCCGAGACGACCTCCCCTAACTCGGAGACCCGGTCCCAGGACAATTCCCCCGATGCGACCAGGGGCAGGAGATCCCCGCACTCGATCGCCGCCTGCGTCCGGTCGTCTACCACGATCCGGTCGGCGCGCCTCACCGCCTCATCGTCGAGCTCGCGCCGATCGGCCCGGTTCACGCCGACGGCATTGATGTGCGTGCCCGGTCGGAGCCAGCGCCCGAGCAGCACCGGCGCGCTCGCTGTGGTCGCGGTAATGAGGATCTCTGCGTCGCGGACGGCGTCCAGGGCGGACGGGACCGCCTCCACCGGCACCCGCAGCCGCTGGGCCATCATCTCGGCGAACGCCTGCCTCCGGTGCGCATCCCGCCCGAAGACGAGAATGCGGGCCAGAGGGCGCACCGCGCACACGGCTTCAAGCTGGCTTTGGGCCTGCCAGCCACTGCCAAGACACCCCACGATCCGGGCGTCCGGGCGGGCCATGTGCTTCGTGGCCACTGCGCTGGCGGCTCCAGTCCGCATTTGTCCCAGACGATCGGCCTCGACCACGGCCTCGAGCGCGCCGGTCTGGCTGCTCCACACGAGCACGACGAACCGCGCTCCGGCGCTCCCGGTCGTATACGCCTTCAGCCCGAGCACACCCGCGGGGGGAAGCGCCGCGGCCATGACGTGCAGGGTCAGGCCGGGGATCGGGATCCTGTTCCGGGGACGGTTCTGGGCTCTGTCCTCGCCGTGAGCGGCGAACGCGGCCTCAACGGCCGCAATGACCTCCTCCATCCGGAGGAGACGGGTCACGTCGGATTCGGTGAGCACCAGCGCCATCGCGTCCTCCCTCACTCCCACGGCTCGACGATCGGCTCTTCTGACGCGGCGCGTCCGAGGGAGGGCAGCCCCCAGTTCGCGGTTACGGTGCGGCAAAAGCCATAGTGGGTGTGGTGGAGGCGCGAGACGCGCCCCACCCGGACGCCGCGCCCCCACCACGCCGCGAAGACCCGGTTCCCTTCCCGGCCGTCGTCTTCGTCATAGCAGAAGAAGAAGACCGGGTACCGTCCTGCGCGGTCGGGTGTGGCGAACCATCGGGAGGCCGCCAGGGTGTCGAGCAAGCCGGTGAGGTTGCGGTCGGCTTGGGCAGCGTCGCCGTTGTGCAAATTGTTGGCATCGTCCCACCCGACGTAAACCAGGCAGGCGTCGGGAAGCCTGCCCTCAAGATCCTCTCGGAGTGCGGCAGGTCCGTGGCGGATAGCGGCGACGGGCGCGTGAAGATCGGTGAAGGGATTGTGCTTGCGCGGGATCTCGCCGGCCAGGTGGTAGATGTATGTCGGGATCGGTGGGGACGCGGCAGCCGCCTCACTCCCGACCGTCGGGTGGAACGTGTCGACGACCTCAGAGTGCCCCCACGTGCTCCCGGACGCCATGGCCCGGTAATTGGGACCGGACGGATGGTCGACCGCGAAGTAGCTGGC
This sequence comes from bacterium, assembly GCA_036275835.1. Lineage (GTDB taxonomy): Bacteria > Sysuimicrobiota > Sysuimicrobiia > Sysuimicrobiales > Segetimicrobiaceae > DASUDA01. Next base: position 4,193 of record DASUDA010000129.1, on the reverse strand, counting down.
GAGGAGCGTCCCTTCGCTGGCCAGACGGCGGTGGGATGGGAGAGCGAAGACCTCCGTGAACGACCGGTTTTCGAAGACGCCCCACACGAGGCTGCTCCACCACCGGCCCGTCGCGGACGCCGGGCGCGGACGGAGGAGCAGCAGTCCGCACGCGGCAGCCGCGCGACGGAGGAACGCGCTCCGGCTCATCAGGGGACTGGTCATGCTCCCGGTCCCTGCGCTATGTCACTGCGGGATGGTGTTGAGGAACGCCAGGAGACGCCGCGGCGCGGGCTGGGGGGCCGCGCAGAACGCCGTCCAGGTGCCGGCAAGACGGACGATCAGGTCGGGCGGCAGAGCGGTCGGGGGAAGACCAGGGACGCTGTCCCACGGCGGCCCATCGAGCTGCAAACCGAGCTGATCCGCGTAGTCCATCGCTGTGTCGGCCGCGGCCCGCACGGCGGCCCCTCCGTCGAGGGGCCGGCTCGTGCTGTCCTCCACCACGGCGACGAGGACCTTCGTCAGGGCGGCCAGGCCCGCCACGGCCCGCAGGGTGACCCACTGATCCTGGATGCTGGCATGCGGATTCCACAGCGCGGGCGGCGAGGCGCCGTCCTGCACGTCCGCGGCTCCCGCGGGAGGGAACAGGGGAGGCGGAGACCCGCGGCGTTCGCCCGCGGCGATCGTCCCCACCCAGCGGTCCAGAAGCCCCGCGCAGGCGGTGGCGGCCCGGAGGACGCCGGCCGGTCCCGTCTCGCCGAGGAAGGCGCGGTCACAGAGGCGGGCGGCGGTCTCGACGACTTTCGGCCCGAGGGTCGGGGGAGCGAGCCGTGGCATCTGAACTTCCCGGTCGAAGAGCGCTTCCACCATGAGCGTGATGTCCTCGCGCGTCGCATACCGGTGGGCGCGCCCCGCCAGGTCCCCATACATCCGATCGCGGATCCGCGCTCCCAGGGTGTGCAGCGCCTCGATCGCGATTCTCACGGGCGCAAAGACGCACACGAGCCACACCGTCGCGATGAAGAAGAGGTGACGGAAGCCGACCGCGAGAGCAGTGGCGAACGCCCCGGCCAGGCACACGCCGAGCCATGCACGGCCAAAAGCGCGCCGGGCGTCGGGGCGGCTGAGTTGGGAGAGCGCGTAGCGGACGGTCATCGAGCTTTCCCTTCCCCCTGGCGATGCGCTCCCGCGGCCCGCGCCTTGCAGATCGGCGGCTATATGGTACCATAACCGATGGCGAAGCGAGGAGGTCAGGGTGCCCACCATCGCCGAGACGCGGTTCCAGATCGTTCAGCTGGTCTTTCCCGAGTATGTCAACCTCCGAGGTACCCTGTACGGCGGCCGGATGATGTCCTGGATCGCGACAGCCGGCACGCTCGCCGCGTCGCGGTTCGCCCGGGGCCTGGTCGTCCTCGGCGCCATGGACGATTTGGACTTCCTCACGCCCGTCCATCTCGGAGAGATCGTCACCGTGGATGCCCAGGTCGAATGTGTCGGCCGCACGTCGCTGGAGGTGGGGGTGGAGGTCCACTCCGAGTCTCCCCGCGTCGGTGTCCGCCGGCGCACCACTTTCTCCCACCTGGCGTTCATCGCGCTCGATGAACACGAGCGTCCCCGCCCGGTGGGCCAGGGGATTACCCCCGGAACGGCGGAGGAAGTAGCCGTGCATGCAGCGGCGGCCGCGCGCAAGGCGGCCCGTCTCGCCCGCGTGCGCGCGCAGCGCGCGGGACCGGAGGTGATCCCCGAGGCGTCAGGCCGCCACACCGTGGGTCTCGCGCGCTTCGTCATGCCCGAGGACGCGCTCAGCGGCACGCTCATGTTCGCGGGGAAACTCCTCGGAACGCTCGACGAGGTGGCTGCCATCGCGGCGGTCCGGTATTGTCGGGGGCCGGCCCTCACCGCCGCGCTGGATACCGTGTACTTTTCTCACCCCCTCCGCGTCGGCCAGATCGCGGACATCCGCGCGGTTCTGACGTATGTTGGACGTTCGTCCATGGAAGTCGGCGTCTGGGTGGATGGCGAGGATCCCCGGAGCGGCGTGCGCCATCATACGTGCACGGCCTATCTCACCATGGTCCACGTCGGCCAGGACGGCCGACCCGCCCCCGTCCCGCCGTTCACCCCCGCCACGCCGCAAGAGCACCGTCTGTGGGCGGCGGGAGAGAGCCGGAGCCGGGAGCGGAAGGCTCGGGTTGCCCTCCTTCGGGACATGGCGGGCCGGGATGCTCGCTAAGAGGATCGTCGAGGTGATGGTCTTCTCGATCATCCCCGTGGTGGAACTTCGCTGGGCGATCCCCTACGGCATTGCCAAACTCGGCCTGCACCCCGTCGTCGCCCTCGCCTCCGCAGTGATCGCCAGTTGGGCCGTCATCGTGCCGATGTTCCTGATCATGGACCTCTTCTACGCGACGCTCCTGTCGCGGTTCGCCCCGATCCGGAGGGTGGTGGAGGAGATCCGCACCGGCGGCCGGAGGTACGTCGAGCGATGGGGCGTGCTCGGGGTCGGAATTTACGTGAGCCTGCCCCTGCCCGGCCCCGGCATCTACTCCGGCGCGGTCCTCGCCTGGCTGTTCGGGCTGCCCCGGCGGCAGGCCATCATCGCCCTGGCGCTGGGGGTGCTGGTGAGCGCGGTGCTCGTGACGATGATCAGCACCGGAGTGATCGCGATCATCCGGAAATTTGTGTGAGCACGGACGCTGCGTGCCGGGAAGGACGTCGGCCATGACAACCGCGCAGGATGACGCGCGACGGGAGGAGGTGGCGATGGAGACCGTCGGGCACCACTACATCGTGGAAGGCTCTGGATGCAATCCGGAGGTCATCAGCAGGGTCGAACAGGTGGAGCAGATCATGGTGAGGGCCGCGGAGGTCGCGGACGTCCAGGTGTGGGCCATCTCCTTCCACCGGTTCCGGCCCACGGGCGTGAGCGGCGTGGTGGTGATCTCCGAGTCCCACCTCTCCGTGCACACCTGGCCAGAAGTCGGCTATGTGGCGCTCGACATCTTCACCTGCGGGGACCGGGCGAAGCCCGAGGCGGCGGTGCTGTATGCACTCAAGGAACTCGGGGCGGCGACGATGCACATCACGGAGGTGACCCGCGGCATCGACGAGGGGGACAAGGCCTTCTACCACAGCATGATCACCTGGGAGGAGACGATCCCCGACAACATCCTCAACCACAAGCCGCGGCGGCGCCGGCGGCGCCCGGCGCACAGGGTGAAGGTGCCCTCGTAGCGGCGGGTCGGCGTCAGACTCCGGCGAGCACTGCGGCGAGAACCCGGATCAGGATAAAGCCGGCCAGCCAGAGGAGGATGATCGCCGCAAGCGGCGAGAGATCCAGCCCTTCGACAGGCGGCACCAGGCGGCGGACCGGCTTCAGGATAGGATCGGTGATCTTGACGATCGTGCGCACCAGCGGGTGCTCGTAATCGACAGTCGGGATCCATGTGAACACGGCCCGCACGACAATGAGAAGCGTGAGGAGCTGGAGAGCATCGTTCACGAGAGAGATCAGGAAGACGGACATTTGAAATGTATTGTAGCATAGACGACGGGGGCGCGGCGGAGAGAGCTCCGTCCTCCCAGCGTGCGGGGACGGAGCGTCTCTATTATATGGATGCCTATCGGCGCACCTTTGCCGCGCGGGTCGTGGCGGCTCCGGCGGGCCAAGACACGGTGGGGCGGGGAGATGGCGCGGCGGCCGGGGACCGTGCCCCGCGCGTGATCCTGGACCGCACGGCATTCTATCCCACCTCCGGAGGCCAGCCTCACGACACGGGCACCCTGGCCGGTCTTCCCGTGGTCGATGTGGTCGACGCGGGCGAGGAGGTCATCCACGTGCTCGGCCGTCCGATCCCCGAGGGGGGCCTGGCGGTGGGGACCGAGGTCGAGGGCGTCGTGGACTGGGAGAGACGGTTTGACCACATGCAGCAGCATACGGCCCAGCATGTCCTCTCCGCCATCTTCCTCCAGGTGCTCGGGGCCGACACTGTTTCGGTGCACCTGGGGGAGTCCTCCACGCTCGATCTGGAAGCCCCGGCGCTTGACCCCGCCGACGTGCAGCGGGTGGAAGAGGCGGCGAACACGGTCGTGTTCGAGAACCGGCCGGTGACCGTGCGCTTCATTGCCGCCGCCGCCTCAGACGCGCTGGGACTGCGCCGCCCGCCGCGCCGCACGGGGGCGTTGAGGATCGTGGAGATCGCCGGCTGTGACCG
>DASUDA010000128.1:0-3925 GCA_036275835.1 bacterium | reverse complement strand
AGTTCAGTGAGACTCGAAGGCTTTCAGGACCTCACCCGGCTCAGGGCGGCGTCCTAGTTTCTTCTTTGAGAAAATCATCCGCCCACCAGCGGTGACCTCGAACACCCCGCCCGAGGAGGGGATTAAGCGCAACGCGGAGATTTCGCTATCCTTTGCTTTGAGGATTTCTTCCGCCACACGGACGGCATAGGGGAGATACCCTCAGCTCGTGCAGTATTCAATCGAGACCTCAATCCGGCCGGCCATCGACAAAAACACCTCCAGATAGGCTTTCATTACGTGAACTCATATCATACTTAACTTATTCCATACATTTATACCCCGGAATCCCGCCAAGTGGCAGGGATCGCCCAAGCCTGGGGGCCGTGCTCGGGCCTCTCCGAGACCACCGGGGGCCCGGCGATATGGGATTGCCTTGGAACAAATCGTGACACCCTCCCGTACTTGAAAGAGCGTAGGAAAGTCTGTAAATTAATGGTAGTGGGTAAATTCCCCGTAAATCGGGGTAAAATCCCGGTGGTGGGGACTAGACAACCGAGCGAGTCCAGGCGAGTTCCGGCCTCTGGCAAGGAGCGCCCGCCAATCGCCTCGACCCCATGGGAAAATATGATACAAGGCCGCTTTGTGGCCGGATTGTATTACTTTAGTGGAGGGTTCAATAATGGCTACACAACTCGACAGGATCGAGCAGATGCTGCGCGCGCTATGCGCTCACCTTGGTGTTCGGGACATAGAGCAACTGGGCAATGGAGGGAGCGCGGAGAGTGGGGCGACGGACACAGGCCGGCGCTATACCGGAGTTGTATCACGGTTTGAGCACGGGTGGGGCTTCATTGAGTGCGAGGCGATGAACCGCAACTTCTTCGTCCACTACAGCGACATCGAAGGAACTGGCCTCCGGTCTCTGGACCCCGGTGACGCCGTCTCGTTTGAAATCGCACCGGGAAAGGATGGTCGCCCCAAGGCGGTGCGGGTGAAGCGTCATTCGGCCGGCCGACCCGTGGTCCGGACATCCCGGTTCGAAGCTATTCCTCGCCCTGCAGCTCACGGCAACGGAAACCAGGGTGCCGAGACCGAGGAGGCTGCCGTGGACGAGAGCGGACTCCCGGCGGAGGAACCCTCCGCCGAGCCATAACGCGGCAGGTCCAGCCCCGCCGAACGGGGTCTTATCCTTTTACGACAGCGAGAGGCCGGAGCCGGGCAACCCGCCGGGTGAGCCCGGCTCCATCGCTTGCCCGAACGACGTCCGCGACGTCCTTATAGGCTTCAGAAGCTTCCTCGGCAAGTAACTCCCGGCTCGCCGCCCGAACGAGGACGCCCCGCCGGGCCAGCGTGTCCACCATGTCCACGCCCCGAAGGAGGCGCTTCGCGTCCCCTCTGCTGCGCACCCGGCCCGCGCCATGCGGAGTTGATCCAAAAGTTTCGTCCATCGCCCGCTCGGTGCCCACCAGCACGTACGAGTAGCGCCCCATGTCCCCCGGAACAAGCACGGGCTGTCCTACGCTCCGATACTCGGCCGGGACTTCGGGATGCGCGGCGGGGAATCCCCGGGTGGCGCCCTTGCGGTGGACGCACACCCGCATGCGCTCACCGCCCACCAAGTGGTCTTCCATCTTGGCCATATTGTGCGCGACATCGTACACGATGTTGAGTCCGAGCGATTCGGCGCTCCGTTCCAGCACGACCTCGAAGCTTTCGCGGACCCAATGCGTAATCACCTCGCGATTCGCGAACGCGAAATTCGCGGCCGCCGCCATCGCGGCGAGATAGGCTCGACCCTCTGGCGAGGCAAGGGGGACACAGGCGAGCTGGCGGTCGGGCAGGGTGATGCCGTACTGGGAAAGAGCCCGACCGCTGATCGAAAGGTAATCGTCGCACACCTGGTGGCCGAGCCCACGTGAGCCGCAGTGCATGAGCACAGTCACCTGGCCGGTATGATGGAGGCCGAACGCCGCGGCCGCTTCCGGGTCAAAGATCTCCTCGATCCGCTGGATCTCGAGGAAGTGGTTGCCCGAGCCGAGGGTGCCGAGCTGATCGATGCCGCGGGATCGTGCTTTGCGGCTGACCTGCTCCGGATCAGCCCCGGGAATCGTGCCCCCTGCCTCGATGTACCGGAGATCCTCGGAACGGCCCAGGCCCCGCCGTACGGCCCACGCCGCGCCGCTTTTCAGGACCTCTTCCATGTCCGAGGAGGACAGACGCAGCCGGCCCGTGGCGCCGACGCCGGAGGGGATGTTGCGAAACAGGCGAGAAGCCAAAGCGTCCAGGTGAGGACGAATCTCTCCGTCGGAAAGCCTGGTCGAGAGGAGACGGACGCCGCAGTTAATGTCGTAGCCCACCCCGCCCGGGGAGATCACACCATCTTCCGGACGCATCGCCGCTACCCCGCCGATGGGGAAGCCATACCCCCAGTGGATGTCCGGCATCGCAAGTGCCCATCCGACGATTCCCGGCAGCGTGGCTACGTTGGCCACCTGCACGAGGGCTTGATCCTCGCGGATCTGCGCGATCAGGGGCTCGTCCGCGTAGATGCGCCCGGGTACGCGCATCCCAGGAACGGACCCCGCGGGGATCTCCCACCGGAATGCGTCCAACTGTATCAGATCGGGTACGCGACTCGGCATGATGGTCACCTCCGTGACATCAGAGGTCGAGGATCACGCGGGCTTCCCACTGCCCGTCTGTCTGCGTGAGGTGGAGTCCGTGATAGGTGGCCGCTTTCACCATCCGCCGCACGTTGTGTCTCTGGGGATCGACGGTCTCCCCGGCGACTTCTGCGGTGAGGCTGGTCTCGCTCATCTGGATGATCCGGCACCGGCGAGGCAGGAGACCGCGCGTGTCCAGGAGGTACAGCAGTTCGTTCAACCATGCGACGAGTAGTGCTTCACGATCCGGGGCAGAGACCGTCACCTCCAGACGCCTGTCATCGCGGAGTCCCCGCGGATCCACCATCATGTCCACGAGCCCCTCGGCGGCATGGGTAAACACCTCTTCCAGGGTTCGTCCCCGCGCCACCAGGCCGATGTCTGCCGTGTGCTCGAAGGTCTCAAACGGCCGCATGATGTCTCCTCTGTGCTTCCCTCTATCCTGGTCTTATCATGGCGGGCACGGAGCGGCAAGCGCCTGGGAAGGCGTTCCGCGTCCTGTCGGGATCGGCCGCGGGCATACTATCAAGGTGAGGTTCAGTCAGGCCAGGCTCAATGCAGGCGGAGGTGGACGACGATGAGGCATTTCCTGATCACGTGGGGGCTCGTCGTGGGCCTGGTTGTACCGGGGTCTGGGGCCTCCAGCGCGCCTCTTCAGTACATGCTCACGTTCAACAAGCCCGTGCAGATCATCGGCCCGGGTGGCACTGCCCGGATTTTGCGGGTGACCGGCGTCATCGGAGGCGTGGCGGTCGTAGGCGAATATGCCGAGAGCGCGTGGCGCGTCGGGGCCAAAGTGGATCCGGAGGGCACTTTCGCGGACGGCAACGTTTCCTGCTCAGGAACAAGATGCACTTTCACCATTAGAACACTGCTTGATCAACCTGCCAGCGTCCAGGGCCCATCCTTCACGCTGGGCAGCCCTGTCACCGGACCCCTTGCGGGCTTCGCTACGCGCCGCGCATGGGTCGTGGCCGTGGCTCACTGGGCGGATACCAATGTCGATCCCGGCCTGAAGGACAAAATTGTCTCGCAAGCGGCGGGCGTCCAAGCTGGGGACGGTCAATAAAACACCCGTCTGGATTTCACAGAAGGCTCATTTCACAAGCCCTGGACGTGGGCGAGCGCAGGGAAGTATGATGGTGTCCGACGGGCCCGTAGCTCAGTGGATAGAGCGACCGCCTCCTAAGCGGTAGGCCGCGGGTTCAACTCCCGCCGGGCCCGCCAGGGCGGTCACAGAGGGCAAGACTTAGTAGTTGACCCACCGGCAGACCCGTACG
>DASUDA010000127.1:0-4083 GCA_036275835.1 bacterium | reverse complement strand
GACGGCGGACGGCTGCGCCCGGACCCACTCCAGGAGCCGCCTGCGGGCGACGAGCAGGTAATCGAAGAGGTGGACACAATCGATCTGCGCTGTGCTCATGCTCCGGGTATTCCAGTCCCGCGGGGGTCCTCCTGCAGCGTCTGACCGGCTGTGGGCGCCCCTCTGCGCCCCGCCGGGCGGATCTCGGAGGACTCGGGACCAGCGTGGCAAAAGGAGTCATCCCCAGGACAACATCACCCGGTGTCCGGGGGAGGAGAGAGCATATGCGACTGGTGAGTTTCGAGTCGGCCTACGGGGCCCGATGGGGGGCTGTGGACGGCGACGAGATCGTCGATCTCAACGCGGCCTACGCAGCGCTCCTCGCCTCCCGAGGCGCTTCCCGCCCGTGGGAGCGGGCGCGCGCGGACGTGCCCTCCGACGCGACAGAGTTTCTGGCCGAGGGCGGCGAGGCCGCAGGGAGGGCGGCGGAGGCCGTCGCGTTCGCCCGCGCACGGCGCGGCCGCGGCTACCTGTATGCGCGCCGCGACGTGTCGCTGCTCCCGGTCGTTCCCCATCCGCCCAAGGTCATCTGCGTCGGGCTCAACTACCGGGATCACGCCGAGGAGACGGGGGCCAAGATACCGGAGCGTCCCGTGTTCTTCTCCAAGTTCCCGTCCTGCCTGATCGGAGCCGGCCAGCCCATCGTGATTCCCCGCGTGAGCAGCCAGGTGGACTACGAGGGTGAGTTTGTCATCGTCATCGGCCGTCCCGGGCGGTACATCCGCGAGGAGGACGCGGAGGGGCACGTCGCGGGGTACACGATCATGAACGACACAAGCGTCCGCGATTATCAAATGCGGACAAGTCAGTGGCTCATCGGGAAGACGTTCGATCGCACAACGCCGGTCGGGCCCGAGCTCGTGACCCGCGACGAAGTGCCCCGCCCCGGTGCCCTGCGGCTTGCGGTCACGGTAAACGGCCGCGTTTTGCAGAATTCGAACACGAGCAACATGATCTTTTCCGTCCCGCGCCTGATCGCGTCCATCTCCGAGATCCTCACGCTCGAGCCGGGAGATCTGATCGCCACCGGCACGCCGGCGGGTGTCGGCTTCGCCCGCAAACCGCCGATCTTCTTGAAGGACGGCGACCGGGTCGCCGTGGAGATCGATCCCCTGGGCCGGCTCGAGAACCCGGTGCAGCAGGAGGCCCGCACCCCCCAGCCGGAGCGCGCCTGAGAGTGTGATCGTCGTCTGCGGTGAGGCTCTCGTGGACTTCACGCCTACCCGATGTGGGGAGGGGCAGGCCTATCTGCCGCATCCGGGGGGGTCCCCCTACAACGTCGCCGTGGCGCTTGGTCGCCTCGACGCACCCGTCGCCTTTCTGGGCCGGATCTCCCGGGATTCCTTCGGGCGAGTTCTGCGGCAGCATCTCGCCGCCAGTCGGGTGGATCTCAGGTACCTCCTCGAGGGTCCAGAGCCGACGACGCTCGCCTTTGTCCACATGGCGGAGGGCACAGAGCCCAAGTTCGCGTTCTATGGCGAAGGGACGGCGGATCGACAGGTGCATGCGGAGGATCTCCCGGCGTCCTTCCCGGAGGATGTGACCGCTCTTCACTGTGGATCGCTCTCGCTCGTGCTCGAGCCCATCGCCACCGCGCTCGACGGCCTCATGCGGCGAGAGCGCGGGAAACGCCTGATCTCGCTCGATCCCAACGTCCGCCCTGCTCTGATCCGCGATCGCGAGGCCTATCGCAGACGGCTCGAGGGCTGGATCGGGTGCGCGGATCTCGTCAAACTGAGCCGGGCCGACCTGTCCTGGCTCTACCCCGGTGACCCGATCGACCGCGCGGCAGACCGGTGGCGCAGGACGGGGGCGGCGGTCGTCGTGGTGACCCTGGGTGAGAACGGCGCCGAGGGATTTGGCAGGGCCGGGGCGGTGCGCGTGCCGGGGATCGCCGTCAGGGTCGTGGACACCATCGGGGCGGGAGACGCGTTCACGGCAGGGCTCCTCGCGTGGCTCTCCCGCCGCAGCCGCCTCACCCGGGGAGACATCGAGCGCCTCTCGGTGGGGGAACTGACCAGCGCGCTCGACTATGCCAACCGTGTGGCCGCGCTCACCACTACCCGCGCCGGGGCTGAACCGCCCTACCGTGATGAGGTGGAGCCAAGTGAGACGCACTAGGAAGCAGGGGAGAGGTGTGAGGAGCCGGAGGCCGCGGGGACGGACGAGGAGCGGTCCCCCCAGGCGAAGCCCCGCCCCCCGACGGGACCGCCCGATGGCGCGATCAGGGGCGGAGGGTCCTGTGTTGTGGGCGCCCTCCGAACGAGACACGGCCCGAGCCAATATCACCCGCTACCTGCTCTGGCTTAAGGTGCAAAAAGGGCTAGCGTTCGATTCGTACGAGGCGCTGTGGCGCTGGTCCGTGACAGACCTGGAGGGTTTTTGGGGTTCGCTCTGGGAGTTTTTCGCCGTCAAAGCGCACCGGCCCTACACCCGGGTGCTCGGCGAGCGTCGCGTCTTCGGGGCCCAGTGGTTCCCCGGGGCGGAGGTGAACTACGCGGAACACGCGCTGACCCGGAGGGACGAGCATCCGGCGGTGTTGTTCCGGTCCGAAGATCGTCCTCTCACGACCCTCGCGTACGGCGATCTCTACCGTCAGGCGGCCGCCGTCGCGGCCGCCCTGAGGCGCATGGGGGTGCGGCGGGGCGATCGGGTCGTCGCCTACATGCCCAACATTCCTGAAACTCTGGTGGCGTTTCTGGCGGTAGCGAGCATCGGGGCCATCTGGTCCAGCTGCCCGCCGGAGTTCGGCACTCGAAGCGTCGTCGAGCGCTTCCAGCAGATCGAACCGCGCCTTCTCTTCGCCGTGGATGGGTACCGGTACGGCGGCGGGGCCTACGACCGAATAGAGGACGTCGCTGAGATCCAACGCCAGTTGCCCACCCTTGAGGCGACTGTGCTGGTTCCCTCTCTGAGCGCCGCACCCGCCCCCGGGGCGCTGCGGAATGTCCGGCTGTGGCCGGATCTGTTCATGCGGGCAGGAGAGCCTGAGCTGATCTTTGAGCCGGTGCCCTTCGACCATCCCCTGTGGGTAGTCTATTCGTCCGGAACGACGGGGCTGCCCAAGGCGATCGTCCAAGGCCACGGCGGTGTCTTGCTCGAGCTCCTTAAGACGCTGTCGCTCCACCTGGATCTCGGACCAGACGACCGGTTCTTCTGGTTCTCCACGACCGGATGGATGATGTGGAACTTCCTCGTGAGCGGGCTTCTGCTCGGGGTGACGGTGGTCATGTATGACGGCAGCCCAGGGTACCCGGACATGCGGGCCCTCTGGCGGCTGGCCGAGGAAACCGGCATGACATACTTTGGCACGAGCGCTCCCTACGTTCAGGCGTGCATGAAAGCCGGCATCATCCCGCGGGAGGAGTTTCGCCTCGATGGGCTACGGGCCGTCGGCTCGACGGGCGCGCCGCTGACGCCGGAGGGATTCCGGTGGGTGTACACGCATGTCAAAGGCGACCTCCTCCTGGGCTCGATCAGCGGGGGAACGGACGTCGCCACGGCGTTTGTTCTCTCGTGCCCGCTGTTGCCGGTGCACGCCGGCGAGATCCAGTGCCGCGGGCTCGGGGCGAAGGTCGAAGCGTTCGATCCACAGGGGCGGTCGGTGGTCGACGAGGTGGGGGAACTGGTGATCACGGAGCCGCTGCCGTCCATGCCGGTGTTCTTCTGGAACGACCCCGGCATGGGCCGCTACCGGGCGAGTTATTTCGACGCCTACCCGGAGGTGTGGCGGCACGGCGACTGGATCCGGATCACTCCGCGCGGCACCTGCGTCATCTACGGCCGGTCGGATTCGACCCTCAACCGCGGCGGTGTGCGGATGGGCACCAGTGAGTTCTACCGGGTGGTGGAGGAATTGCCCGAGGTGCTGGACAGCCTGATCGTGGACACGGGACAGCTGGGTCGCGAAGGCCGGCTCCTGCTCTTCCTCGTGCTGCGCCGCGGTGCGGCGCTGGATCGGAGCCTCCTGGGGCGCATCAAGGAAAAGCTGCGCCGGGAGCTCTCCCCGCGCCACGTGCCCGACAAGATCTATACCATCGACGC
>DASUDA010000126.1:0-40885 GCA_036275835.1 bacterium | reverse complement strand
AGCTCTGTGGCCGCGTGATCGACCACCCGGAAACACTCGCGGACGTCTGACAGGTCGCCGCCCACGGCCACGGCCCGGCGCTCGTGCCGCTGGATGCGCTCGGCGGTCTCACGCGCGCCGGGTGAATGCGTGGGTAAGGGGTTACGGCTTCGTCGGGGGTGGAGGCGTTCCGGTCAACAGCCAGTGGACTTTGGCCCGGAGATCGTCCGGGTCTGGCTGCCAGAAGTTGAGCTGCATGTGCATGAGGTTATCATAGAGGTCAACCGGCTGTCCTTCGATTGTGTAGGCGGAGATGGCGTCGGAGGAGAGGCCCTCGATCCGGCCTGCCCAGCCGAGGAGCTGCCTCTTGTTCAGGTCGGTGTCAATCTCCGACCGGGCCGCCTCCAGGATGCTGGGGAGGCGGATCCAGACGGCCGGGTGCCGGAGCGCCGCGAGGGCGGCCCGCACGAAGTGCTGCTGGCGCCGGATGCGCCCGATGTCGCCGTCGGGATCGTTCCGGAACCGCAGGTACTGCTCGGCCCGGTCGCCGTTCAGCACCTGCGGCCCGGGCTGCAGATCGATAAACAATCCCTGCTCGCGGTCCGCGTAGACCATTCTCTTCTCGACGGTGAGGGAGACCCCGCCAATGAGGTCAACTAAATGGCGCATCGCGGGAAGGCTGAAGACAAAGTAGTGAGCGATCGGCACATCAAGCAGTTTGATGACGGCGGCGCGCGCCCGGCCGATCCCGCCCGTCGCGTACGCGTGCACGAGTTTCGTTGTGCCGATCCCATAGAGGGTGACGGCGATGTCGCGCGGGATCCCCAGGATCCGGGCCTCGTGGTGGGCCTCGTCCCACTGCGCCACGATGATCGAGTCGGTCCGATGCTGGTCCTGCGTGAGGCCGACAATGAGAAAGCGCGCGTCCCCGGAGGGGATGGCCGGCGCCGGCGGGGTGACCGTAGCGGGAGCCGGGCTCGGGCCTCCCGGGGGGGGCACAACCGGCCCCGGGCCAGGGCGCAGAAATGCCAGCGGGAGGACCAGCAGAAGGAGAAGGCCGAGGATGACGAGACCCCGCAGGACAGGTTGTCGGGTGCGATGCGCGAACACGAATCGTTAGCTCCCGGCCGGAACATCCTGGGAAGAGTGCATCGACAGACCGCACTGCGAGAGCCGCGCCGTCAATCCACGCATGGCCTCTTCGCGCTGATGCACTCCGTCTCCTGGGTCGAGCAGGAGCAGTCGTGACGAGTCTGGAAGACCCCTGTCGCTCCCGATTCGTTGATGCCCTAGTGTGAGGTGCGCCGGACATGCCGTTTTCCGCGATCGGCCGGTCACTCCCCCGAGTTGACGGCGAAGAAAAAGTCACCGGCCGCACGCGGTTCGCCGCGGACGTGGAGATGCGTGGGCTTGTGCACGGGCGGATCCTTCTGAGCCCGCATGCTCACGCCCGGATCAGGCGGCTACCCACGGCCTCTGCGCTGGCCGTCCCCGGAGTCGTCGCGGTGGTCACCGCGGCGGACCTCCCCTGGGGCGAGGCCGCGCCGGCCCAGCGGGGCCGCTGCCTGCTCGCCCGGGGGGAAGTGCGGTTCGCGGGCGAGCCGGTCGCCGTCGTTCTGGCCGAGTCCGAGGCAGCCGCGCACGACGGCCTCGAGCGGCTGGCCGCCGCGGTCGAGTACGATCCTCTGCCGGCCCTGGTCGATCCTCTGACCGCCGCCGATTCCGCCGCTCCCCTGGTGCAGCCTGATCTCGCGGGCAAAAGTACGGAGGCTCTGCTCCACGCGGCGCTTGCGACCGCGGAGGAGGCCGGGAACGGACGTCCGAGCAACGTGACGAGCCGGGTCCGGTTCGCCCGCGGCGATATCGACAAGGGATTCCGCGATGCGGCGGTCGTCGTCCGCCGGACATTCCGCACCTCCGTGGTGCACCAGGCCTATCTCGAGCCCCACGCCACGATCGCAGAGTTCGATCCATCGTCGCGCCGGCTGACGGTGTGGACCGCGACACAGGGCCTGTTTTATGTCCGGGAGCACGTGGCTGCCGTGCTCGGATTGCCTGAAGCATCGGTGCGGGTCATCCCCCTGGCTGTCGGCGGAGGGTTCGGCGCGAAAATCCTGCTGCTCGAGCCCCTGGTGGGCGCGCTGGCGATGCGGCTCGGGCGGCCTGTGCGGGTGGCGCTCACGCGGATGGACGAGTTCCGGACCGGGACGCCTGCGCCTCAGTCGCGTCTGGAGGTTCGGATGGGGGCCCGGCGCGACGGAACGCTCACCGCACTGGAGGCCCGGCTTCTCTTCGACGCGGGCGCCCTTCCGGGGGCTCCCGTGAGCATCGCCGCCCTGCTGCTCGGCGGATACTACCGGATTCCTCATCTCGATGTGCGGGGGGAGGAGGTCCTCACGCACAAAGCGCCGGTTGGGGCGTACCGCGCACCTGGCGCTCCGCAGGCGACGTTTGCCATCGAATCTGTGGTCGATGACCTGGCCCGGGCGCTTGAGCACGACCCACTCGAGTTCCGCCTCCGCAACGTCTCGCGGGAGGGGGACCCGATGCCGAACGGCGAGCCTTGGCCGCGCATCGGCCTCGACGACGCGCTGCGGGCGCTGCGCGAGGATCCGCTCGCCCGCCTGGTCGGGCGGGGACAGCAGGGCGAGGGCGTCGGCCTCGCCGTCGGCGGCTGGCTCGGGGGACTCGAGCCCGCGAGTGCCTGCGTCCGGCTTAACACCGACGGCACGGTGCACGTCGTCGTAGGATCGGTCGACATCAGCGGCACGGCGACCGGCCTTGCCCAGATCGCCGCCGAGGCGATGGGCATGGCTCCGGACAAGGTACGGGTCATTGGCGCGGACAGCGACAGCGCGCCGGCCGCGGGGATGTCGGGCGGGAGCAAGATCACATACACGGTCGGCGGAGTTCTCCAGCGGGCCGCCGACGACGCGCGCCGCCAGCTCGTGCGGCTGGCCGCGTCCCGGCTGGAGGCGGCGGACGTGGACATCGAAATCGTCGACGGGAGGGCGCAGGTGCGGGGCGCGCCCGCCCGGGCGATCGCGGTGGCCGATCTGGCCAGGATGACCTCGGGATTCGGGGCGGGCTACCCGCCCGTCTTCGGCGTGGCTTCGGAGGCGATCACCCAGCGGGCCCCTGCCCTCGGCGCGCACCTGGCGCGCGTGCGTGTGGACGCGGAGTCCGGCCGGGTGAGGGTCGTGGAGTATGCGGTGGCGCAGGACGTGGGAAAGGCCATCAACCCGGCCGCGGTGCGGTCGCAGGTCCATGGGGGCGTGGCCCAGGGGATCGGATGGGCATTGCTGGAGCGGATGGAGTATGACGAGGCCGGGACGCTGTCCACCGGGAGCTTTCTGGACTACGCCATGCCGCGGGCCGGGGACGTTCCGCCGATCCGGGTCATCCTTGTGGAGATTCCCTCCGAACGCGGACCCTACGGCGCGAAGGGCGTGGGTGAGCCTCCCGTCGTGCCCGTGGCGGCCGCCATCGGGAACGGCATCGCCGCCGCGACGGGAGCACGCATCGAGCACCTCCCGATAACGCCTGAAAGGGTCGTTGCCGCGCTGGCCCACCCGCCTCGTCGGTGATCGCCACGCAGATCGTCGTCGTGGGCGCGGGCCCGGCAGGATTGGCCGCCGCCAGCGAGGCGCGCGCGTCCGGCGCGCGCACGCTGCTCATCGAGGAGCGGCCCGGCCTGGGAGGTCGGGCCATGATCGTCCCGGGAGCGCGCGGCCTCACCGAGGGTCTCATGCGCGACCTCGGCGGGGTGGAGGTCTGGCGCACCGCCCTCGTGTGGGGACTCTTTGGCCACAGGCTTGCCGTTCTCCGCGGCGAGCGCACCGAAACCGTCGAGGCCGATGCGATCATCCTGGCCACCGGCGCGCGCGAGATACTCCTGCCATTTCCCGGCTGGACGCTCGACGGAATCGTGACCCTTGAGGCCGGATGGGAAGCCGTCCGCAGCGGGCGCATCGGATCAGCGGCAGGTCCCGTGATCGTCGCGGGAGGAGTGGAGGGTGGGGCGCTCGCCAGCCGGTTGTCCGAGCGGGGGGCCAAGGTGGCGTTTCTGGCCCACGAACGCCCGGGGAGCCTCAAGGATAGCGTCCCCCATCTCGCCGGCAACCTCGCCGCGGCCCAGGGGACCGGCGCCGTGGAGAGGATCGTGCTGGTGGACGGCACCGAGCACGAGTGCCGGACGCTGTGCGTCGAATCCCCCCGCGCTCCCGCCGTGGAACTTGCGCGTCAGGCCGGGTGCCCGTGCATATACGAGCCTCTGCTGGGCGGCTTTGTTCCGCGCTACGACCCCACGATGGCGCTCCATGGACCTCTCCCCCGCCTGTACGCCGCGGGCGACGCCGCGGGCGTCGACAGCCCGCGGGCGGCCGCGGAGTCCGGGCGGCTGGCCGCCCGATGCGCCCTCCACGAACTGGGACTGCTTGCGGATGCGGAGCAGCGGGTCGAGGAGTCCCGGCGCCGCCTTGCGGCAACATCGTTCCCTTTGCATGCGCGGGCGCGGGAAGCGCTCCAGGCCGGCGCCACTCCCGACGACGTCTTCCTCCGGCAGGACACCCCGCCGGAGGTCGTGATGTGTCCGTGTGAAAGCGTGACGGCGGGAGAGCTGCGCGCGGCGCTGGAGGAAGGTGCCGCAACACCCGAGGACCTGGGGTGGTGGACCCGATGCGGGAGGGGGCCGTGCCAGTGGCGTCGCTGCGGGATTCCGGTCATGCGCTGGCTCAGCGCGACACTAGGCGTGCCTATCGGGCGGCTCCCTCAGCCGCGGGCGCGGCCGCCCGCGCGCCCGGTTCCCCTGTCCGCGCTGGCCGTGGATGACACTCCGGGAGCGATGTCATCCGAGGGTCATGCCTGACCGATCCGACGAATACGAAGTCGCCATCCTGGGCGCGGGCGCGGTCGGGTGCGCGATCGCCTACCACCTGGCGCGGCGGAAGATCACCCCGGTCGTGCTCGATGAGGGAGGAGCGGGCGGGTCGGCCGCGACATCCGGCCGCATCTCGGTTCAGGCGGACACCCCCGAGTCCTATGCCCGTCTGTGTCTGCGCAGCATCGAGCGCTATCCCGTCCTCCAGGAAGAGATCGGCCCGGTCGAGTACGTCCGCTCGGGGGGTCTCGGTCCGGTCTTCACGGACGCCGGGGCGCGCGCCGGAATGGACCTCGCGCAGAGGCAGGCGGCGGCCGGAGTGGACATGCGCTGGCTTCCGCGGGAGGAGGTCCTCCGCCTGGAACCCTCCCTGTCCCCGGAGATACTCGGCGCAACCTTCTTCCCCCACGACGGCAGCGTCAACCCGTCCCTTCTGACTCAGCGGCTTATGAGGGCCACCCGGCAGATCGGGGGAACATTCCTCCTCTACTGCGGGCACCTTACGGTACGGTCGCGTCCCGGCGGTTTTCTCATCCGCAGCGGTCGGGGCGAGATCCAGGCGGGCCGTGTTGTTCTGACCACCGGCCTGGATGATCCCGACCTGCGGCGGCAAGTGGAGATCGCGCTCCCCACCCACCGCGCGCACGAGCTGATGCTCATTACCGAGGCGCTGCCTCCGCTGCTTCGTCATGTTCTGACGTCGGCGCACCAGAAAGTCTCAGGGGAGATGGTCCTCGAGAGCAGCGCGCAGGACGCCGAGGGACAGCCCGGCGAGGTCACGCGTGCGGCGATTCAGAGAGTTGCGCGTAACGCGGCGCGCCTTCTCCCGTCCCTCGCTACGGCCCGCGTGATCCGCGCATGTGCCGAATTGCGGACCATTCCGTCTGAGGGGGGGCTGATCCTGGGACCGGGAGGCGAAAACATCTACGTCGCGGTGGCGTCCCAGGAGATCACTTTGTGCCCGCTGATCGGTGAGGCGATCGCGGAGATCATCACGCGAAGACGGCTTCCACAAGATCTCGAAGTGTGCGGCCTGGACCTTTTCTGGACGCCCGCGGGCCCGGCGGGGGCACGGGATCTCAGGCAGGATTCAGACTAGACCCCGTAGTAATGGAAACCGCACTTTGGATGCGGGCATCCGGCCCCAGGGGAGGAACGAAGAGAATGCCGAAGGGTACTGTAAAGTGGTTCAACCGGGAGAAAGGATACGGGTTCATTACTCCAGAGGAGGGAAAGGATGTGTTTGTTCACTACACCGGCATTGCCGGGGAAGGATTTCGCAACCTGGAGGAGGGCCAGGTTGTGGAATTCGAGATCACTCAGGGTCAGAAGGGCCCGCAGGCCCAGAACGTGAGGGTGGTCGGCTAAATACTGCCCAACTCTGACACAGAAAACTTAAACGACGCGGGCGCCGGGCGAGACAGGTCCGGCGCCCCTCATTTTCTCGTGGTGGAAAGGGGAACACACGACCGCATAGTTTTTGATGAGCGCCTGCTCATAATGCGTGATTTCCGTTATTCGTTGCCCGGTTTTTGGGCTTTGCGCCGAGCCTTCCCAGATCTTCTGAATTTTCGGAGATATTGCGCGCTTCCTTACGAACATGCTAGATTAAATCGAGGGGGCGAGAGATGGCGTATGGGTCCGCAAGTGCGAATCTTGAGCGGATCAGGAAAAAGAGGCCGGAATTGCGGGCCAGCCGGGGCAAACCCTCTCTTAGGCGAGGACTTCGACTGAAATCCCGCGCGAAACCCCGTGGCCGGGTGCGGGTTGTGCGCTCGCGGTCGACAGGGGCACGAAAACCCTCCCGTCCTCTTCCCGCGCCCGAGCCTCTGAGCGAACGGCTGTTCCTTGGTAGCCTCGAACGGAGCCTGAGGGACAACCGCATTGTCTGGGAGGCGCTCGCCAAGCGATGAAGTACCTCACCGCCGAGCAGCTCAAAACCGTGAACCAGCGCATGATCAGGGGGACGGGAGGATTGTACCTGGCCGGCGAGCAGAATGTGGTCTATCCCCCCAGCCTGGAGTCGCTGGTGAACTTCGTGCAGACGCGCATGTCCCTCCGCCCGCGGCCGACAGTATGGGAAATCGCGGCCTTCTACCTGGACCGCCTCGTCCGGGACCAGGTCTTTCACGATGGCAACAAGCGCACGGCCCTGGAGGCCACCCGCCTCTTCCTCGAAAGCGCGGGATTCCGGCTCGCCTTAATCCCTCCCGGATCAGTCGTCGAGTTCATGACGAACGTGGCGCGGGGCGGGATGAACCGCGAGGGCATCGCCGTCTGGCTCCGCACCCACTCCAAGCGAAGATTGAACGGGAAAAGATAACCGCCACGCCGGTCTCTCTTGACACGCGGCGGCACGGGAGCGATGATAGGCGCAGCGTGAAAGGAGGTGATGCGGATGGCCTATAGTAGATGCTCCATGCCGTACCGTCCGACCTGCCGCCAGTATCTGCGGATCGAGGTGATGGCCGGGTAGAGCGACCTCGCGTCCTCCGGCCGTCGTCAGAGCCGCGGCCCAGCTGGCCGACGATGGTGCGGCGGGAGATTCCGGTGACGGCTTCTTTCGTGCTCGCAGGTCCCGAAGAAGCCGGGATTCAGCAGACGCAAGCGGAAGAGATGAAGATGGGCAAGACGCGGGGGTCCGCCCGACGCCGGGCGGGCTCCCGCTGCATTTGTTGCGGGCTCCTCCGCGCCGGCGTTACGGCGACCGCACCGCGTACCACAGGTGATCGTCTGTGAGGTAGATGAGGTCGAAGAGCATCGTCCCGCTGGTGAGCGCGCTCGACATCCGGATCGCCCGGGTCAGGTCAGAGGGATCATCCGAGTAGAGGGAGACCAGGAGCGCCCCCACGAGCGCCGTGTCCCCGTGCACGAGCGACTGGGCCAGCATGGCGCCCCCCTGGATGCTGATCGCCGGATTGTAGTGCGCGCGGAAGGCCTCCCAGATCGTCACCGGCTGGTAGTACAGACCGATCATGAGGTAGTCGAGAAGGGGCGCCAGACCCGCCCGCACCCACTCGTCGCCGACCCACAGGAGAGGCGGGTGGACATCGGGGCTTGCCCAGTTTACCCCCTCCTCGTAATACGCGGAGTACCACGCGCCCACGTACATCCCCACGGCGACGCGCGGCCGCAGCGTGTGGACGAGGTTCGCCGCGGCGCGCGTGTACATGAAGATGGTATGCGCGCGGTACCCCAGCCACGCCTGGTAGAGTGGGCCCGGACGCCGGTCCACCCCGTACCCGCTGGGGATGTACGTGTAGATGTCGTCAGGCCAGTGGGCCACCGGGTGGCCGATGAACTTCTCGAACGCCGCCCTGCTGAGGTCGGAGAAATCCTCCGTCAGGTCCTGGTACCGCGTCCGATCCAGGATGATCCCGTCCACGTCGTAGCGGGTGAGAATCTCGTAGATGATCCCGAGTTCGTAGTTCCACACTTCGGGATTGGCAGGACTGACGAACGCGAAGATATCGTGGGCGGAAGACGGTTCCATCCGCGTTTCCACAGGTCCGAGCGTGACCGCGGTGCCCGGGGGGAGCGCGCGCAGGAGCCACTCCGCCGAGGTGCCGTGGCCGGACAGGACGTATCCTGTGCGCGGGATCGGGACCGGGCCGGGGTCGGTCTCCCCCTGGGCGCGGTTCCGGACCTCCGTCACCGTCCCGCCCTCGACGGCCACGTCCACCCCCCAGCGTGATGCGGGAGTGACCTCGCCGCTGGCCGGCGTGTAGAGGATCAGGTCGTTTTCCCCGCGCGTCCCGTCAATCCCCGAAATTTCGAGGGACTCTCCGCCGGCGGCCACGATCCGGCGCGTGCCGACGTACGCTGTCGCCTGCCACTCCGGGTGGGTGAACGCCGGACCGGCCTGAAGGGGAGAATACCCCTCGCCGAAGCTGTTGACGGCGACGTCCACGCGCAGTCCCCGGGCATGCGCTTCCGCGATGATCGTGCCCAGCATGTCGTAGTCGCGGGGATACCACTGCCCCGGCGACGGAGAGGACGCCTCGGAGGGATGCGGGATCGGCGCGGTGGCGATCGTGGGCGCGACCTCGCTCGGGTACGTGGCGTATCCCCACGCGTTCTTGGCCTCGGGCATGACCGCGTCTATGCCGGCGGTGCTCGCCCGGTCCAGCACGTCCGCCACGCCCTCGGGGGTGCTGAGGGCCTGCAGGTTGGCTCCCGGCTCCATCCACAGCGCGAGGTGGGGCGGTCCGGGCCGGCTCATCGCCGCGGCGGTCGGTCCCGGGGCGATGAGCCCCGGGACGAGCAGCACGACTGCGAGACCGAGATGGTGCACGACGCGCATGCCGCACCCATTCGTGGGAGGAGCGGGTGCACCCTCTTGCATCCGTACTCCCGCCGCATTAGGATAAAGGCTGTCCGCGCGAAAGGGAGTGGTCCGTATGATTCAGGCCGACTCGCTTTCCCGTACCTACGGGGAGCGCTGGGCCATCCGAGACGTGTCGTTTCAGGCGCGGGAAGGCGAGATCCTCGGATTCCTCGGTCCCAACGGCGCCGGCAAGACGACGACGATGCGCATTCTCACGGGGTTTCTCTCGCCCACCTCCGGACGCGCGACGGTCGCCGGCTACGATGTGGTGGAAAAGCCGCTCGAGGCCAAGCGCCACATCGGATATCTGCCGGAGGTTCTTCCGCTCTACGACGACTTCACACCGTGGGAGTACCTGACGTTTGTCGCCCGGCTGAAGAGGGTCGACCGCCGGAAGATTCGTGACGCGGTGGACCGCGCCCTCACCCTCTGCGGGGCGGCGGACGTCGCCGACCGGCTGATCAGGAACCTCTCCCGCGGCTACCGGCAGCGGGTCGGCCTGGCCCAGACGATCGTCCACGACCCGGCGGTGCTGATTCTTGATGAGCCGACCTCGGCGATGGACCCGCGTCAGATCGTCGAGATCCGAAACGTCATCAAGGGACTGCGCGGCAGCCACACGATCATCCTGAGCACCCACATCCTCCCGGAAGCCACGGCCGTCTGTGACCGTGTGATCGTGATCAATGACGGCGCGGTCGTCGCCGTGGACACCTATGAGCAGCTCGCCGCCCGCCTGCGGGGCTCGGAGAAGACGCTGGTCCGGGTCGCGCGCACGGGCGGAGACCTGCCGGCGCGGCTGCAGCGGATTCCAGGCGTGCTCCACGTCACGCCCGGATCGGGGCAGGGGGAGATCGTCGTCGAGGCCGCCCTCGGCACGGACGTGCGGGAGCAGATCTCCCGCACCGCGGTCGAGGCAGGGTCCGGCCTGGTGGAGCTGCGCCCCCTGGCGATGACCCTGGAGGACGTATTCTTGAGATTGGTGACCCGGGAGGAGTCGGTGGCCCCGGAGGACGCCGCAGAGGCCGGCCGCCCGGAGGAGGCCGGTCAGCGGGTGGGGGGACGGTGACGGCGCGATGACAGGGACGCTCGTGATTGCGCGAAAGGAATTGAGATCGCTGTTCGGTTCGCCGATCGCCTACGTGGCCCTGGCCATGTTCTTCGTCGTGACCGGCTACCTGTTTTTTGCCATGGTCGTGCACTACATCGACACGGTGCTTCAGCTGCAAGGGACCCCTCCTCCGGACTTCAACCCGACCCGCCTCATCTTCACCCCTCTGTT
The DNA here is from genome assembly GCA_036275835.1 of bacterium. Lineage (GTDB taxonomy): Bacteria > Sysuimicrobiota > Sysuimicrobiia > Sysuimicrobiales > Segetimicrobiaceae > DASUDA01. The sequence goes on along the minus strand of DASUDA010000126.1, from coordinate 30,418 downwards.
TCAGAACACGAGCTACGTCCTGCTTCTGCTCATCCCGATCCTGACGATGCGGCTCATCGCGGAGGAGGACCGGACGCACACGATGGAGCTGCTCGCCACCTCGCCCGTGAGCAGCACCGCGATCATCCTGGGGAAGTACCTGGCGGCCGTCCTCCTGTTCGTCGTCCTTCTGGCGATCAGCGCGTACATGCCGCTGAGCATCGCCGCGGTGGGACGTCTGGACTGGGGGCTGCTGGCCTCGCTCTACGCCGGCCTCCTGCTCCTCGGCGGCGCCTTTCTTGCCATCGGACTGTTCGCCTCCACGCTCAACGAGAATCAGATCGTCTCGGCGGCGATCGCCCTGGCGCTGCTGCTGCTGCTCTGGATCCTCGGCTTCGCGCAGCCGGCATCCGGTTCTCGCGTCGAGCAAATCCTCTCGGCGCTCTCGTTCGCGAGCCACTTTACGAACCTGACCGGCGGGGTCATCGATACCCAGGATGTCCTGTTCTTCGTGAGCGTGGCGGGATTTTTCGTCTTCCTCGGCGTGCTCGCGCTCGAGTCGCGGAAGTGGAGATAGGCCGATGAGGCGCCGCGCCGCCCTGCTGACGACGAACGCCCTGATCTCCGTCTTCCTCGTGGCCGCCCTTCTCGTCGCGGTGAATTATCTCGGAACGGAGCACCACGTCCGCTGGGATCTCACCGCCACCCGAGAACACTCGCTCTCTCCCCAAACGATCAAGATCCTCCGGTCTCTGTCCGCGCCGATCGAGGCCGTCGCGTTCCCGCACCCTGATTCCGCCGAGGGATACCGCCAGTTCCTGAACTCATACCGATATTACTCCCGGAACTTCCAGTATCGGATCGTCGATCCGACCCGGGACCCGGCGGTGGCGCGGAGATATAAGGCGACGTCCTACGGCCAGATTGTCCTGCAGCGCGGGTCCGCGTCGTACACGGTGGACAGCGACACCGAAGACGCGCTCACCAACGGTATCCTGCACGTCCTCGAGACCACCAAGAAGACGGTGTACGTTCTCCAGGGGGAAGGGGAAGTGCCGCTCGACGATTTCACGCGGGGCGGCATGGGCACGGCGAAGCAGGCGCTCACAGGCAAAGGGTTTGAGGTGAAGCCCCTCGTTCTGCTCACGGCGCCCCGGGTTCCCGAGGACGCGTCCGCGGTCGTGATCCCCGCGCCGGCGAAGGACTTTTTGCCCGGCGAGCTGGAGGCCCTCTCGCGCTACTACCGGACCGGCGGAAAGTTGCTGGTCATGATCGACCCCCAGTCGCCCCCGGGCATTCGCGCCTGGCTCGCCTCCCAATTTCATGTCAGGGCGCCGGGAGGGCTCGTCGTCGATCCCAATCCCGTGTCCCAGCTGTACGGCCTGAGTCCGGCGGTTCCGATCGTGACGCAGTACCCGCAGAACGACATCACCCAGAACTTCACCCTGGCGACCGCGTTTCCGGTGAGCACCCCGCTCGAGCCCGATCCGAAGGCGACGGGCGTGACGATCACGCCGGTGGTGAAGACTTCGGACGCGGGCTACGTTCAGGCGGACCTGAAGGAGGTCCACCGCTTCCGGCCAGGTGTGGACCGGAAGGGGTCGGCCATTCTCGCCGTCGAGGTGATCCCCGCCCCCCAGGCGTCCCCGGCCGGAGCGGCGCCCGACGGGACGAGGAAAACGCCCCCCCCGGTGGCGGCGGCCAGCGGGAAGGGGACACCGGCGCCACCGGCGCCGGCCCCCACCGAAGCGCCGACGGGGTCGGCGGTGATCTTCGGAAACAGCGCGTTCATCCAGAATGCCGCGAGCGGGTTTCCCGGCAATCAGGATCTCTTCCTGAGCACGGTGGCGTGGCTCACGCAGTCCGGCAACCTCGTCAGCATCGCGCCGCGGGCGTCCCCGTTCGAACCGTTCCTCATCACGGGGCGCGTGGGCCGCGTTCTGTTCCTCGGCGGCGTGCTTGGACTGCCGCTCGCCTTGATCGCCCTCGGCGGTTCGATCTACTATCGCAGGCGCCGCCTGTGAGTCCCCGCGTCACGATCGGGCTGGCGGCGGTCCTGGTCCTCGTCGGCGTCTACATCGTTGCCGTGGACCGTCCCCTGGCGCGCCACGCGGAGGAAGCCCGGCACCTGCTGCAGATCCCCAAATCGGAGATCACGGCGATCACGGTGGTGAGTCCCAAGGGGACGGTTGACCTGGCCCGCCGGGACGCCACCCGCTGGGACGTGACGCAGCCCATTCACGTACCGGCGGCGGCGTTTGTCGTGAGCGACCTTCTCGACGCGGTGACAGGGCTCGTCCCGCAGACGACCGTGCGCGGAGCCGGGACGGATCTCGGCGCATACGGTCTCGACACGCCCGTGGCGCGGATGACGCTGCGGACGTCTGGCGGACGGACCGCCACGCTCGAGATCGGCGGATCCTCGCCCGTCGGCACCGCGCTCTATGCCCGGGCCCTTCCGAGCACCACGATCTACCTGGTGGAGAGTTCGATCAAAGATACGCTCTCCAAGTCGGCGACCGATCTCCGGCAGAAGACGCTCGGGGATTTCGCCAACGCCGACGTTCAGGAGGTCCGGATCCAGTCGGCCAAAGGCACGCTCAGTATCACTCGCCTGGGGCCGGACAGGTGGCGCCTCGGGGGCTCCCATCCGTGGCCCGCGGATGACTTCAAGGTGACAGACCTGTTCTTTCCCCTCACCACCTCCAACGCCACGGCGTTCCACGACGGCGTCACCGACTTGGCGCTGTATGGTCTGGACCATCCCGCCGTGACGGTGGACCTGACGCTGCGGGGCCACCCGGAACCGGTGCGGTTCCTGCTCGCCACGCAGGGGAAGGTGACGCACGGAGTCGAGGCGGGGAGCCGGACGGTTCTGGACCTGGACGCCTCCCTTCAAGAAAAGCTCATGCCCGACCCTCTGTCTCTGGTCAGCCGGCGCGTTCTTCCCTACAACGCCCAGAACCTCACGGCGCTCGTGTGGAGGCGCGGCGGGAAATCGCTGGAGGTGCGCCGCCAGGGACCGGGATTTACCGGAGGCGGACTCAGCGTCAAAGAGATCATTGACATGCTCTCGTCGGTGAGTCTCCTCGATGCCGACAAGGTGAAGCCGCTCGGATCAGCGCCGGCGGGCCCGCCGGCGTTCGAGGTCCGGAGCGAAGGCGCGGAGGATGCGCGGTTCGTCGTCGCATTCTACCCGCAGGCCGGCGGCGGATGGGTCGCGACCGACAGCGCGCTGGGGCTCGAGTACCACCTGGCCGCGAACGCGCTCGACGCGCTCCCCCGGTCCCTCGCGTCGTTCCTCAACCTGACGCAGGCGACGAAGGCGACTGCCCCGGCGAAGAAATAGCGTACGTGGCCCGGGGCGGAAGGATGCGGCGGCGCGGGCGACGAATTGCCGCGTGACGCAGCAGACGTCGGAGCGCCGGACGGCAAACTATGAGACGCGATAACCGACGCCGCATCGCATCGCTCACCATCGTCCTTCTTCTTGCGCTGGCTCCGGCGGGAGCGGGCGCAGGGACCGCATCCAGGGCGCAGGCATGGCCCGCCGTGCTGGCGCAGACCGCCGCGCTGGCCCTCCCTGTCGCCACCGGCATCGAGTACCATCGCCTCACCCTCGAGACGAAGGACGGTCCCCTGGACATTCATCAACTCACTGTCGACCTCAGCAACTCGATGGTGAGACTCGGCGTCGGGCTCGCCCGAGACCGCCTGATCAGCGACGACGAGCCGGTGTCCTCGATGGTGCTCCGCAGCGGCGCCATCGCGGGGGTTAACGGCGATTACTTCGATATTCACCAGTCCGGCATGCCCCTCAACATTGTTGTCCGCGACGGCGTCCTGCTGCGCAGCCCGTGGCGGTGGGTGGCCTTCGCCGTCGGCAAGGACGGTACGCCCCGGATCGCCCGGTACCGGTGGACCGGGACGATCGCTCTCCCGGAGACGAAGGAGACGCGGCCGCTGGAGGGCTACAACAGCGGGTTGTATACCAACGGCATCGTCGCGATCTCCGACATCCGGGGATTTGGCGTCCCGGCTCCCGGCTCTCCGATGCACCAGGCGGTGGTGGAGTTGACGCCCGCCGGCGAGGGCGGTCGCTACTTTGTCAAGCAGGCGTGGGCGCAGCAGGCCTTTTCCGCCCCGCTTCCGAAGGACGAGATCATCCTGGCGGGCCTCGGCACCGGAGCCGATTGGCTGATGAGCAAGATGCAGGCTGGCATGCAGGTGCAGGTCAACCTGACGACCGATCCCGACTGGCACGATCTCGCGCTCGCGATCGGCGGCGGTCCCCTCCTCATCCAGAACGGCACGATCGTTGAAGACCCCGACCCGCCCGCGGCGAAGGAGCGTGATCGTCCCAACCCTGTCATCGCCCTCGGCATCGGCGGCGACGGCCGGAGCCTGATTCTGGTTGAAGCGGATGGGCGCCAGCCCGATCTCAGCATCGGGCTCACGCGTCCTCAACTCGCCGCCTACCTGAAGAGGCTGGGCGCCTCGCAGGCGATGGCATTCGACAGCGGAGGATCCGCGACGATGGTGGTGCGCCTGCCGGGCCAGCCCCAGCCGGCCGTCGTGAATGCTCCGTCCGACGGCAGGGAGCGCCCGGTCGCCAACGCGCTCTTGATCTACAGCACTCCTACCCCCGGTCCGCCGGTTCGCCTCGTCGTGAACGCCGGCCAGCCGCTCCAACTGTTTGCCGGCGCCCGGGCCGCCCTCTCGGTCATCGGCGTGGACGCGGACGGCAATCCTGTTCCCCTGACGGACCCGGTGACTGTGACCGCCGCGGCCGGGCTTGTCACGGTCGGGGAGAACGGCACAGTGACGGCGGGTGCAGGTGCGGTGGCCGTTCAGAGCGGCGCCGCCCCGCAGGGGACCGTGCCCGTGATGGCGGGACCACTGGCGGGCACGGACGCGCTGGTCTTCCAGAGTGGCACGGCCCGCGGAACGCTGCCCGTGTCCGTGGTGACACGGGTCGCGCGTCTCGTCGTCACTCCGCTCGTGATCAACCTGGACCCCGGGGCGGGAGCGCGGCTCGCCCTGCGCGCTCAGGACGCCGCCGGCCGGCCCGTCGTTCTGCCCGATGGTGCCGCGGACTGGACCGTCCGGCCTCCGTGGCTCGGCACGATTTCCTCTCTCGGAGAATTTACCTCCGGGGATGCGGCCGGGGACGGAGCGGTCGTCGCGCGCGTGGGCGGAGCGACGGTGTTCGTGCGCGTGGCTGTGGGGAGCTCGGCCCGGTATATCAGCCAGTTCGACCGTGGACAATGGGCGTTTCGCGGTTACCCGGCCGCCGTGTCGGGGACGGTGACGTCGGTCTCCGCGCCGAGTCACCAGGAGCACCCATCGGTCCGACTGGAGTTTCACCTCGACGGATCGGGGACCAGGGCCGCGTACCTGGTGACCGACCTCCCGCTTCCGGGCGAGCCCACAGGGATCAGCGTGTGGGTGTACGGGGACGGGAGCCGGGTATGGTTGCGTGGAGTGTACGCGGAGGCGAATGGGGATCGGGGAACGTTTACGCTCGCCCGACAGGTCGACTGGCAGGGGTGGCGGTCCGCGACCGCCGCGCTTCCTCCGGGGCTGGGCTATCCGATTTCTCTGGTGTCGTTCTACGTCGTCGAGACTGATCCCGACCGCACACCCGGCGGTGTGCTTTACCTGAGCAGCCTCCGCGCCCTCTACCCGGCCGATCCGAGCAAGTGACGCCGGGGGGCATAAACAGGGACGCCCCGGGGCATAAACAGGATAGTTTTCCACGAAGTGAGGGCTCCTATTGGCGGGGCCCAGGGAGGCCTGTGCAACCCAGAGATTTCCTCGCCATCGCTGGCTACAGGTGCGCACGTGAGACCGGCCGGATCGACCTGGCCGTCCCACGCGCGCGCGGGGTCGAGCATGCCCGCCTGCGATCGGCCGATCCGGGAATGTGAGCCGGCCCGCCATGCGATCGTCCGTGAGATACCTCATCGCACTGCTGCTTCCCGGGCTTCTCGTTGTCACGTTGCCCGAGCCGGGAAGTCCGGCGCCCCAGGGCCAGCTGGCCGCGGCGGTGGATGCGTACGTGCACGGCGACTTTGCCGCAGCACGGACGCTCCTCCAGCCCCTTCAGTTGGAGCCGAGTCCCACCGGCGGCCGTGCGGTCTATCTTCTGGGCATCGTCAACCTCCAGCTCAGGAGGTTCGTCGAAGCCGCGTCCGAGTTTAACATGGCCGCGAAAACACTTCCCGCGCTCGAAGGCCACGCCCGGTTCTATCAGGCGCTGGCGGTGTACAACAGCGGGGACCTCGTCTCCGCCGCCCAGATGCTGCAGAACTTTCTGGCCCGCTATCCCGACAACGCGCTTCACGGGCTGGCCCTGTTCTGGCGGGCCGAAAGCCTGGCGGCAGCCCAGTCGCCCGACGCGCCGGAGGCGTTCCATCAGTACCTCGACGGGTTCAGCGACGGGCTGCATGCCGCGCAGGCGTGGTATGACCTGGGGCAGGTGCTCGAGCAGCAGGGGAAGTGGGCCGATGCCGTCCAGGCCTACCGCCGGGACGTGTGGGGGTTTGCGTCCAGCCCCTATGCGGACCAGGCCCGGGCTCGCATCTCGGCCCTGGGCGGGACGCATCCGCTTCCCCCGGATGCGACGCCGCCGGAAGTGTACTACAAGTGGGCCCAGGCAGAGATCGGCGCGGCGCACTTCAGCGCCGCGCGGGCGATGCTCCAGCGCATCCTGTCGATGCCGAACAACGCGAAGGTGGTCGATGACACTCTCTTCACGCTGGGGACGCTCGCGTACCACTCGCGCCGGTACGATGAGGCGGTGCGCTGGTTCCGCCAGGACGCGACTCTCGGAGGCGAGCACGCCGACGAAGCGCTCTACAACCTTGAGCGGGTCGCGCTGGTGTTCGGCAGGGAGACGCAGGCGCTTGAGATCGCGCACAAGATCGCGCACGACTACCCGCACTCCTGGCACGCGCCGCGCGCGCTCTACGCGGTCGCCGAGGTGCGGCAAGAGCGCGGCGCCACCGGGTCGGCTCTGGCGCTCTATCGCGAGACGGCCGATCAGTTTCCCGGAACGCGGTGGGGCGACCAGGCAGGGTGGGCGGTCGGGTGGATGCAGTACCAGGCAGGGCAATGGGACGCCGCCCGCGACACTTGGATCCACCTCGCCGCGCGGGCACCGGAGGGAGACGTGACGCCGGCCGCCTTCTATTGGGCCGCGCGCGTGGCCGCCGCCCGGGGACAATCGGATCAGGCGGCCGAGGAATACAAGCATCTCGCCACGCGGTACGGCGACACCTACTACGGGCAGCGCGCGGCCGCCCGCCTGGGGGTGTCCCCCCGCGTCGCCTTCGATCCGGTCTCCGACGTGCCGCCCGGAGAAGTGCCGGCGATCGACCGGTTCCGGGAGCTCGATGCGCTCGAGCAGACCGATGACGCCACGCGGGAGCTCGAAATCGCGTCCAAGATCGTCCCTCCACGCCATCAGGCGATGGTGAACCTTTTCCTGAGCCAGCACTATGCCCAGCAGAATGACTATAGCCACTCCATCGCCACGGCCGAGAAGGCCAGCGCCGCCGCCGGCGGCCCGCGCGAACACGGTCTGCCGGTTGCGCTCTGGAAGGCTCTGTATCCGCTCGTCTACTGGCCGGCGATTTCGCAGGCGGCCTCCCGCACCGGCGTGGATCCCTACCTCATCGCCGCCGTGATCCGCGAGGAGAGCAGGTTCGATCCGCAGGCGGGCTCCCAGGCCGGCGCGTACGGCCTGATGCAGCTCATCCTGCCGACGGCCCGGACCATGGCGCGCGTGCTCGGCCTGCCGCGGCCCGATATCCGCGCGTTGAGCGATCCGGTGATCAGCATCACCCTGGGCTCGGCGGCGCTCCGGGGCGAACTGGAGCGGTACGGCCGCGAAGACCTGGCCCTCGCCGCGTACAACGCGGGCCCGATCATCGTGCACCGCTGGCAGGCCCAACGCGGTTCGCTGGACCCGGAAGCATTCATCGAGGAGATTCCGTACGCGGAGACCCGGCTCTACGTGAAGACCGTGCTGCAGTCGGCGGGGATGTACCGCTGGTTGTACCGCGACGGTCATCCGGGCGCCCAGTAGCGGCATGGGACAGCGGAGGGCGCCGTATGGCACGTGGAGATCGCCCATCACCGCGGACCTGATCGCCTCAGGGACGATCGGCCTGGACCAGATCGCGCTCGATGGCGAGGACATCTACTGGATCGAGGCGCGCCCGGCCGAGGGCGGACGGCACGTCGTCGTGCGGCGAATGCCGGACGGGCGGACGGCCGATGTGACGCCCCCGCCGTTTTCCGCCCGCACCCGCGTTCACGAGTACGGGGGAGGCGCGTACGCGGTGAGTGGGGGAACGGTCTACTTCTCCAATTTCGCGGACCAGCGCCTCTACCGTCAGGATCCGGGCGCGAGCCCGCGCCCGATCACGCCCGCCGCCGACCTCCGCTATGCCGACGGCGTCGTGGACCTGCGGAGGGGCCGCCTGATCTGCGTGCGTGAGGATCACACGGTGGCCGGACGCGAACCGGTGAACACGCTCGTGAGCGTCCCCCTCGACGGGGGTGGCAGCGCTCGGGTGCTGGTGTCCGGCCACGACTTTTACGCGTCCCCCCGGCTCAGCCGCGACGGCGACCGCCTCGCGTGGCTCGCGTGGAACCACCCGAACATGCCCTGGGATGGGACCGACCTGTGGGTCGCCGACGTCGCCCCGGACGGCCCGCTCGGCCGTGCCGGGCACGTTGCGGGAGGCCCCGCGGAATCGATCTTCCAGCCTGAGTGGTCGCCGGACGGCGTCCTGTATTTCGTCTCCGACAGGACGACCGGGTGGTGGAACCTCTACCGGTGCCGCGGAGGGCGCGCCGAGGCTGTGTGCGACATGGAGGCCGAGTTCGCAGTCCCCCAGTGGGTCTTCGGGATGTCGACGTATGGGTTCGAGTCGCCGGAGCGCCTGCTGTGCGCCTACAAGACGCGCGGCGCGTGGCACCTGGGCCGGCTCGATGCGTCGAAAGGCACCCTCGCGCCGCGCGAAATTCCGTCCACGCAGATGTGGAGCGTCCGGTGTCGGCCGGAGTGGGGCGTCTGGGGCACCGGCTCGCCCATCGAGCCGGCGTCTCTCATCCGGTTCGACCTCGGGACCGGACGGCCGGAGATTCTCCGCCGGTCCACGACCGCGACGATCGACCCCGGGTATCTCTCGCGCCCCGACGCGCTCGAATTCCCGACGGAGCATGGCCGCACGGCGCACGCCTTCTTCTACTCTCCGCACAACCGCGACTACGCGGCCCCTGCCGGGGAGCGGCCTCCGCTCGTCGTCCGCAGCCACGGCGGGCCGACCGGGGCCGTGGGCACACTCCTGAACCTGGAAATCCAGTTCTGGACCAGCCGCGGGTTTGCGGTCCTGGACGTGAACTACGGCGGCAGCACCGGCTACGGCCGCCCGTATCGCGAGCGGCTCTACGGCCAGTGGGGGATCGTGGACGTGGACGACTGCGTGAATGGAGCCCGCTACGCCGTGGAGCAGGACCTGGCGGACCCCCGCCGGCTGATCATCCAGGGCGGCAGCGCGGGCGGCTACACGACACTGTGCGCCCTCACCTTTCGCGGTGTGTTCGCGGCGGGCGCGAGTTACTACGGGATCAGCGATCTCGAGGCGATGCGGCGAGAGACCCACAAGTTCGAGTCACGGTATCTGGATCGCCTGATCGGCCCCTATCCGGAGCGCCGTGACCTCTACCGGGAGCGCTCGCCGATCCATTTCATCGATCGTCTCTCGCGCCCTCTGATCCTCTTCCAGGGCCTGGAAGACAGGGTCGTGCCGCCCAACCAGGCGGAGATGATGTTCGAGGCGGTGCGCCGAAAAGGGATCCCGGTGGCCTACATTCCGTTTGCGGGTGAGCAGCACGGCTTCCGGCGTGCGGAGACGATCAAGCGCACGCTCGAGGCCGAACTGTACTTCTATTCCCGGGTGTTCGGCTTTGCCGCCGCGGAGCCGCTGGAGCCGGTGCACATCGAGAACCTCTAAAGACGTCGCCTCCACTTCGACGTCCGCGCCGGGGGGACATGATGACGACCCTTCATCACGATGCCGTCGTGGTCGATTGCCACAATGACCTCCTCCTTCTTGTCGCCCGCAAGCGCGCGCTCGGCGAGACCACCTACTTCGCCGAGAAGGTGATCCCGGAACTTCGCGCCGGAGGTGTGGACGTCCAGGTCGTGCCCGTCTACATCGAAGGCGAGTATGCCCCGGACGGAGCGTTGCGCCGGGCGCTGCTGCTCATCGAGCTTCTGTCTCGCGAGGCCGACGCCAGGGCCGGCGACGTAGCTGTATGCCGGACGGGCGCTGAGATCGACGCGGCCGTGGCCGACGGCAAGATCGCCCTGGTGCTTGCGCTGGAAGGCTGCGAGGCGATCGGGAAACACGTAGACCTCTTCGGGACGTTCTTCCGGCTCGGCGTCCGGATGGCCTCCCTGACACATTTCGGGCGGACGATGCTGGCCGATGGGGGTGGCGAGGAAGGGACGGGGGGCCGGCTGACGCTGGCCGGGATCGCCGCGGTTCGGGAGATGGATCGCCTCGGGATCCTGATAGATCTCTCGCACCTGTCACTGGCCGGCACGCAGCACGTCCTGGAGGTCGCCACCCGCCCCGTGATCGCCTCCCACTCCTCCGCGCGCGCCCTCTGTGACCACCACCGCAATCTGACCGACCCGCAGCTGCGGAGCATCGCGGCCACGGGCGGGGTGATCGGGGTCAACTTCATTCCCTCGTTCATCGACCCACGGAGGCCGACCGTGGATCGCATCGTGGACCACGTCGAGCATATCGCGTCCGTGGCGGGGATCGACCACGTGGGGATCGGGCCGGATTTCATCAGGGAGTACCTCGACGAACTCTATCCTCAATACCCGGCTTTTATGATCGAGGGGCTTGACGCCAAGGCCACCATCGAGGGTCTGACCGGTCCGCGAGATCTGGGTGTCCTCACCGACGCATTGCTGCGCAGGGGGATGCCGGAGGCGGACGTGCGGAAGGTCCTGGGCGGGAACTTCCTGCGGGTCTTTCGTAGCGTGATGGGGATTCCACGCCTAGGGACCGGTGCACTGGGTCGCGGCTGAACGCCGCGCCTCCGGGTCGCCTCAGGGCGTGGCCGGCGTCGCGGCGCGCTGCTGCTCCAGGAGAAATCGCTCGGCCGCCACGACCCCGGCGCCCACGGGCAGGCGGATGCCGGCGACGGTGCACGCCATCTCGACCCCGGCCACCGTCGCCAGCACCTCCAGGTCGTTGAGCGCCCCCAGATGGCCGATGCGGAAGGTCTTCCCCTTCAGACGGCCGAGCCCCGTCCCCAGGGACAGGTTGAAGCGCTCCGCGGCCGCGCGCACAACGGCGTCGGAGTCAATCCCCTCGGGGGTGACCACGGCGGTGAGGCTGTGGGATTGTCGCTCGGGCCGCGCGCAGAGGATGCTGAGGCCCCACGCGGCCACGGCGCGGCGGACGGCCTCGGCCAGGCGGCGATGCCGGGCCAGGACGTTGGCGAGCCCTTCCTCCAGGAGCATCCGGACGGCCTCCCGCAGGCCGTAGAGCGAGAGCGTCGCGGGAGTATACGGGAAATACCCCCTGCGCATCTCCTCCAGCACCGGCCTCCAGTCGAAGAAGTACCGGGGAGACGTCACCCGGGCGCTCTCCTCAATGGCCCGCGGGCTCGCGCACAGGATGGCCATGCCGGGCGGCAGCATGAGCCCCTTCTGCGTCCCCGTGAGGGCCACGTCCATCCCCCACTCGTCGAATCGGACGTCGACGCTCCCGAGGGCGCTCACGACGTCGACCAGGAGGAGCGCGGGGTGGGCGGCGGTGTTCATCGCGTCCCGGATCGCCTTGACGTCGGACGTCACCCCGGTTGACGTTTCGTTATGAACCACCTGGACCGCCCGGTACCTGTGCGCGGGGTCGTGCGAGAGGCGATCGTACACCCTCTCCGCCAGGACGGCCTCTCCCCAGGGCAGATCGATCTCGTCGACAACGGCGCCGAACTTCCGCGCGCACTCCGCGTAGAGATGGCTGAAGTGGCCGATGTTGAACGCCAGGACATGATCGCCCGGGCTTACGGTGTTGACGAGGGACGCTTCCCAGGCGGCCGTCCCGGAGCCGGGATACAGAATGATCTCTCCCCGCCGTGTCTGAAAGATCTGCTTGAGGCCGCCAACGCTCTCCGCGACCAGCGCGGGCAGCTCCGGCCCGCGATGGTCGATGACGGGCCGGTCCATCGCCCGCAGGACGCGGTCGGGGACATTGGTGGGGCCAGGAATCTGAAGGAAGTGCCGCCCGGGCATCTCTCGGTCTCCTTGGATGATCCGTCCCCCGCCCCGCGTGTCGCCTCCGTATGATGAGTGCCGTCACGCGCGTACGGGGCCGGGAACGTTCCCCTCATTTCGGAGAGTGAAATCGGTTTCCCTCCGCACGTGTGCGGCCGCGTCCACACTCGCCGACCGCGCCCATCCTGCCGCGGAGGACGCGCGAAGCCGGTGCAGGCCGGCAGCCGACACGCCGCGAACCTTGATGCCCGGGGACCGGGGGGACGCCAGGTGACCGACACAGCCAGGTCCGGCGGAGGCGTGCGCCGCGGGCACCGGTTCTGGGGGGCGAGGGGTGTTCTCGGAATCGCGCACCGGGGGGCATCCCGGTACGCTCCCGAGAACACCTTGGCCGCCATTCGCCTCGCCCTGGACCACGGTGCCCCGGCGGTCGAATGCGACGTGCAGCGCACCAAAGACAGGCATCTCGTCGTCATCCATGACCAGACGGTCGACCGGACGACGGACGGCCGGGGCCCGGTCGCGGCCCACGCTCTGGAGGATCTGCTCCGGCTCGACGCGGGACGCTGGTTCGGCCCGGCGTTTGCCGGCGAACGGATCCCGACGCTCGACGAGGTGCTGGAGGTTGCGGGCGGCCGCGCCCTGCTGAAGCTGGAGATCAAGAACGGTCCGACATTTTATGAGGGAATCGAGCAACAGATGGTGGAGGCCATCGGACGCCGCGGGATGGAGGAGGATGTTCTCCTCATCTCCTTTGACCACGAAAGTCTTCGCCGCGTCCGCGCCCTCTCGCCCCGCATCGCGACCGGGATCCTGTACGCGGCGCGCCTTGTCGACGGACCCGGGGCGGCACGCGCCGCCGGAGCCGACGCGCTCTGCATCTCCTGGGACTATGCCACCGGAGACGTCGTGTCTGGAGGCCATGGCGCGGGCCTCGGCGTGTTCGTCTGGACGGTGGACGACGAAGATGTGGCCCGTCACTGCCTGTCGCTGGGGGTCGATGGCATCACATCGAACGATACCCGGCTCCTCGGCCGCCTTCTGGGATGGCGCTGAGGCCGCGAAAGGGAGGCGATCGTGAGCCTGTGCCTGAACCCATTTACCCAGACCGGCCGGTGGTGCCGGGGCGTGTTTCACTGCCACACCACCAACTCCGACGGCGCCCGGTCCGTGGACGCGGTTGTGGCCTGGTACGCGGAGCGGGGCTATGACTTTCTGGCGATTACCGATCACAACCAGCTGACGCGGGTGCCGTCTCGGGCGCGGGACCGGGCGGCGGGCGGCAGAGATCTCGTGCTCGTGCCGGGGACCGAAGTGGACGTGGGCCGCACACAGCTCGGGGAGGCCTATCACATTCTCGGGATCGGTCTCGAGGAGATGATCGATGTGCCGCGCCAGACCGCCCCGCGTCACGGTCTGGCCGTTCAGGATGTCATCGCGGCTCTCCGCCGCGCCGGCGCGGTCGTGTTCGTCGCCCACCCGTACTGGAGCGGTCTCGTCCTGGGCGACCTGCTTCCCCTCGACGGGGCCGCGGGCATCGAGGTGTACAACGCCAATACAGAAGTGGACATCGCCAAGGGGCACAGCGGGGTGCACTGGGACGATTGCCTGAGCCGGGGCAAAGTCCTTCTCGGGGTGGCGAACGATGACACGCACTGGCGCCTCCTGGACTACGGCCAGGCGTGGACGATGCTGCGGGTAGAGACGCTCACGCCCGAGGCCGTGGTCCGCGGGCTCGCGTCGGGCGCCTTTTACGCCTCCACCGGAGTCGTCCTGGAGGACGTCGCGTTCGACGGCGACACAGCCTCGGTCCGCGTGGCGCCCCCGGGAGCGCAGGCGGTCCACTTCATCTGCGACCGCCGCTTCGGACAGCGGGTGGTCGCCAATGGGACACCGCTCCTCCAGGCGGCGCACACGCTGCGCGGTCCGGAGCGGTATCTGCGGATCGAAGTGGTCGCCCCCGACGGCCGGCGGGCCTGGACAAACCCGCTGTTCGTCGTGCGCTGAGTCGTGCGCTGAAAGGAAGAGGCGGCATGGTGACGGTCTGCGTCGTCGGCAGCCTCAACATGGACCTCGTCGTCAGAGCGCCCCGCCTTCCACGCGTGGGCGAGACAGTCACAGGGGGGACGTTCGCGACATTCCCCGGCGGGAAGGGCGCCAACCAGGCCGTCGCCGCCGCGCGGCTCGGCGCCCGAGTGGCGATGATGGGCACCGTCGGTGATGATGCCTTCGGCCGGCAGCTCATCGACGGTCTCACGCGGGAAGCCATCGACGTCGCGCACGTGCGTGTCGATGCCGGCGCGGCCACGGGCGTGGCCATGATCGGCGTGGATGGCGAAGGACGAAACATGATCATGGTCGCCTCCGGCGCGAACGTGCGGGTACGCGCCGCAGATGTGGACGCGGCCCGAGACGCCGTCATCGGTGCGCGCGTGCTGCTCCTGCAGTTGGAGGTCCCCCTCGAGGCGGTGCTGCGGGCGGCTGCGATGGCCCGGGCGGCCGGGGCCCTTGTGTGCCTCGACCCCGCTCCCGCGGTTCCCCTGCCGGACGCGCTGTATGCCTGCGTCGACGTCATCAACCCCAACGAGGTCGAGGCCCAGACCCTGACCGGCGTCGAGATCCGCTCCATCGCCGACGCGGAGAGGGCGGCGGTGGTGCTCCAGGCGCGCGGGCCGCGGGTGGCGGTCGTGAAGCTGGGAGACCGCGGCGCGTTCTACCTTGCCCCCGACGCGCGTGGGCACGTGCCGGCGGTGGTGACGAGGGCGGTGGACACCACGGCCGCCGGCGACGCCTTTGCCGCGGCGTTGGGCGTCGCGCTCGGTGAGGGGAGGGGCGTGCCCGACGCGGTGGCCTTCGCCACGCGGGCCGCGGGGATCAAGGTCACCCGGATGGGCGCCCAGGCGGGGATGCCGACCCGGGCCGAGGTGGAGGAGGCTGTGCGCCGGTGAAGCGGGGCGGGATCCTCAACCGTGACCTGTCGTGTCTCATCGCCTCCCTGGGGCATACGGATGTGGTCTGCGTCGCCGACGCCGGGTTGCCAATTCCGGAGGCTGTCACCCGGATCGACCTGGCAGTCCGCTGCGGCCTGCCTCCGTTTCTTGAGACCGTCCGCGCCCTCCTCGGCGAGATCGTGGTTGAGCACGCGATCGTCGCCCGCGAGATGCCGGACCGCAACCAGGCGTGCTACGATGGGTTGCGGGTGATGCTCGGGGCGGTCCCGGTGGAGCAGGTCCCGCATGACCAACTGAAGGCGATGCTTGCCCGCGTGCGCGCGGTGGTTCGCACCGGAGAGTGCACCCCCTACGCCAACGTCCTGCTGCGGTGCGGGGTCGCGTTCTGATGAGCCCTGCGGCTCGGGGCGGGCAGCCCATCTTGCAGATGCGCGGCATCGTCAAGGCCTTCCCCGGCGTGCAGGCGTTGGCGGGCGTCCACTTCGATGTGCTCCCGGGCGAGGTCCACGCGTTGATCGGCGAAAACGGCGCGGGGAAGTCAACCCTGATCCGGATCCTCGGGGGCGTCGATCAGCCCGACGGCGGAGAGATCATCCTGCGGGGGCAGCCGGTCTCGATCCCCACACCGCGCCGCGCGCGGGAACTGGGGATCGCCATCATTCATCAGGAACTCAACCAGGTGGGACCGCTCTCCGTCGCCGAGAACCTGTTTATGGGCGACGAGCCGCGCCGGGGGCGGTGGTTCGTCGACTGGGGCGCCATGCGCGCCCGCGCCGGGGCGCTCCTGGCCGACCTCGGGGTGCGCGTCGATCCCCGGGTGCGGGTCGATCTGTTGAGCATCGCCGAGCGGCAGACCGTGGAGATTGCCCGGGCCTTGAGCCTCAAAGCGGATCTCCTGGTGATGGACGAGCCGACCGCGGCCTTGACGCTCGAGGAGGTCGAGCGGCTGTTCACGATCATCGGCGACCTCCGCGCGCGCGGGGTCTCGGTGATCTACATCTCCCACCGGCTGGAGGAGATCTTTCGCATCGCCGACCGGGTCACGGTCCTCCGCGACGGGCACTACGTCGGGACCTATCCGGTCGGTGCGATCGACGCGGACCGGCTCATCCAGCTCATGGTCGGCCGGACGCTCACGGAGAAGTTCCCCAAAGAGCCCGTGGCTCCCGGCCCGCCCCTGCTTGAGGTGCGCGGGTTGTCTGTCCAGGGTCTCTTCCGTGACGTTTCCTTTGCCGTCCGGGCCGGGGAGATCCTCGGGATCGCCGGCCTGGTCGGCTCCGGCAAGATCGAGGTCGCCCACGCCGTCTTCGGGATGCTCCCGCTCGACGGCGGCGAGGTGCGGGTGGAAGGGCACAGGGTGGCGATCCGGTCGCCGGCCGATGCGATCGCGCTGGGGATCGGCCTCGTGCCGGAGGACCGCAAGACCCTCGGGCTCGTGCTGGGCATGAGCATCCGCGACAACGTCACCCTGCCGTCCATCGAGCGCCTCAGTGCCGCCGGCCTCGTGCGAAAGGACGAGGAGCGCGCGCTGGTGGACGGGGCGATGCGCCGCCTGGACATCCGCGCACGGGGGCGCGATCAGATCGTGCGGAGTCTCTCCGGTGGAAACCAGCAGAAGGTCGTCGTCGCCAAGTGGCTGCAGGCCGGAGCCAAGGTCCTCCTCCTCTGCGAGCCGACCCGCGGCATCGACGTGGGGGCCAAGGTCGAGATGTACCGGCTGATGGTCGAGCTAGCTCACGCCGGGGTGGCCGTCGTGATGATCTCGTCCGAGCTGCCGGAGGTCCTCGGCATGTCCGACCGGATCCTGGTGATGCACGAAGGCCGGGTCACGGCGGAGTTTGCGCACGACGAGGCGACGCAGGAGAAAGTCATGGCGAGCGCGTCGGGGAGATCGGACCGTGGCTGAGCCGGGCGCCAAGGCTGTCCCCGACTCCGCGGGACGCCCCCTGGCACGTCTGGGCGTGCACATCAACCTGCAGCGCTTCGGCCTCTCCATCGCGTTCGTCGCGCTGATCGTTGCGCTCGCGCTGCTGTCTCCCGCGTTTCTCACCCCCGAGAACCTCCTCAACGTGGCCCGCCAGGTGTCGATTAACGCGATCATCGCTGCGGGGATGACGTTCGTGATCCTCACCGCGGGGATCGACCTCTCCGTGGGCTCGACCCTCGCCCTGGCCGGCGCCATCATGGCGGGCGTCTTGAAGGGAGGGGCCGCGATCGCCGCGGGCCTGTTGACCGGCCTCGCGGTCGGCGCGGGGTTCGGAATCATAAACGGCCTCGCGGTCGCGTATGGCCGGGTGGCGCCGTTCATCGTCACGCTCGCCACGCTGACGATCGCCCGGGGCCTCACGCTCGTGTATACGGGTGGCCGGCCGATCAGCGACCTCGGTGCGGCCTTCGACTGGCTCGGCGAGGGCGATCTCTTCGGCATCCCGCTGCCGGTGATTATTATGGCCCTCGTCTTCGTGACGTCGTACGTGGTGCTCAGCCAGATGGTCGTCGGGCGGTACGTCTACGCGATCGGAGGGAACGCCGAGGCGGCGCGTCTGTCCGGGGTCGACGTGAAACGGTACACCGTGCTCGTGTATGGGTTGAGTGGACTGCTCGCGGCCGTCTCCGCGGTCATTCTGACGGCGCGCCTGGACTCGGCGCAGCCCACCGCGGGATCCGGGTACGAGCTCGACGCGATCGCGGCGGTCGTGCTGGGCGGAACCACGCTGATGGGAGGCGAAGGGAGCATCGGCGGCACGCTTTTGGGAGCCTTCTTGATTGGCGTGCTGAACAACGGGCTGAACCTGCTGGACGTCTCCTCCTTTTACCAGCAGGTCGTGAAGGGGATCGTGATCTTGCTGGCGGTTCTGCTGGACCAGCGGCTGCGCCAGCGCGGCTGGCGCGGTCCGGCGGTCGTGCGATCATAGTGCGGAAGGGAGGAGCGATCATGGGACGGACAGTGCTCTCGTTGATGGTGGCCGCGGTACTGGCTCTGGGGGTGACGGCGTCCTCGCTGCCGGCGGCGGGCCGGCCGACCGTCGGGCTTGCCATCTCTACGTTGAACAACCCGTTCTTTGTGGACTTGCGTGACGGGGCGCAGGCGGCTGCCGCGAAGGCGGGGGTCACGTTGATCGTGCTCGACGCCCAAAACGACCCGGCCAAGCAGGCGAGCAGCGTCGAGGACCTGATTGCCAAGAAGGTCAGCGCGGTGATCATCAATCCGACCGACAGCGACGCGATCGTGCCCACGGTGAAGAAGTTGAACGCGGCGAAAATTCCGGTGATCACGGTGGACCGTGCCGCGAACGGAGGGACTGTGGCGGCCCATATCGCCAGCGACAACGTGGCGGGGGGCCGGATGGCGGCAGGGTACGTCGGGACGCGGCTCAAAGGGAAGGGAAATGTGGTGATGCTGGAGGGCATCGCCGGTTCGTCCGCCGCGCGGGACCGCGGGAAGGGATTCCGCGCCGGCCTCGCGGCATTCCCCGGGATCAAGATCGTGGCTTCCCAGACCGCCGACTTCGACCGCGCGAAGGGGCTGTCGGTGATGGAGAACGTTCTGCAGGCGCAGAAGAAGATCGACGCGGTGTTCGCGCAGAATGACGAAATGGCCCTGGGCGCGATCCAGGCGATCGCGGCGGCGAAGCGCGAGAAAGAGATGTTCGTCGTCGGATTTGATGCGATCGCGGACGCCCTCAAGGCCGTCGACGAAGGCAAGATGGCCGCGACGATCGCCCAGCAGCCGAAGGTCATGGGGCAACTGGCGGTGCAGGCCGCCTCGACGCTGCTGAAGGGTGGAAAGGAACCGAAGTTCACGGCCGTGCCGCTCAAGCTGGTGACGAAGTCCCAGTGACCGGGAGGGCCCGCGGCGGCCGGCGCGGCTGATCGATCTCAGCCGTCCGCCAGGGCGCGGACAAACCGCGCCGTAATCGCGTCTGGCATGGTGATGGCCCGCCCCACCACGACCGCCCAGGCGCCGGCTCGAAGGGCCGCCGCCGCCTCCTCGGGGGTGGTGATCCGCCCTTCGGCCACCACCGGAACCGGGCACCGGTTGACAAGGTCGTGAACGAGGTCCAGATCGGGCCCCGGCATGTGGCGGCTGTGCGGAGTGTATCCCGCCATCGTCGTCGCGACCAGGTCCGCGCCCGCGGTCGCGGCCGCGAGGCCCTCGTCCCGCGTCGAGACATCCGCCATCACGGGGATTCCGCACTCCGCGTGGATCCGGGCGACGAGGTCGGCGAGGGGCGTCCCGGTGTCTTCGCGCTCCCGCGTCGCCTGCAAGGCAATGATGTCGGCTCCGGCGCGGGCGACGTCGCGGGCCATCTCAAACGTGGGAGTGATATAGACGGGTGACGAGTGGGAGATCTTGTAGAGGCCGATGATCGGCACCGTGACCGCGCCCCGGACGGCGGCGACGTCATCCGGTCCGTCGATTCGAACGCCGCCGGCGCCTCCGCGTTCGGCGCACTGCGCCAGCGCGGCTATCATCGCGGGATGGCGCAGAGGGCTGTCCGGCAGCGCCTGGCACGAGACGATGAGGCGGCCGCGGAGACGCGCGACAGGGGAGGGGATCACTGGGCCTACGGCGTGAGCCAGGACTGCCCCGGGAGTTCGCGGCCGGCGTCTCCGGGTGTTCTCGCGGAGTAGACGTGGGCGGTGCGCAGCTCCCACGTCGCGGCGAGGAGCGCCAGCCGCTCGGGCGTATGCGGAATCTGCGCCGCCCGGAGCGCGAGCAGGAGCGCGCCCACAGGGGGGACGAACCGCGGGGGAACGAGGACCGCTCCCGGCGCATGCGCTGCCAGCGCGCGCTTCAGGGGATGAAGGACGATCGGTCCGGCGCTGAACACGCCTCCGACCGGCGCCACGCCCACCGTGCCCTCCGGCCAGGTCAGGCGCCGAATCACAGCGGCGGCAAGGGCCGCCAGCCTATCCGCGGCCTCGCGAACCAGCTCCTGCGAAACGGCATCGCCGTCCGCCGCCGCGGCCGTGACAACCGGGGCCAGGGCCGCGATCTGGGGGCGGTGGATGCGGCCTTCATAGAAGGCCACCGGGATCTGCCCCAGGCTGCGACCGATTGCGCCTGGGATCCGCTCGGTCAAGACCGTCTCCGGTCCGGTGCCGTCACGGGCCCGGAGGGCGTCGCGTACGGCTCCCAGGCCGAGGGCGAAGGCGCTGCCCTCGTCTCCGAAGATGTATCCCCAGCCGCCGGCTTTGGCCTGGCGGCCTCCGGCATCCTCCCCCAGCGCCACAGAGCCGGTCCCGGCGATCACGACGACACCCGGCCGGCAGGCCAAAGCGCCCGCGCGCGCCACCAGCGCGTCGTTGTCGATGCCGACGCTCCGCGCCGCAAGCACGTCCGCCGCAACGCCGGCGAGCACCTGGGCCGGCTCGGTGTCCGCGTTGATGCCGGTCATGCCAAACTGGGCGGCCCTAAACTCTACACGCAGGAGCCCCGCCGAGGCGATCGCGTTCCGGAGGGCCTCCTCGATGGCCGCTCGGGCGCGCTCCCGTCCCCCCGGCGCGAGGATGTGGTTGCTCGGGCCCCCGTGGCCGATTCCCAGGATCACGCCCTCGTCGGTGGCCACCACACAGGTCGTGCTGGTCGCCCCACCGTCGACGCCGAGGAAGTAGTCCATGCGCGGACCGCACTTCGAGGGGGCGGACAGGGGGTCCTGCCCGCCGCTTCACTCCGGGGCGGGGAAGGCGCGGCCCGCCCCGGTCAGGTGTCTTAGAAGGTCACGACGATCGTCACCGACACGTTCGGAGTCGGCGCATGGGGAACGAAGACGACCAGGTTCCCTCTGCGGATGTGCTCGCTGTCGTCCTCGTCTTCCTCATCTTCCTCCTGCAGGCGGATGAACTGGACAGTGTTCACCGGGATGAGCACGAGTTGGCTGGTCATCGGCAGAGGCACGAGGAAGAGGATGTGCCTCTTGATGCCGCGACCTTCGTCGCTATTTAGCTGCTCCAGCCTGTCTCCGGGAATCACAACGCCCGGATCCAGGAAGGCGAGAAACGCTCCCCGGGTGTTGCGGACGACGGCGACCTGATAGCACCGCCCTCCTGGCACGGCAAGATTCCCGATGACGAAGTTCCTGGGGGGACAATACGCGTGCCCTTCGTCGTACACCGAGACTCTCACATGCTTCTTCTGCCCCGAGGCCAAGACCGGAGACGTCGCCGCGAGAGCCACAAGCACAGGCAGGATCACAAAGAACCGCCCATGTCTCATCTTTCCCACCTCTCCTGAGAATAGGGGCGAAGCCGTCTCTCCTACTCCTCCGTCGACCCGCGCAATCCCGGTCCCTCTCTCCGAGAAGATCTTACCCTAGGTCTTCGATTATCAGCGAGATCTTTAATCGTGACCTCCCTCGCTCTCAGCACCATGGCCGCCGTCCCCATGATCCCCGTTGTCCTCGGCGCCATTGTGATCCTGTTGCTGCTCCACTTCATCCTGATCCGCTTGTTCCTGGTCTACCTGTTCCGCCTGTTCCATCTCGGCCAGCTCTTGCTCGTCCTGGTCCTGAAGTTCTTGCTCAAATTCCGCGCCCTGAACCTCAGCCGTCCCTACCATGGGGGTTGTCTGCGTTGTGGAGGCGAGTGTTTGAGCGACCCCGGGGTAAGCAGCGAGCGCGAGTATGGCCGCAAGGCCCAGCACCAGCTTCGGCATCTTCCAACTCCCGTGTATCATTTCCCGGCACCTCCTGATCTTGTCTTCACGAACCACTCATACGCACGCGACCAGCGACTAGTTCTCGTGCGCTAATGAAAATTCTGCCCTTGTTTACCCCTCATGTAACAACGAGATCCTGGCATCTGGGTCACAGACGTTTCACAGAGATGTAACGCATGACATGGCGAGATCACGTCAGCTGCCGCAGCCGGCCGGTGCGCACATCATAGACAAACCCGCTCACGGGGATGCCTTTCGGAAGGAGCGGTGACGAGCGGATCGCTGCCACGTCCTGCTGAACGCTCTCGTCCAGGTTGCCGAACGGCAGAAAGTCGACGGCCGATGCATCGGCGTCAAGATCCCGGCGAAGGCGATCCCGGAGCTGCTCGTTGGTGAACGTCAGCATTCCGCAGTCGGTGTGGTGGATCACGAGAAATTCGCGTGTACCGAGGAGCGCGGAGGAGATCACCAGCGAGCGAATCGCATCCTGGCTCGCCCGCCCGCCGGCGTTGCGGATCACATGGGCATCTCCTTCCTCGAGTCCCAGAAACTTCGCCGGGTCAAGCCGGGCGTCCATGCACGTGAGGACGGCCACACGCTTCCCCGGCGGCATGGGGAGAGCGCCTTTCGCAAACTCAGCCGCGTATCGCGCATTGGCCACGAGAAACTCGGAGAGAGCTGTCATCGTTCTCATCCTCCTCTGGATTCATGTGGACCCACTATTGCGTGCCCCGCGGGCTGCGCCGGATGGAAAGGCATGTGATCAGCGGGCGGCGAGGGAGCCGTTCCGAGAGGCGCCCACGATCGCAGAGGCAAAGCCCGCCTTGTGCGGCGGACCCGCGGTTAGAAACCTAGAACCGACGGGATGGGAAAATCAGCGCGGAGGCCAGGCAAGCCTCCGCCAGGGACAGATGCACTCGCGGGGACGAATGGAGATCGACTGCGCG
The DNA here is from genome assembly GCA_036275835.1 of bacterium. Taxonomy (GTDB): domain Bacteria; phylum Sysuimicrobiota; class Sysuimicrobiia; order Sysuimicrobiales; family Segetimicrobiaceae; genus DASUDA01. The sequence goes on along the minus strand of DASUDA010000126.1, from coordinate 7,564 downwards.
GCGCGCTGCGCGCCTGACTCTCCGTACTGCATAGGACCGATGTTCACCGTCATCGCGTCTTCTTAATAACATGCGCGCTCCCAGCGCGTCAAGGCATTCCAAGCGTCTGGTGACAGTACTGCGTCAATAGCTCCTGTCTATCATAATCCGGTCTGCACGGTCGCTCGCAAAAGCTGTGCATCCCTGTTGACGCGCCCAGTTCCGCGATGCTCGAAGCAATCTCCTCGCAATTCCGCGATGACGAACCTCAGGGCGGATGTATACGCCCTCCACGTATCCAACTCGCTTCCCTCCTAGGCCGGGCAAGTCGACGCGAATAGAAAGTTCCACGAAACCAACGATCTCACCAGCCGGGCTCTCCACCACCAGAACGGCCAATGGCTCCTTGAGAGAGCCTGCAAAGAACATCGCGATCTCCGTCGCGTGATCATCAGCACCCTCAGGCCACAAGTCTCGGCGCATCGCCTCCCACTCGGACGCATCGGAGGGCATGATGTTACGAATGATAAGGTCTCCATGAACGTCTCTGAGTGCATCGTCAGCCATTGGTGTGAGGTTACCCAACCGCGGTTCAGTTTCATCACAAGCGTACCACGCCTCATCCCAAGCCAGGGGAATAGCAAACCTGAGTGTTAGTCTGGCAGCGCTGCGCCACGCGTAGCACAGCGTGGCAGCCCCATGAGGCGGTTTGTCAGGGCAATCTGCCCGCCGTGCCAGGCACAACTTGTAACGACGCCCATCCACACTTGCCGCACAGAGATCCTCCCCCATGTAGGATCGTCCACTAACCGATTAAAGTCTTCTTCTGACGCGCCGTCCAAGCGCTGTTGGCTTAAGGCGCGGACCTCAGAAAAGTATCCTAACAACGCGGGTTTGCTGGGGTACTTGTCGAGTGCCGCCTCGCGCACGGAGTTGGCGAACGGAAACCGTTTGGGTTGACCGTAGATCATCTCTCGCACCCAATTGTCCTCCACTTCCGCGATGTGCCAGAGGAGCCATGCGATTGAGTTGCTATTGTTCGGCGGGAGCCAGCGCATCTGATCCTCGGAGAGCGGCTCAACAATCCGGAGTATAATCGGTGTGCGAAATTCGAGACCCTCCCATACAAACCGTGCCTGCGAGTTCATATCACCTCGTCCCCTAACTTCCGACGTTCGCCTTGGAGTGGAGCCCTCTATCGCATCGTCACCTGGCCGGGATGCCCTGCAGCGCGCGCAAGTACATGATTTGTCCCGCGTGGTAGATGTCGTGGGTTGTCGTCCGGACTATCCGCACCGCCAGCGGTTGAGTCATTCCGCCCTTGTACCAGACAATCCGCCTTGAGAGACGTGTCTCATCAAGTGCCTGCGCCCGGGAGAGGAACTCGGTGGAGGTATCGAGCAGGGTTCGGCGATCCCGCTCCCACTCGGCCTCGGTTCCGGCGATCTCCTGCCAGTCGGCGGCGCCGATCTGGTGCCCGTCGGGCGGATGGCCATCCCACGCCTGGAGGACCGCGCGCTTCCAGAGAATCAGATGGCGGACGATCTGCCAGATTGAATGTCGCGCGGGGGCGGGCTTCCACGCCGCCTCCGCGGCGGTCAGACCCCGGAGCGCCCCGCTGAGGGGAGGTTGCCACTGCACTTTCTCGTCATACAGCGTGGTATGGACATGATCGACGACAAGCTCGTTGAGTGTCAGTGCGATCTCCGGGCGGTCCATCTCCTCACCCCCAAAACGCGCCGGGTCACTCGCTGTGCGCCGCAGAGGCCGCCGCCGTCAGAGTAGCGCTCGGGCCACGGCCGTAGCGACGTGCGGGCGGAGCGCGAGAATCTCGGTGCGGTCCCGGCCCAAGTGAACGGCGTTGGTCAGGAAGACAATCGCGAGGTCATGTTCCGGATCCACCACGAGCGCCGTCCCCGTGAAGCCGGTGTGCCCGTACGCGCGGGCCGAGAGGCGGTCCCCCCACCATCCCTGCGAGCCCGACAGCGCCCACCCGAGACCGCGGGATGCCGCCCCTGTCACCTGCGGACCTGCCTGCGCAGCCATGTGCGCAGGCGTTTGGCCAGCCATTTGCGTGGTGGTGGCCTGCCGCATCAGGTCGGGGGGCAGGATGGGACCCCGCGGGCCGCGCCCTTCGGCGAGCCACATCCGCGCGTAGGCGATGAGGTCGTCGGCGGTTCCGAACACGCCCGCGTGACCGGAGACGCCTCCCATCGCGTACGCGTTGCTGTCGTGGACCTCGCCCCAGAGAAGCCGCTGCCGCCACCTGTAGCGCCGGCCTGCCTCGCCGGCCATTCCCTGCTCGATCGCGGTGCCGTCTTCTGTCGGCGCGATCCGCCCGCGCATTTCCTGGGTCGGGAGATACCCCGTGTCGGACATGCCGAGGGGAGCGAAGAGTCGAGTTCGAGCCAGGGTGTCGAGGGGCGCCCCCAAGGATCGCCGCGCGACTTCGCCGAGCAAGATGAAACCGAGATCACTGTACACCACCCGAGCGCCCGGGGGGGATTCCGGGGACACAGCGGCCGCGCGGCGCACGATCGCCTCGTAGCCGCTCTCCTCCAGGTAGAACGGGATCCAGGCCGGGAGTCCCGACGTGTGGGTCAGGAGGTGGCGCAGCGTGATCCCGGAATGGGGGGAGTCGGGAATGTGCGTCGAGAGTGGGTCGTCAAGTCCGAGGCGGTCCTCTACTGCCGCCTGGAGGATGAGCGGTGTCGTCGCCACAACCTTCGTCAGAGACGCGAGATCGTAGATTGTCGCCGGCGTGGCGGCCCGAGGCGCCGGTTTGTGCGCTACCACCCCCACGGCCTGCCGGAGGACGACCTCTCCGCGGAAGAGCACGGCGATGACAGCGCCGGGGTAGGCGCGGCCGACGCCGTCTTCCAGCAGGCGGGAAACGGGGGCCAGGGACCTGGGCGCGGGCGTCACGGCCACGTCCACTTTCCCAGCACGACGGCCCGGCGGGCGCCGGTGGCGCGCGGAAGGTTGCCGGGAATCCCCATCAGGCCCGCGTGCCCGAGAAGCGCAAACGCGAGGGCCTCCTTAGCGTCGGCCGGGATGCCGAACTCGTCGATACGGCGCACGCGGATCGCCCCCACCGCCCGCGCGAGCCGCGTCATCAGGACCGGGTTGTGGACGCCCCCGCCGGCGGCCACGAGGTCGTCGATGGGGTGGCGGGGGAGGACGAACCGGGTGATGTTCCGCGCAATCGCCTCGGCGGCGAAGGCGGTCGCGGTCGCCACCAGATCGTCCGCGGAGCGGTCTCCCCACCGGGCGAGGACGTCTTCGAGGAAAGCCCGCCCGAACTGCTCGTGCCCGGCCGTCTTCGGCGGCGAGGCCAGGATGAAGGGATGATCGAGGAGGGCCGCAACCATGGTCTCATCCACAGTGCCGCGGGCGGCCCGCGCGCCGTCGCGGTCGAAGGCCTCGGCGCCGCGCGTGTAGTGGCGGACGAGCCCGTCGATCACCATGTTCGCCGGGCCGCAGTCAAACGCGTACACATCCTCGCGCCGCCCTCCGGCCGGCAGGACAGTGATATTGGAGATGCCGCCGAGGTTCAGGGCGATCCGCCCCCCGGGGCCGCCGAGGAGCACCCAATCAGCGTAGGGAACGAGCGGGGCCGCCTGTCCGCCCGCGGCGATGTCGCCGGCGCGAAAGTCGGCGATGACCGGCCGCCGGGTGCGCTCCGCGATCACCGCCGCCTCCCCCAGCTGCAGCGTCGCCGGCCGGCTCCAGGGATCGCCGGGATCCGGCAGCCCCACGTGGGCAACCGTCTGGCCGTGGGAGGCGATGACATCGATGGTCTCCATTCGATGCCCGGTCGTGCGGGCCGCGGACAGCGCCGCGTCCGCGAAGAGGTCTCCCAGCAGATAGTGGACCGACGCGATCTGCTGCGTCGTTGCCGGCCGGGTGAACAGGTCCATCACGCGCCGCCGGACGTCCGGCGGATACGGAGTGGTCGCGGCGGAGACGAGCCGCACGTCCGGGCGATTCCCGGGGTGATCGGTGATGTCGACAAGCGCGGCCGCGATCCCATCGGCGGAAGTTCCGGAGATGAGCCCCATGATCCGCTTGACGGGTTTGGCTCGGATCGCCGCCAGGCTCTGCCATCCGTGGGGGGAGCCCCCCGTCACGGGGTCTCCTGAAGAGCGCGCCGGACATTCCCTGACGCCCGACGAAGGCGCGCGTCCGCCTCCTCCGCGCTCACGCGGCGCAGGAGCATGACGATCGCGACCGGCACGCGTCCCTGCGCGCGCGACAGCGCCCCCGCCGCCGCATCGTCGGGTGCGCCGGTCGCAGCCGTCACAATCCGCACGGCGCGGCGCCGAAGTTTCGCGTTGGTGGCCTGAAGGTACACCATGAGATTGCCGTACACCCTGCCGAGCTGAACCATCACCAGCGTGCTCAGCATGTTCAACACCTGCTTCTGCGCCGTCCCCGCCTTCAGGCGCGTACTGCCCATGAGCACCTCCGGCCCGACGAGCGGAACGATCGCGAGGTCGCAGGCGGACTCGAGCGAGGAACGGGGTGCGCATGCCACGGCGATCGTGGCGGCGCCTCGCTGCCGCGCGCGCCGCAGCGCCCCCAGCACGAACGGCGTTTCTCCGCTCGCGGCGATCCCGACCACCACGTCACTGGGCCCGACGCCGCGCGCGTCCATCTCGAGGCCTCCCGCCGCGGCGTCGTCCTCGGCGCCTTCGACGGCCTCGCACAGCGCCCTGGACCCTCCGGCAATCACCGCCTGGACCTGCTCCGGACGCGTTCCGAACGTGGGCGGACACTCGGCCGCATCCAGCGTCGCCAGGCGCCCGCTGGTGCCGGCCCCCACATAGAGAAGCCGGCCTCCTCGGCGAAGCGCCTCGGCTATCCGCGTGACGGCGGCGGCGATCTGCGGGAGCGTTGCGGCGACCGCTTCCGAGACGCGCCGCTCCTCCTCGTTCATGAGGCGGGTCTGCTCGAGCACAGGGAGCAGATCCAGATCCCGGGTGCGCTCGTTCCTCGCTTCGGTCACGACGTCGCTCTCATCCGGCATGGCCGGGAGCACAGTTCTGCGCGATCATGCCATCCGCCTGTTCCGCGATGTCTCGGACCGGGCTTACAGACGCAGGCGCGGGTCGAGGAGGTCGCGCAGTCCGTCCCCGAGGAGATTGAACCCGAGCACGATGAGGGCGATCGCCGCCCCTGGAAAGATGGCGGTCCAGGGCGCGAGCACCATGAAGCGGCGCGAATCCGCGAGCATGTTTCCCCACGACGGTGTCGGGGGCTGCGTGCCGAGGCCGAGGAAGCTGAGCGCGGATTCGGTGAGAATCGCGAGCGACAGGCTGAGCGACGTCTGCACGATGAGGGGCGCCGAGATGTTGGGCAGAATGTGGCGCGCCAGGATCCGGCGCACTCCGGCCCCCACGGCGCGCGCGGCCTCGACGTACTCCAGGCCGCGGGTCTGGAGTACGCTCGCCCGGCTCACGCGGGCGAACTGCGGCGTGTACACCAGGCCGATCGCCGCGATGATCGTCCCCGCGGCGGTCCCCGCGATCGCCATGATGGCGATCGCCAGCAGCACCGCGGGAAACGCGAAGATCACATCCATGACGCGCATGATGGTACCGTCCACGAGACCCCCGTAGTATCCGCCGAGGATCCCCGCGGCTCCTCCACCCGCGACCGCCAGCGCGACGGAGGCGAACGAGACCGCAAGCGACGTGCGCGCGCCGTAGAGCAGCCTGCTCAGGACATCGCGCCCGAACTGATCGGTCCCGAACGGATGTCCTCCGCCGGGCGCCGCGAGCAGCGCATGGGGCTCCATCCCCAAAGGGTCGGCCGGCGCCAGAGCCGGCGCGAGCGCGGCGGCGGCGAGGTAGGCGGCGACGATCACGCCTCCGGCGACCGCGACGGGGGCGCGCCCGATCTGCCCCCAGATTGCTCCCCTCATCCGTACCGCACCCTGGGGTCCACGAACGCGTAAAGGACGTCCACGGCGAGATTCACCAGCACAAACAGGCAGGCAATGACGAGCACGATCCCCTGGACGACCGGGTAGTCCCGCTGGGCGATGGCGTTGAGGGCCAGCCGGCCCATTCCGGGGAGGGCAAACACCTCCTCGATGACCACGGTGCCGCCCAACAAATAGCCCGCCTGGAACCCGACGACGGTGATCACGGGGATCAGGGCGTTCCGCAGCGCGTGGCGGTTGATCACGAGATACTCCCGGAGGCCTTTCGCCCGGGCCGTCCGCACGTACTCCTGCCCCAGGACTTCGAGGAGCGAGGATCGGACGAACCGCATGAGGACGGCGGCCAGGGCGACCCCAAGGGAGAACGCCGGAAGGGCGAGCACCGTGAGATTGGCAACGGGATCGGCGAACATCCCGACGTAGATGCCGACCGACGCGATCGGCACGACGTTGCCGAGAAGGAGCAGGAGCATCGTGGCGAGCCAGAAGTTCGGGATGCTGAGACCCACCAGCCCCGCGACGCGGATCACCGCATCCGCCGCCGTTCCCCGCCGAAGCGCGGCGGCAACACCCACGGGGAGCGCGATCGCCAGGGCGACCGCGAGGGCCAGCACGGTGATCTCCGCGCTCACGGGAAGCCGGAGCAGGATATCGGGCAGCACGGGCCGGCCGGTCCGCAAAGACACGCCGAAATCCCCTCGCACGAGCCGGGTGATCCAGTCGGCGTACTGTGCTGGCAGCGGCTTATCGAGGCCGAAGAGCCGCCGGAGCTCCTCCATCTGCGCGGGCGTCATGTCCACCTGGGTGCCCAGGAACATCTGGATCGCGTTGCCCGGCAGGAGGTGAATGAGCAGGAACACCACAATCGACACTCCCCAGAGGACGGGGAGCAGCGCGAGAAGCCGGGAGGCGAGGAACGCGGTCATCCGAGACAGGCGGGCCGGGGGCTGCCCCGGCCCGCCTGCCGTCTATTGCTCGACGGAGGCCTGCTCCAGGTAGGTGATGGCTCCGGTCGGGATGACGCGGAATCCTTTCACGTAGGTCTGCAGCACCTGTGTCTCCAGGGGCGTGTACAGGAATACCGCCGGGGCGGCCTGGACGAGGAGCGTCTCCAGGTCGTGGTAGATCGGCTGTCGCTCCGCCACCGGCACGTGCACGCGGCCCCTCTCGAGCAGCCGGTCCACCGCCGGATCCTTGAACAGGAAGTTGTTCACGGCGCCGGCGCTGTAGAACGTCCGGTACAGGAATCGGTCGGGATCGGGATCGCCTCCCCGCAATTCCACCATCGCGTCGAAGTCGCGTTTGACCCAGCGGTTGATGTAGGTCCCCCACTCGATGTTCTCGATTGTGGGGGCGAGCCCGATCGCCCGCAGCTGGCTCTGAATGACCTGGGCTACGGCCAATCCGCCCTCGTACGTCGGTGAGGCGACGATGCCAAACGCTGCTCCCGCCGCGCCGGCCTCCTGGAGCATGCGCCGCGCCCGGTCCGGATCGGGACGGTACTCGGGGAACGCGGTGACCGGGAGCGCCCAGAGCGTGTCGGGCGCCGGGATCGGACCGCTGACCACGCCCAGCCCGAACTCCGCCGCGTTGACGATCGCCTGCCTGTTGATCGCGAACGCGATCGCGTCCCGCACA
>DASUDA010000125.1:0-22735 GCA_036275835.1 bacterium | reverse complement strand
GGTCGCGCGCGTGACGGCCTCTGCCGCGCGGGCGGCACGGCCGGTCCGGCGTACCCGAACCGCGGCGAAGGCGCGTCCCGCGTCCGGGCCCCGCGCGGCGGCGAAGCGGCGAACCCACGCCTCGCGCGCGGGCGGGTCGCGTGGAAGCCGGGCCCGGGCGGCTCGAGGAAAGGGACGGAGGTAGAGGCAGGCGTCGGGGCAGCCTGATCACAGACTCGACTGGCGGGCTGCGCGTTACCTGCCCGCATGGAAACTGACGAGGACTCCCACCGCGAAGGATTCCCTATCTTCGCCTAGAATTTCCTAGATTCGTGATCGGCCCGGCGGTAGGGGGGACTGCAGGGAGAGAGTGGCTCACTCTGGGGGAAGCCGCCCGGCTCCTCGGAGTGGATGAGACCACCTTGCGCGGGTGGGCGGACGCGGGCAAGATCCCCGTCTTCCGCACACCGGGTGGCCACCGCCGGTTCAACGCGGCCGACCTGACAACACTGCTCGAAGTCGCGCCCCGAGCCTCGGGACGCCTTGGGACCATCAAGACCGACTCCTCGCGGCAGGAGTGGATCACATCACGGCCCTGGTATGGACGCCTCAGTGAGGACGCCCGCGTCCGCGCCCGCAGCCACTGCGCCGAGTTGTTGCGCGCCCTCGCCGCCTATCTAGAGGAGGAATCGGCCAAGTCCCGGCACCTGGACGACGGCCGCCGCGCGGGAGCCGACCTGGGCCGAGAAGTTGCCTGCTGGGGATTGACCCCCGCGCAGTCGACGGATGTTTTCCTCCACTACAAAAAGATAGTGACGGACCGACTCGCCGCGCCTCCCTTTGGAGCCTCCAGTCAGATTCGGTCGATGCGCGACGCGGACGTCTTCCTCGGCGAAGTGCTTCAGGCCATGATGGAGGCCTACGACGAGAGACGTCCGCCCACGTGAGAGATGAATATGACCCATCCAGTTCTCCGCATCGGGACGCGAGGAAGCCGGCTGAGCCTCCGGCAGATGGAACTCGTGGTTCAGGCGCTCCGCGGCGTAGCGCCGGTCCTCGCCTACGAGACCGTGATCGTGCAGACCTCGGGCGATCGAGCACCCGACGTCCCGCTGGAACATCTGGAAGGCATTGGGTTCTTTGCCAAGGAGCTGGAAGCAGCGCTCCTGGACGGGCGGTGCGACCTCGCCGTCCATAGCGCCAAGGATCTCCCGACGATGCTCCACCCGGACCTCTGCATCGCCGCGTTCTTGCCGCGGGAGGATCCGCGGGACGTCCTGATTTCCCTGTCCGGACTGCGCCTGGCCGCCCTTCCACCGCGTGCGCGGATCGCCACGAGTAGCGTGCGCCGCAGCGCTCAGATCCGACACTACCGGCCTGATCTGGACACGGTGCCTGTCCGCGGCAACATCGATACTCGCCTGGCGAAGCTCGAAAGGGGTGGGTTCGACGCGCTGTGCCTCGCCGGAGCGGGACTGGTGCGGATGGGGTGGACGGACCGGGTGACGGAGTGGCTGGAGCCGGACGTCATGCTCCCCGCGCCCGCACAAGGCGTCCTGGCCGTGGAGGTCCGGCGGTCCGATCGTGATCTCATCGACCTCATCCGACCGCTCGACTCTGCGCCAGCGCGCGAAGCAGTAACCGCGGAACGCGCCTTCATCGCCAGGCTGGGGAGCGGCTGCCGGCAACCGGCGGCCGCGCTCGCCACCGTGAACGGATCGCGCATGATCCTGGAGGGCCTGATGGCTCGAGAAGACGGAAGTGCCGTGCGGCGCCACCGCGCCGCTGGCCCGATCGGTGCGGCAGAATGGCTGGGGATGTGTGTCGCCGATCACCTGCTCGCGCATTCGGCGGACCTGCTCGATGCCGCCGCGGCCCGGGGGAGCGGGGAAGGGTGTCATCCTGAGTTGGTGGAGGCGGAGTAGTGAGCGGGCCGATGGCTGAGAAGTGGTTCGAGGTCTGCGTCCTGGACAGGAGCATGGCAGCGTATGGTCCCGCGCGGCGGACCGAACGGTACTTTTCGATGATTCAGACGGGCGATTTGCGCCGGGCGCTCCTCGCCGCCAAGGACATGGCCAAGCCCACTGGCGGGATGGTGTGGATTCAGCGGTATATGCGTCCGGCGACACGGGCGAGAAGGATGACGTGATGTCTCTGCGCCGCCTGCTGGTCGCGCGAACATGAAACGGGTCACAGGACCGCTCTCCGGGCGGCGGATTGTGGTGACCCGCTCCCATGCGCAGGCGGGCCCGCTGCGGGATCTCCTCGAGGCCGAGGGCGCGGAGGTTTTGGCGTTTCCCACGATCCGCCTTGTTCCCCCTCGGGACTACGGTCCTGTGGATCGGGCGATCGCCCGCCTGGAGGAATACCGGTGGATCGTGTTCACCAGCCAAAACGGCGTCTCCGCGTTCTGGGACCGGATGCTGGCGCTCGGCCGGGATGTGCGAGATCTCGGCGAGATGAGTCTGGCCGCGATCGGCCCGGGAACGGCTCGCGCGCTGTCCGCGCGGGGCCTGCGGGCGGATCTCGCCCCTGCCGAGTTCCGAGCGGAAGGACTAGTGGAGGAATTCGCGCGCCAGGAAGTGCGCGGCGCCCGCGTGCTCATCCCGCGGGCAGAGACCGCCCGCAACGTCCTGCCGGACGGGCTGCGCACTCTCGGAGCGGTCGTGGACGTTGTGCCGGTGTATCGCATCGAGGTGGAGCAGGACCAGGACACCCATGTGCGCCGGCGCCTTCTCGCGGGCAAGGCGGACGCCGTGACGTTCACGAGTTCGTCCACGGTCCGGAATTTTGTGGAGCTGTTGGGGGCGGAGGCGCCCAGAGCGCTCGGTCGCGCGGTCGTCGCGTGCATCGGCCCGGTGACCGCGACCACCGCCGAAGAGTACGGCCTGCGTGTTGACGTGGTTGCCGAGACGTACACGATTCCCGGCCTCGTCGCGGTGCTCCGATCCGCCCTGGAGTCCAGGGCCGTCGCCGACCTCCAGGCGAACCGGAGTCAGAGGCCGGAGGGAGAGTGAGCGCATGGGCTTTCCTCTTCACCGGATGCGCCGGCTCCGCCGGACTGACCGCCTGCGGGAGATGGTGCGCGAGACCGTTCTCGATCCGGGAGACCTGATCGCTCCCCTGTTTGTCAAGGAAGGGATCTCCCGACCGGTTCCTCTTGAGGCCCTCCCGGGACAGCAGCAGCACACTCTGGGGAGTCTCGTTGCGGAGTGCGGCCATCTGGCAGAACTCGGGGTCGCGGGGGTCATCCTGTTTGGGATTCCCCGTCACAAGGATGACGCGGGCTCGGCGGCATGGGATCCCGAGGGGATCGTCCAGCAGGCCCTGCGCCTGATCCGCACCGAGGTGGGCGACCGGCTCGTTCTGGCCGCCGATCTGTGCCTGGACGAATACACGACCCACGGGCACTGTGGCGTGCTGCGGGGGACCGAGGTGGACAACGACGCGACGCTCGCGTCCTACGGCCGGATCGCGGTCTCGTACGCACAGGCCGGCGCGGATTTCGTGGCTCCCTCCGGCATGATGGACGGCCAGGTGGGGGCGATCCGGCGCGCCTTGGACGAGCGCGACCATCAGGACGTCGCCATCCTGGCATACGCGGCCAAGTATGCCTCCGCGCTCTATGAGCCGTTCCGCCGCGCCGCGGAGTCGGCGCCGCGGTTCGGCGACCGCCGGGGCTACCAGCTGGATCCTGCCAACGTCGAGGAAGCGCTGCGCGAGGTGCGGCTGGACATCGAAGAAGGCGCCGACATCGTGATGGTCAAGCCTGCGCTCCCGTACCTGGACGTGCTTGCGCGCGTGAAGGCAACGTTTGGGCTCCCGACCGCGGCCTTCCACGTGAGCGGGGAGTATGCGATGCTCAAGGCCGCCGCGGCCCGGGGATGGCTTGACGAGGAGCGAGCAATGATGGAGGTGCTCCTGGCGATCAGGCGGGCAGGCGCCGACCTGATCCTGACCTACTTCGCGGGGGCCGCCTCCGGGCGGCTCCGGCGGGGATAACGGGGGCACTCCCTCAAGGCGCCTGCCGCGGTGAGCCTGCGGGGGCATAGGCGCGTGTCGCGGGACGTTCTTCTCGGTATGCGCCCCGTGATCATCATGCCTCTGTACAACGAGGAGGACACCCTCGCGCGGGTCCTGGCAGAGGTCCGGCGCCACACCGATGCGCAGATCCTCGTGGTCAACGACGGGTCCACGGATCGGTCGGCCGAGATCCTGGGCGGCCGCGGCCGGGGGATCGACGTGATCACGCACCCTCAGAATGAAGGCTACGGACAGTCCCTGATCGACGGATTCCGGTACGCCGTCGAGCATGAGTTTGATGCGGCCGTCACGATCGACGGCGACCTGCAGCATGAACCTCGCCTGATCCCCCGATTCCTCGAAGAATGCGGGCGGGTTGACATCGTCTCCGGCAGCCGCTACCATCCTGATGCGCCGAGCGCCCAGGATCCGGCTCCCCCGGACCGGCAGCGGATCAACGCCGAAGTCACCCGGATCATCAATACCCTGACGGGGTACCGGCTCACGGATGCCTGGTGCGGGTTCAAGGCGTACCGGGTCGCGGGGCTCGCCCGGATGCGTCTTGACGAGCGAAGCTACGGCCTGCCTCTCCAGGTATGGCTTCAGGCCGCGCGCCTCGGGCTCACCGTCGCCGAGATCCCGGTCCCGCGGATCTACAAGAATCCGGCGCGCCGGTTCTGGGGCGGGCTGGACGATCCGGAGACGCGGATGACATACTACCTGTCCATCATCGACCGCGAGGTGAGCGGATGGCGGACCTCCTAGTCATCGGGGCTCATCCGGATGACGCGGAGATCGGCATGGGCGGGACGATCGCGACGCTCGTGCAGCACGGGCACCGCATGACGCTCCTGGACTTGACGAACGGCGAGCCGACGCCGATGGGCTCGCCCGAGCGAAGATTGGCGGAGAGCGAAGCGGCGGCCCGAACGCTCGGGGTCCACCGCCGGATCACCCTCCCCCTGCCGAACCGCTACCTCATGGATACGGTGGAGAACCGCGTGGCCGTGGCGGAAGTGATCCGGGAAGTCCGTCCGGACCTTCTCTTCATCCCCTACTGGGTGGATGCGCATCCCGATCACCTTGCCGCCGAGCGCGTGAGCGAGGCGGCGCGGTTCTACGCGAAACTGACGAAGACGGAGATGCGGGGACAACCTCACTATCCGGGGCGGGTCCTTCATTTCTTCTCCACTCATTACCGCCTCCGCGTCGACCCGGCGTTCATCATGGACATTACCGACCAGATCGAGCGGAAAATGGAAGCTGTGGCCTGCTATCGCTCCCAGTTCAGCGAGGAGCGGGGAAATCTGGCGATCCTGGACACGATCCGCACGGTGGCCCGGTACTGGGGCACCCGGATCCGCCGTCCCTACGGCGAGCCATTTGCCAGCAAGGAGGAGATTGGTCTCCGCGGCCTGGGAGAGTTGGTGTGACCCCGGGCGGGCTCGCCATGGAGACGGAGTATGCGATCCCGGAGAATTCCGGCGACGTCCTGATAGTTCCCCCGCTCGAGGAGATCTCCGGCCTTCTCGCGGAGGGCTGGACTCGGGCGTGGGGCGATACCGCGATTCTCGACGTGCCGCTCGCCGAGTTCCGGCGGAGAGTGCGCGCACGCGCCCTGGCGCTGGCCGCGCGCTACACCGGCGGGGCGGAGCCGCCTCCGGAGCGCCCGCTCATCCTGATGGGCCACCAGCCGCTGTTCTTCCATCCCGGGGTGTGGTTCAAGTTTTTCCTCCTCACCCGACTGAGCGCCGAGTGTCACGCCACCGGGCTTCACCTCATCGTCGACACGGACGCGTCCGGTCCGATCAGCGCCGTTCTTCCGGCGGTCCGGGAGAGGATGATCCGCGTCTCGGAGACGCTCCTCGATTCCCCCGACGACGAACCGCTCGAAGCGGCGCGTGTTCCCGCACCCGAGGAGTGGGACCGGTTCCTGGAGCGGGTTCGGGGCCACCTCGCGACCGTGCCGCTGCGCGTTCTCGCGGAACGCCTGGACGCGTTCGCCCGGGGGGCCGAGGCCGCGCGCCGCGGCGCACGGACTCTGGCGGTGTTTCTGGCGCGCCTGCGCCGGACGTATGAAGCGCGCGCGGGATCGCCCGGCTATCTGGAGCTGCCGGTGTCCGCGCTTGCGGAGACGTCGGAGTTCCGGGCGTTCGCCCTGCACCTCCTCTGCCACCCTCAGGATCTCCGGCGGTCCTACAACGCGAGCCTGGAAGAGTACCGGCGTGCGCACCGGCTGCGTTCTGCGGCAAATCCGTTCCCCAACCTCACCGAGGGCGGTGGGAGCGTCGAAACCCCGTTTTGGGTCGTGCGCGGAGGGCGGCGGACAGACCTGTTCGCGACCCGGCGGGAGCATCACCTCGCGCTCGGGACCGCGGCGGAGACGCTCGCGACCGTCCCGGCCGATCCCTCCGGCCTGGACGCGCTGGAGGCGGCGGGGCTCGCCCTCCGTCCCAAAGCGATGATGTTGACGATGTTCGCTCGCCTGTGTCTGGGGGATCTCTTTCTGCACGGGGTGAGCGGAGGGCGGTACGACAGGGTGACCGATGTGATCGCCGACCGCGTCTTTGGATGCCGCCTCCCGGCGTACGTCGTGGCCACCGCCACGCTCCACCTCCCACTGGCGGAGGAGGCGCAGGCGGCCGCCGCACGGCACGCGATCGAGCATCGTCTCATGGACCTGCGCCACAATCCCGATCGGAACATGGACGCGCTGTCCGACGCGCAGCGGCGGCTGGTTGACGAGAAGTGGACCCTCATCCGGGCGATCGAGGGGATGCGTCCCGGATCGGATCGGCGGGCGGCCACCCGGCGGATCCGCGAGGTGAACGCGCAGCTCGCCGAGGCGCTGGCCCCGGAGATCGCCCGCCTGGAAGCCCGGCGCGCGGCCCTGGAGCGACAGGGGGATGCCGAGGATGTCGCGCGCTACCGCGGGTATCCGTTCTTCCTCTTTGATCCCGCCGAGGTCGGCGCGCTTGTGGGGGCGCCTCTCCGGCCGGCCTGACGCGAGAGATGACGGTACGGGCGCCCGCGGTGGTTGCAGAGGACGTCTGGAAAGCTTTCGGCCCCGCGCCCGTCCTGCGGGGCATTTCCCTGTCGGTCCCCCCGGGCAGCGCGGTTGCGATCCTGGGGCCGAACGGCTCCGGAAAATCGACGCTCCTCGGCGTGCTCGCAACGGTGTTCCGACCCTCGCGAGGGCGAGTGCGGATCTACGGGGAGGATCCATTCTCTGAGCGCGCCGCCCGCGGCATGATCGGGTTCGTCGCCCACGAGCCGATGCTGTATGGACAGCTGAGCGCGCTTGAGAACCTCCAACTCTTCGCCTCCCTCTACGGTCTTCGGGACGCTCGCGCGCGGGCGGTGGAGGCATGTGACGTTGTCGGCCTTCGCCACCGCCACGCCCCGGTGCACCGGCTATCCCGGGGGCTGCAACAGCGCGCCGCGCTGGCGAGAGCCATCGTCCACGCGCCTCAGGTCCTGCTGCTCGACGAATCCCTGACGGGCCTCGACCCTGAGGCGCGGGATCGTCTGTGCGCGTTTTTGCAGGGGTTCCTCGCGCGGGGCGGCACCGTCATCATGGCCACGCACAGCCCCGCGGAGGCCCTCCTGGTTGCCGATCACGGCTACGTGCTGACCGGCGGGCGGCTTGGCGACCGCCGGCCCCTCGGCGGCCTCGACGCCGAGGCCCTGCAGGCGTGGTATCGGGCGGCGGTTCCGGCGATGGTCCGAGAGACGGTGCGGTGAGAGCGATCCTGACGCTCGTCTGGAAGGACCTCGTGATCGAGGTCCGCACGCGTGAGCTCGTGACCTCGATGAGCCTGGTGGCCTTTCTGGCCGTCGTGATCATGAGCCTGGCCCTGGGCCCGTCGCCATCCGCGGTCGCCGACGCGGCGCCGGCAATTCTGTGGGTGACGGTGGCGTTTGCCGCGACCTTGGGGCTGGCGCGCTCCCACGCCCTGGAGCAGGAGCGGGGGGCCTTTCACGGGCTCCTGCTCACCCCGATCAGCCGCGGCACGCTGTACCTGGGGAAGTGCGCGGCCAACCTGCTCCTGGTGCTTGCCCTCCAGGCCATCGTCGTGCTCACCTCTGCCCTAGTGGTCAACGCCGAGGTCGGCCGCCGCGCCGCGCTCGTCGCCCCGCCCCTCGTCCTCGGGGCCGTTGGCTTCACGGCGGCAGGCACGCTTCTCGGCGCGATGACGGTGACGACGCGGCTCCGGGAGGTGCTGCTGCCCATCCTGCTCCTGCCCGTCACACTCCCGGTGATCATCGTCTCCCTCGCCGGGATCACGGCGGCTCTCGCGGGGGCGGGCCCGCGCGCGCTGGGCGGCCCCGTGAGGACGCTCGCGGCGTTCGACATCATCTTCCTCATCCTGGGGATGTGGCTCTTTGAGTATGTGGTCGAGGAGTGATCGGTGAAGATCTTCGTCGCGGGCGGCACGGGCGTGCTGGGGCGTCCCGTTCTGGGCGTGCTGACCGCGGCGGGCCATCGTGCGCGCGCGACCGCGCGAGGCCCGGCCAAGGCCGACCTGGTGCGCAGCCTGGGCGGAGAGCCGGCCGATCTGGATCTGTACGATCCCGATGCCCTTCGCCGGGGCGTCGCGGGGTGTGACGCGGTCGTGCGCCTCACCACGAAGATTCCGCCCCTGAGGCAGATGCGCCGCCGCGCCGCGTGGGCCGAGACCAACCGTCTGCGGACCGTGGGGGCGCGTCTCCTGGTCGACGCCGCGATCGCCGAGCGAGTCCCCGTGTACATTCATGAATCGATCACGTTCGTGTATGCGGACGGAGGGGCCGGCTGGCTCAACGAGGATGCGTACGTGGACGACGGCGGCACGCCGATCATCCGCGCCGTCCTGGAGGGGGAGCGGGAGGCTGCCCGTTTCTCGCAGTCGGGCGGACGAGGTGTCGTGCTGCGCTTCGCGGGCCTCTACGGTCCCGATGCCCCGTCCACGACCGACATGGTCCGGATGGCGCGCCGGCGGATGCTTCCGCGACTCGGAGACGGGACCCACTACTTCTCGTCGATCTATGTCCCCGACGCCGCGCGGGCGGTGGCGGCGGCGCTCGACGTCGCCGCGGGCGTCTACAACGTATGCGATGATGGTCCCGTCCCACTCGCGGAGTATCTCGCCCTTCTCGCGGCGGCGGCCGGGGCGCCGGCCCCTGTGCGGCTACCCGCCTGGTTCGGCCCCTGGATCTTCGGCGATGTCTGGACATACTTCTCGAGGTCGCAGCGCGTCTCCAACGGACGCTTCACGAAGGCGTCGGAGTGGACCCCGGCGGTGAAGGATGTCTCACAGGGGTGGTCGCTGGTTGCCGCGAGCCTGGGGTCCGGCTGAAGAAGGTGCTCGGCGAGAAGCGTGCGAAGATCGTGAAGGATCTCGGGATTTACTCGTGACGAAGATGCAGAGATGAGGGTGGTATTCGGAGGGCGGACGTGCGCCGATCTCTCGATGGCCCGCTGACGTGGTCGCTTTTCGCCGTCATGCTCTTCGCCCTCTACGCTGCGTTCCTGTACGCGCCGACCGAGCAGGTCATGGGGGACATCCAGCGCATCTTCTACGTCCACCTGCCGCTCGCGTGGGTGGGGTTTGTGGCCTTCGGGCACGCGTGCTGGGGTGGGGTCCGGTACCTCGGGACCGGCCGCCGCGAGTGGGACGTCGCAAGTGCCTCCGCGGCTGAAATCGGGGTGCTGTTTGCCACGCTCGTAATCGTCACCGGATCGCTCTGGGCCCGGCCGGTGTGGGGGGCCTGGTGGACGTGGGATCCGCAACTCGTCACATACCTGATCTTGTGGTTCATCTACGTCGGCTACCTCATCCTGCGGGCCGCGGCCGGCGATGACGCCCGGCAGGCGCGATTCGCTGCGGTCTTTGCGATCGTCGGGTTCGTGGATGTGCCGCTTGTCTGGCTGTCCGCACGCCACCTGCGCGCGCTCTCGCCGGTCATCTTCACCACGCACAGCATCGGCCTCGCTCCCTCAATGGCGTGGGCCCTGCTCGCCGGTCTTGTGGCGTGGAGCCTGATGTACGCCGTCCTCGTGCGCGCCCGCATCCGCCTCGGCCTGCTTGCGGCGCAGATTCAGGATCTGGTCGAAGGGAGCGCCTGATCGCGATGACCTATCTGTTCTGGGCCTTTGCCGTGGTCTGGCTCGGGGTCTTCGTCTACCTGTACGGGTTGATGAGGCGGATCCGGGCGCTCGGCCGGCAGGTGACCGAGCTCGTAGACCACGCCAGGTATGCCGCGGGCTCCGGGTCCTCTCCGGCGGCCGGAGCCCCCGGCGCGAGCCCGACCGCGCGGGCACACACGGCTCCCTCCGTGCGCACTCCCGGGGCTGGTGGATGAGGCGCCGCCCCGGACACTACCCGCTCGTCTTTGCGGGAGGGGCGGCCCTCCTCGTGCTCTCGCTCGCCTATCTCGTGTACGGAGGAATCCAAGAAGGAGCCGCGTACTGGGTGACCGTGGGAGAATTGCAGCAGCAGCGCATGCTCCCACAGCGGGCGGCGGAGGAACGTCCCTCCCGGGTCCGGTTGGGCGGCACGGTCGCGCTCGGGAGTGTGCAGTGGGATTCCTCCCACCGGCACCTCCGCTTCATGATCACGGATGGCGCGCATGCCCTTCCCGTCGCCTACAGCGGCGTCGTTCCCGACATCTTCAAGGACGGGCGCCAGGTGGTCGTGGAGGGAACGCTCGGACGCGACGGCACGTTTCAGGCCACGACTCTCCTGGCCAAGTGCCCGACGAAATACTCCCCGCGTGGCTGATCTCGGCCGGTTCACTCTGCTCGCCGCTCTGGTTCTGGCCGCGTACGCGCTCGCGGCCGCCGCCGCCGGGGGAAGGACCCGCCGGAGGGAAGTCGTGGCCAGCGCCCTTCGGGCCCTGACCGCGGTCGCGGCGCTGGAACTCGTGGCCGCGCTTGTCCTGCTGGTCGCCCTTGGGACCCGCAATTACGCTTTTCAGTACGTCGCCTCCCACGTGAGCGACGCCCAGCCACTGCTGTACGACCTCACGGCGCTGTGGGGCGGCATGGAAGGGTCCTTGCTGCTGTGGGCGCTCATCCTGTCCGGGTACACGCTGCTCGCGGTGCGAGCCATCGGCAGGCAGCGCCCGTCTCTCGTGCCGGGGGTGGCGGCGGTGTGCGCCGCTGTGACGGGCTTCTTCCTGTTCATGCTCACCGCGGTGACCTCGCCTTTTGTCACGGTCCCATTCCCCCCCGAGGACGGGCGGGGGATGAACCCCCTGCTCCTCAACCCCTGGATGGCGATCCATCCGCCGACCCTGTACCTGGGCTATGTCGGGCTCACGGTGCCCTTCGCGATCGTCATGTCCGCGTTGCTTGCCGGGCCGGCGGGAGATGCCGGTATCCTCCTCGCCCGCCGGTGGATGATGTGGGCCTGGTACTGCCTCAGTATGGGATTGATGTTCGGTGCGAAGTGGTCGTACCTGGTGCTCGGGTGGGGAGGATATTGGGCGTGGGATCCGGTGGAGAACGCCGCGCTCATGCCGTGGCTCGTCGCCACGGCATTCCTCCACTCGGTGATGATCCAGGAGCGCCGCGAGATGCTCACACGGTGGAACGTCGTGCTCGTCATCCTCGCGTTCGGCCTTTCGATCTTCGGCACATTCCTCACCCGGAGCGGTGTGCTCAGCAGCGTCCACTCGTTCACCCAGTCGCCGCTCGGGGCGTTCTTCCTGGCATTTCTCGCGCTGGCGATGCTCGCCGCGTTCGGCGTGGCCGCCTCGCGCTGGGACGCGCTCCGGAGCCGCGATGCGCTGGACGCCCCTCTCTCGCGGGAGAGCGCGTTCCTCATGAACAACGTGCTGTTCCTCTCTGCCGCGTTCTCCGTGTTCCTGGGCACGGTGTTTCCGGTCGTCTCCGAAGTCCTGACCGGCCGGGCGATAAACGTCGGCCCCCCATTCTTTGATCACGTGATCGTCCCGATCGCCCTCGGGATCCTGCTGCTCATGGGAATCGGTCCTCTGATCGCCTGGCGGCGCGCCTCCGCCGAGAACCTGCGCCGGAGCTTCCTCGCCCCCGGGGCAGCCGGCATCATCGTCGGCGTGATCCTGCTCGCCTCCGGTGTGCGATCCCCCGGGGCGGTCCTGGCGTTCACGCTGTGCGGGTTCGTCACGGGAACGATCGCGCTGGAGTTCATCCGCGGAGTCCGCGTGCGGCGCGCCCACCAGGGGGAGGGAATCGGCCGCGCGCTCCTCGGCCTGGTCCTGCGCGACAGGCGGCGGTACGGCGGGTATATCGTGCACCTGGGTCTGCTCCTGCTCTTGTGCGGGATCACCGGGTCGTCCCTGTTCGCGACGCAGCGACTTGTCACGCTCAGTCCTGGCGAAGCCGCGGTGATCGGGCAGTACAGCGTCCAGTTCGAAGGGCTCTCGCAGTCCACGCGCGGCGGAGCCTTCTCCATTGGCGCGCGCCTCCGGGCGTACGAGGGGCGGCGCGATCTCGGGTCGTTCGTGGCCCGCCGGAATCTGTTCCTCGCGAGCCGGGAATCCACGACCGACGTGGCGCTGCGAAGCACTCCGCGCGACGACCTCTACGTGATTCTCGTCGGGTGGACGCAGGATGGCGGCGCGACGCTGCGGCTCCTCGTGAACCCGATGGTGATGTGGATGTGGGCGGGCGGGCTTGTGCTCACTCTGGGGGCCGTCATCGCGATGGTCCCCGAACGGCGCCGGGTGCCGGCGACGGCTCCGGTCTTCGAAGGCGCCTGGAGCCCGGGCGGACCATGAGCGTCGGCCTGATGGTCGTGCTCGCGGCGGCATCCGCCCTCTTCGTGCTGGCTCCGCTGCGCCGTCCGGCCTCTCCCCCGGAAGAGGACGGGGATCGGGAGCGGTTCCTCCAGACCCGGGAGGTCGCCAACCAGGCGCTGCGCGACGCGGAGTTCGACCACGCCACTGGCAAGATCAGCGATGCCGACTACGCAGACCTCCGTGCCCGCTACGAGGCGCAGGCGCGGGGCGGAGGCGAACCGGCCTGAGTCGGGTGCCCCGGATTGCCCCGCTTCTCGGGCTCCCTGGATCGCGGACGGCCGTCGCCGTTGCGCTGTGTCTGGCCGCCACGCTCGTCCCGCCTGCCGCGGCACTGGCCGGCGTCGCTCCCGCGGGCGAGATCCGGGGCTGGGTGATCGATCGCACGGCCCCTGCGCACGCCGTGTCCCGGCAGACCGTCCTTCTGACAATCGTCGAGCGGGGATCGTCCGCGGAGCGGCGTACCCTATCCGATGCGGACGGCGGCTTCGTGTTCGCCGGTCTACCGGTCGGTGGGATCCGCGCGTTTCTGGTCGCCACCGAGTATGCGGGTGTGCACTACGAGAGCGAGCGGGTCGTTCTCACCCCGGACTCCCCCAGCCGTGCGATGACCCTGATCGTGTATGATCACACCCAGAGCCGCTCGGCCGTCCGCGAGACCCTCGTCTTTGCCGTCGTGGAGGTCGTTCCCGGCGCGGTCCGGGTAAGCGTCATTCAGCGGTTCGAGAACCCGACCGACCGTACGGTCGTCGTCACGGCGAAAGATCCGTTCCGGGTTCCTCTGCCCGCCGGCGCCGAGGCCGTGACCTTCCTCGAGGGGTGGCGCAACCCGCAGGTGGGGGACACCGGCATCACGGATGCGTTCCCGGTCCGTCCGGGCGGCGCGTTCGTCAGCTACGCGTATGGCCTCGAGGCGCGGCACTCCGTTCTTGCGGTCCCGTGGACGCTCCCTTATGGCACCGCGCGGGTTGAAATTCTCGTGGCCGACGTGGGTCCCCGCGTCGCGGGGGAGGGGCTGAGCCGGGCCGGCACCGTGTCCGAGGAGGGACACCGCTACCAGCGGTGGTCCGGCGGTCCCGTTCCGCCGGGCGGGCGGGTCGCGGTGCGCCTCGATGGCGTCCCGGGTGTTCGTAACGTCTGGCCGGGCGTCGTGGCCGCGGCTCTGGCGATCGTGTTGGGCAGCGGGCTGGCCCTCGCCCTCACGCGGCGCGGCCCATTCCCGAGATGGGCGGCCCCACGGA
Source organism: bacterium (assembly GCA_036275835.1). GTDB lineage: Bacteria > Sysuimicrobiota > Sysuimicrobiia > Sysuimicrobiales > Segetimicrobiaceae > DASUDA01. The sequence goes on along the minus strand of DASUDA010000125.1, from coordinate 8,729 downwards.
GGAGAGAAAGTTGACGTTGTGGAAGCAGGATCTCCCGCGCGAGTTTCTTTTTCGAGCCGCCCCGGCCGATCGGGCATCTGAGACCCGCGCACGCAGCGTGCATGAGTGGAGGAAGGGACCGGCATGCCCACGCGGTGTCCTCGAGTACGCCCGACCGCCGTAGTGCTGGTGCTCGTCGCGGCCGCCGCAGCGGCCGGCTGTCAGCCCGAGGTGGGTGTCAAGGGATCGAAGGTGGATCTCCACCTCCCCCCCCAGCATGAGGTCGAGATCGCGCTCGTCACCGACGAGAACGAGCAGCCGATCACGCCGGATGCGATCAAGGGGAAGCAGGTGTTTGAGGCGAACTGCGCGGTCTGCCACGGTCTCGCGGGCGATGGGAACGGCCCGATGGCGCCGACCCTGGTCGCCCCGGACAAGGACGTCCTCACCACGTTCCTCGGCGTGTTCGGCATCACGCTCCACCGCCCGCCGCTCCCCAGCCATCCGGCAGACTTCCACAACCGGGACGCGGAGAACGTCATGTCCCCGGCGATCCTGTACGAGACGGTGACCCTGGGGCGGCCGCACACGGCGATGCCGGCGTTCGGTCCCGAAGCCTCCTTCGGGGCCAACAAGTTGCAGACGCTCACCAACGCGCAGCGCTGGAACGCCAACGCCTATGAGATGATGTTTCGCACGACCCCGCAGGAGCTCAGCGCCGCCAGGCGGCTGTTTACCCAACAGTGCGCCGTCTGTCATGGGATGGCCGGCGACGGTAACGGGCCACGCGGCCGCGAGGTGGCCGCCCACTTGTGGTCGTGGGCGCGAGGCGAGGGACCGGGCATCTTCACCGACAGGAACTACCTCGTGCAGCGGAACCCGAGCGAACTCACGAGCGCGATCCTGGACGGCCACGGGCTGATGCCGGGGTACCGTGGAAAACTGACGATGGATCAGGTCAATGGGCTGGTGGATTACGTCTACACGTTCTTCTACAACCACCCGCCGATCAAGTAGTACAATGGGCGCGATGACGCATGACCGGCGGAGTCTTCTGAAGGCCCTCACCGCGCTGCCTGTGATCGGCGGCCTGATTGCGATCCTGTCCCCGCTGTTTGAGTACTTGAAGCCGAATTACAAGCCCGGGGAGGTCAACACGATCGCCTCCGACGCCGCGCAGGGAGGCCCCCAGGTGGTCGGGAAGACGACGGCGCTCGCCAAGCCCTTCGACTACTTCTACTTCAATTACGTGCAGAAATACCCCCAGTATGATCCCACCGGATTTAAGGCGTCGAACATACCCGGCGTCGCGGTGCGGCTCCCGAAGAAGGTCAGGGCTGTCAACCCGCAGGTGGGGTACGTCGGCTACGAGGGCGAGACCGACATCGTGCTCTTCCAGCGCATCTGCCCGCACCTCGGCTGCATCTTCGAGTTTGTCCCCCTCTGGCAGAACGTCACGACGGGATTCGGAGGATTCACCCCTCCCGACTGGGAGCGCCACGCATTGATGGCCTGCCCCTGCCACTTCAGCATCTACGATCCCGCCTATCCGGGGTATCCGGGAAATGTCATCTCCGGCCCGGCCCCGCGGGGAGCCCGGTTGTTCCACTTTAAGATCCAGGGCCAGGACATCGTGGTGGACGGCGCCGAGTCGGGCGGACTCGCCCGCGCCCCCGTGCCGGACGAACGCGGAGAGAAGACCTGATGGACGCGGTGCTGGCCAACCTCAAGGAGTGGCTCCGCGACCGCAAGGAGCACCTGGATCTCTTTGACGAGACCAAGACGGCGCGCCTGGACAACCCCCTGTACACCCTGGGAGGCCTCGTCTGGCTGTCGTGGATGGTCGTGATCGTCAGCGGGATCGTCCTGATGGTCTGGTACATCCCCACGACCACCGGCGCCTACCGCTCCATCGAGCACATCACCTACGACATCCCCTTCGGCTGGCTGGTCCGCGGGATGCACAAGTATGGGGCGGACATGCTGATCACGGTCATCACGCTCCGGATCTACCGGATGTACTTCGCGGGCGAATACAAGAAGCCGGGGGAGCTCTCGTGGATGATCCTGTTCGCCTCCCTCGTGCTGGGGATGATCTCCGGCGTGACCGGGTACGCGCTCATCTGGAACCAGCGGGCGTTCTGGGCGGCCAAGACGATCCTGACCGTGCCCACGTATTACGATGAGATTCCGATCATCAAAGAGTTGGGCCTGGGGCACGCGATTGCCTATATCTTCCTGGGCGGCCCCGCGCTCGGGCAGGTCACGTTGACGCGGTTTCTGGCGATCCACTTCGGGATCTCCGTCGTCCTGGTGATCGCCGCGGAGATCTTCTTCTACCGGACGCGGCGCCGCCGGCTGAACCTGTCCCCCTTTGTCATCGGGCTGGTCGTGGTGTTTCTCGCGGTCGTCAGCTTCGCCCGCATCACGGAAATGGGCCGGTGGGCCAACCCCAATCGGACGCCCCTCCCGATCCTGTCGGACTGGTATTTCCTGGCGCTCTACCAGGTCGTCAAGTACATGCCGCCGCTGTGGGCCGGCATTGCCCCCGCGCTGTTGATCGGGTATGGGATGGTCGTGCCGTTCATGGACCGGACGAAGGAGACCCGGCCTCTGGAGCGCCCCTTCTTTTTCGTCGTCGGCGTGCTGGCGCTGGCGTACTTTGTCGGGTTCACGATGCTAATTTTATTGAACATCGCCGTGATCAGCCGGGATCCGCCCATCATCATGGCGGTGACGATCGTCGTCATGACGCTGGCGTTTATCTGGGAAGTGGTCCACCGCCGCCGCAAGGCCCGGCGGGCCGCCGACAAGGCACCGGCCGGCCGGCCGGCGCCCCGGCCCGCGGCGGCATCCTGAGGCGATGCGTCGGAAGGCGCTTTTTTACGTCCTGCTCGGTCTGGCCACGTTCGGACTGAGCCAGTTCTTCGGCGCGTGGCGCGCCTGGCGGGTGGCGCCGTCGCTGGGGGGCGGCGCCGCGGTCGCCGCTGTCGGCCTCGCGGTGTGTGGGGCGATGCTCGCTTTGGGGTTCCTCCTCTACGAGGTGGACAGGGCGGCCGGGCGCGTCCGGCGTCGGATCTGGATCTACGAACGGGTGCTGGCGGGGCGCTGGGCCGAGGTCGAGCACGGCAAGAGGGGGAGGTGAGCCCTGTGGACGCTCGGGCGGCCGCCTACGGCGCGTGGATCGCGGCGCTGTCTGTGCTGAGTCTGGTGTGCGTTCTCGGGATCGTGTGGGCGGAGATGACGAGCGTCCAGCATCCCGAGCACCGCCTCGTGGGCGGCGCCCTGATCGGCATCGTCCTGCTCGCGTACTCATTCATTCTGCTGTTCCTGCGCAAGGGAGGGTTCACGGGTGTATAAGCGGGTCCTCGCCCGGCTCCTCCGGTGGACGCTCCGGCTGGACGTTGTCATCAACCGCGTCTACCCCGAGGACTTCAACCCCCTGTACTACACCGGAGGCCTGTCCAATCTCTTCCTGACGGTCCTGATCCTGTCGGGGATCTTCCTCCTCTTTTACTACATCCCGTCGTTCAACGAGGCGTACACGTCGGTGGAGTTCGTGACGGCGCAGGTCCCGTACGGCCAGATCATCCGCGGGATCCACCGGTACTCCTCCGATGCGTTTATGATCGCCATTCTGCTGCACTTGTTCCGGAACTGGTTCACGGAGCGGTTCCGATTTTCCCGGGACGAGCCCTGGATCAGCGGAATGATGCTCCTGCTGTTCGCCGGGTTCCTCGGCGTCACAGGCTATGTCCTCGTCTGGGACCAGCGCGCGGAGCTGCTCGTGGCGATGACCGGGAACGCGCTGGCCTCGGTGCCGGGTATCGGGGGATGGCTGCGCACCATGCTCTACGGCGCCCCGGGGACCACCAACCTGCTGCTGCCGCGCATGTTGTACCTCCACGTCGGGCCGGCGGTCGTCCTGTACATCTTCCTGTGGTGGCATTATGTGCGCATCCGGCACCCGAAGGTCTGGCCGCCCGCGGTGTGGACCCTCTTTTCGCTCGGGCTCATCTTGATCTTCTGCAGCCTGCTGCCCGCCGTGAGCCAGTCCCAGGCCTCGCCGGTGGCCACGCCCACGCGCTTAGCCGTGGACTGGTTCTTCCTCCTGCCGTACGTGGTCCTCACCTATCTCTCGCCCCTCTGGCTGATTCTCCTCGGCGTCGTGATCGTGGCCTACGGCCTGTACATCCCCTATCAACTCCCCGAGACGGAGACGGCGATGGGACTGCGTGATTCAGGGGTGGCCGAGGTGGTGGACGCCAACTGCACCGGATGTGAGCTCTGCTACTACGACTGCCCGTACAACGCGATCGTCATGGTGCCGAGCCCGCATCCCGGCGTGACGAAAGCCGCTCAGGCGCGGAAACTCCTGGCGATCGTTCTCGAGTCGCGCTGCGTGGAGTGCGGGATCTGCATCGGCGCATGCCCGTTCGAAGCGCTGGAGCTGCCCCGCTTGCTGGAGACGGACATCCAGGAAAGGGTGCTGGCGGCATGCCGGAGCTAGGGAGCGCGGGCGGGGGGCGGCCGAAGATCGTCGGCTTCCTCTGTGACTGGGCGGTGAGCGCGGAGGGCATCGCCCGGGAGGACGGCACGATGCGGGACCTCCCCCATGTGACGTTGATCAAGGTCCCGTGCTCGGGGTTCATCCGGCCGTCCTGGCTGGAATTTGCGCTGCGGAACGGCGCGGACGGGACGTTCGTCTGCGGGTGCCCGCTCGGAGACTGCTTCAACCGGCTCGGTAACAACCTCATTCAGGATCGAGTCATTCAGATGCGGCGGCGGTTTGAGCGGCAGAAGATTCATCCCGACCGCGTGGCGACGATTTATTACGGCCTGCACCAGCAGGCGGAGTTCGTGGCCGCCGTCCGCGCGTTCAGCGACCGGGTGGCCGCCCTCCCTGGGCCTGTCGTCCCGCCGGCGCGCACGCCCGCCTCGCGTCCCGCCGCCGGTGCGGGAGGCGCCGCCGGCCGGGAGGCGGCGGGCGCGGCCGAGGTTCCGGCAGAGCAGGAGGGCGGATAAATGGCAGACCACGCGCCGCCCGGTCCGGCCCAGGGTCCCTCGACCGCGGCCGTGTACTGGAAATACATCATCTTCTGGGTGCTTCTCTTCGGCCTCCTCTACGCCGTCTCTCTGTACGGTATCGTCGCCGAAGCCTAGGAGCCGCCGCCCTCGCGCGCGCGGCCCGGGGCGGCGTCGGAGGGCGTCCCGGTCTGTGGACATCGGGCCGTCCGTCCAGGAAAATCTTCCCGCCGGCGAGAACAGAGCAGGGCCATGGACCTCGACGACATCTACGCTCCCGTGGGGGACGATCTGGGCGCGCTGGAGCGGATCCTCCGGACTGAGCTGTCGTCCGACGACCCGTTCATCGGCGAACTCGTAAGCCACGTGCTCACGACGCAGGGGAAGATGGTCCGCCCCGCGCTGGTCTGTCTCAGTGCGCTCGCGTGCGGCGGAGGAAGCGACGCCCGGCTGGCGAGCGCGGGCGCGGTCGAACTGATCCATGTCGCCTCTCTCATTCACGACGATGTGATCGACGCGGCGCAGACGCGCCGCGGGCAGGCGTCCGTGAACGCGATCTGGGGAAACCAGGTGGCGGTCCTTCTGGGAGACTACCTGTTCAGCAAGGCGTTCTACATGCTCTCCCGCCTTCACGACGCGGAGATTGCGGCCGCCATGGCCTGGGCCACGGTGCGGATGAGCCAGGCGGAGATCAAGCAGATCAAGTATGGGAATACGCCGCATACCGACGAAGCGATCTACTTCGACATCATCGAAGGCAAGACCGCGCAGCTGATGAGCGCCGCGTGCCGGTGTGGAGCGCTCGCCGCCGGCGCGTCCGAGGCCGCGACGGCGGCGCTCGCCACGTTCGGTCTGGAGTGGGGAATGGCGTTTCAAATTACCGACGATGCCCTCGATCTGACCGCGACCTCAGACCACCTCGGAAAGCCGATCGGGAGCGATATCCAGACCGGCAAGGTGACGCTGCCCATCATTCACGCGCTCAGTCGGGCGCCCGCGTCCGACCGGCGGCGCCTGCGCGAGATCCTGACACAGGCGGATGGAGAACCCCCCACGGCCGGTGGTGAGGTGGGAGAGGTCCAAGAGATCCTGGCACGAAGCGGCGCGATCGAACACGCGCTCACGGTGGCCCGGTCCCGCGCCCGCCGGGCGGCCGCCGTCCTCGACTCGATCGGCGACTCCCGCGCCCGAGAGAGCCTCATGGCGTTGGTGGAGTTTGTGACCGTGCGCAGTCGCTGAGGGCGTTGTCGGGGGAACGCGGGAACGCCGCCCCGCGCTTCTCTGTGAGGGTGTATAATCAGACCGGAGGTGCGGTCATGAACCTCAAACTGTGGGAATTGCTGGCTGTCCTCGCGATCGTCGTTCTGGTCTTTGGGCCGGGCCGGATCGCGGGGCTCGGCGGGGCCGTCGGGAAGGCCATGAAGGACTTTCGAGAGGCGATGAAGCCGGAGGAACCCAAACCCGCGTCCCCGGACAAAGGCGCAGGGGGGAAGAGCTGACGGAGGGCGCTCAGAGCCGAAAGACCCTGGGCGGGTTTCTCCCCCGTACTGCGCGCACACCTCGGGGGGCGGCGGCGGCCGCTCCTCTTTTCGTTGTGGAGCCTGTCCCCCGGCGAACGCGTGTGCGTGCGTCGAGCTGCCTGGGACGAGGGCGGTGAGAGGTGCCGAGTCCGTCCAGGCATGTTCGAGATCCCTGGTGGGTCCTCGTGCTGATCCTCATCGCCGGGGCGGTGCTGGGGAGCGTGTTCGCAGATGCCGTCGGCCAGTTCACCTACCTGGCGCCTCTCGGCCACTCCATTTCCATCGGGATCGACCCGGCGATGAGACTCGACCTGCGGGTCATCACCCTGACGCTCGGGTTCACGGTTCGGTTGAACCTGGGGATCGTGCTTGGTATAATCGTCGCGATTTACGTCTTCCGCTTGCTCTGATCACCCGCCAGGCGGGTGACGGTGTCGAGGGGGTGAGGACGGCGCACGATCTCCGAGCGCCGGCCTTGCCCCGTTGTCGTCCTTGGGTGTGGTGGAACGGGCCGCCGGGGCTGACGGCGGCTCCACGAGAGAGTCGAGGTACTCACAAAGCCAGGTGCCGCGCTGAATTACGCCCCTGTCCTGCCCCGGCGGTCGCGGATGAAAGATCTGCCGGCCGAGATCCGCCCTCGCGAGCGGCTCCTCCGGTCCGGACCCGGCGCGCTCAGCAGCGCGGAGCTCGTGGCGGTTCTTCTGGGGACAGGCTCACGCACCCGAAGCGCGCTGGATGTGGCAACGGATCTCCTGGGCCGGCACGGAACCCTGGATCGCCTGGCGGGCGCGAGCCCACAGGAATTGTGCCGGACCGGAGGGATCGGAGAGGTGAAGGCCCTCCACCTCCTGGCCGCCTTCGAATTGGGCCGGCGCCTCCGGGCCCTGCCCCCGCGGAGCCGGCCGGCGATCCGGGGACCCGCCGACGCGGCCGCGCTGGTCATGGACGACCTCCGGTTCTCCGAGACAGAGCGCTTCGTGGTGCTCCTCCTGAATACCCGGCACGAGGTCCTGGACAAGGCCGAAGTGGCTCACGGGGGACTGGCCAGCTCCCCGATCCACCCGCGGGAGGTCTTCAAGGCGGCCGTCCGCGAGAGCGCGGCGGCGCTCATCCTCGTGCACAACCACCCCTCGGGAGACCCCACACCCAGCCGTGCCGACCTGGCCATGACCGCGCGCCTCTGCCGGGCCGCCGGGGTCATGGGGATTCCCATCCTCGACCATCTGATTGTCGGAGACGGCCGGTACGTCAGCCTGCGGGAGCGGGGCGTCGCCTTCGAGCCTGTGTCGCCCTGACCGGTCCTGTGGGGCACAAACTTTAAAAGAAGATTTGGGCAGGCGTGGGGGAGAGTGAGAGGAGCGTGAGGCAATGATTCTGAATGGATGGTTGGGCCGGTTTACTCGCGACATGGGGGTCGATCTCGGGACGGCCAATACCCTCGTCTATGTGCGGAACGAGGGGATCGTGCTCCGCGAACCCTCGGTGGTCGCGCGGCGCGTGGACGGCGGCGAGATCCTCGCCGTCGGCGAGGATGCGAAGCGGATGATCGGCCGGACTCCGGGGGACATCGTGGCCACCCGGCCGCTCCGGGACGGGGTCATCGCCGATTTCGACACCACGGCGTCGATGCTGGCGTACTTCATCCGGCGCGGGCTGCGCGGCCGGAGCCTGATGCGGCCGCGGGTGATCGTGGGGATCCCGAGCGGGGTGACGGAGGTGGAGAAGCGCGCCGTCATCGACGCGACGTTGCAGGCGGGCGCGCGGGAGGCCTTTCTCATCGAGGAACCGATGGCGGCGGCGATCGGGGCGGGGCTGCCGGTGTCCGAGCCGGTGGGGAGCATGATCGTGGACATCGGGGGCGGGACGACCGAGGTGGCGGTGATCGCGCTCGGGGGGATCGTGACCGCGCGCAGCGTCCGCGTGGCCGGCGACGAGATGGACGAGGCGATCATCCAGTACGCGCGCAAGGCCTACAACCTCCTGATCGGTGAGCGCACGGCGGAAGACGTTAAGATTCAGATCGGATGCGCCTATCCCCAGAAAGACGAGCAGACGATGGAGGTCCGGGGGCGCGATCTCGTGTCGGGTCTGCCGCGGACCGTGCGGATGACCAGCACGGAGGTGCGGGAGGTCATGGCGGAGCCGATCGCGTCGATCGTGGAGGCCATGAGGATGACCCTGGAGCGGACGCCTCCCGAACTCGCC
>DASUDA010000124.1:0-8613 GCA_036275835.1 bacterium | reverse complement strand
CGGAGCCTATCCAGGCTACCACCTGTGGATCAAAGGAAGCTGGTTCCTCATGGAACTCGGCACGATCATCGCCGGCGCCGTGGCCCTGCGCTTCGTTCCCTTCCCCTTCCTGACATTTCCCATCGCCTTCGCGCTCTGGTACATGTCGATGGACCTCACCCCCCTGCTCTTCGGGAGGACGTCCTGGGACGGGCCCCAGGGCCTGTGGGTGTCGCTCGCGTTCGGGCTAGCGGTGATAATCATCGCGTTTGTCGTGGACAGGCGCACGAAGGAAGACTATGCATTCTGGGGGTATCTCTTCGGCCTGTTCGCGTTCTGGAGCGGCCTGTCCGGGTTGACGCGTCTTGGCGGTGGGGACATCCCGATGTACGTGTACGCTCTCACCAACGTGGGACTCATGATTCTCTCGATTCTTCTGCAGCGGCGCGCGTTTATGGTGTTCGGCGCGCTGGGGATCTTCTGGTACCTGAGCTACCTGGCCGGCAGCGTCTTCAGAAACTCCTTGCTGTTTCCGTTCGCGCTGACCGTGGTGGGACTGGCCATCATGTACGCGGGGATCCAGTATCATCGCCACCAGGCACGCATCGAAGAGGCGATCCGGAGTCATATCCCGGAGGGCATCCGGCAGGTTCTCCCGGATGCGCGGGCCAGAGCGTGAGTGTCTGGGCGTGGACTAAGACGATTTCTTTGCGGTGGCGACCGGGTTCTCGGGGTATGAGCACCAGTCGCTCCACCCCCCCACGTACAGCCGGGCCCCTGCGATGCCCGCCTCCTCCATCGCCAGGAGGTTGACGCAGGCGGTGACCCCAGAGCCGCAGTAGACGACAAGGTCGCCCCGGCCTGCGGCGATGCCCGCGAAGCGATCTCTGAGGTCGGCGGGGGATCGAAGATCGCCCCGGGCGTCGAGGGTGTCCGTATACGGAAGGTTCACGGCCCCCGGGATATGCCCGGCCACTGGATCGAGCGGCTCGACCTCCCCGCGGTAGCGCTCCGGCACACGGGAGTCCACGAGGCGGGCCCCCGCCTTCTGCAACCGCCGCAGCTCCGCGAGGTCCACGGCGGACCGGGCGCGGATGCACGGCGTGAACGCGCGCGGAGCCCGCCGCGGAACGTCTTGCGTCACGGGATGCCCGGCCGCCCACCACGCCGGCCAGCCGCCGCCGAGGACGCGCACCCGGGCGTGGCCGAGGTAGCGGAGCATCCACCACAGCCGGGCCGCCATCGCCATATTCTGCGCGTCGTACGCCACGACCATCACCGTCTCGTCGATGCCGGCGGCGCTGACAGTCCGGCAGAATGTTTCGACCGGCGGGAGCGGATGGCGGCCCCCGTGTGCTTGCTTCGGCGCGGACAGGTCTCGCTCGAGATCGAAGTAGACGGCGCCCGGGATGTGCGCCTCGGTATAGGCCTGACGCCCGGCCTGCGGCTGCGCGAGGTCGAACCGACAGTCGGCGACCACGAGGTCGGGGTCGGACAGGTGCGCGGCAAGCCAATCGGCCGTGACGAGGTTCTTCGTGCGGGTCATCGGTGGAGTTCGATGGGCTTGCCGTGGGGGGTGCGCCGGTACGCTTCGGCCCAGGCTTCCTTTCGCGCGAGGAGTGCCGCGGTGTCAGTCAGGCCCTTGGCTGTCACCAGGCGTTCGAGCGCGGCCAGCCAGTGATGGTAGTATCGTGAGCCGTCGTCGGCCTCACCGCGGACGGCGGCGGCCCGAAGTTCGTCGGCCAGCGCCGCCGCCCATTCCTTCCAGGTGAAATGCCCCTGTTCCGAGAGCCTGACCGCGAGCGCGAACGCCTGTGCTTCCCAGGGTTCGGTAAACACCGGGCCCTCCGAGTCGTGTGGTAGGCGCGGCAGCGCGGCGAGGCGCTCAGCCTGCGGGAGCGGGTCAGGCCCGCTCAAGGTAGTCGTCCCACATGTCGATGTAGACCGCATCGCGCGGCGACGCGAGCTCACCCCACAGCTCCCGCGCGCAGAAGCGCACCGAATACACGTGCTGCGGGTTTTCGCCGAGGAACTGTGCGTTGGTGTCGGGGAAAACGTAGACGCCGTGGTCCCGAGCGATCGTGCCGAGTTTGCCGCGCGCGTAGCGCGGCAGGCGAGTGTGACCGATCGGGTGGATGTTGCGGGCGCGCACGCGCTCGCCCACCGCGAAGCGTGGGGCCACCGGGGTGTCCCGACGCGGAGCACGCCGGGAGAGCTTCTGCCGCACGGTGTCGGCGGTGAGCGGCGGGGTTGCTTTGGGGGAGCCGGGCGCCGGGTGACCCCGCTCCATCTCCGCGGGCGCAACCAGGCCGCGCTTGACCAGGAGCGCGACGAGCGAAGCAAGCCAGCGCTCGTAGTAGCTCAGGCGCAGGTAGTCAGCCGCGGGGATGCGCTCGATCTCGTACCGGCCTGCGTCGATGTTCCACCTGCGCCACGCCCCCGCCGCCTGCCTCAGCGCGAACACGCGCGCCTCCCAGGGCGCGTGGAACACGGGCTCGTCCCGCTCGCGGCGGATCGGCCCCATGCCATGCATACCGCCCATATCATGCACGCCGTTCATGCGCGACCTCCAGCCTGCGGGAGCGTGACCTTGGCCACGCCAATCATCGCATCGCGCGTGACCAGGCCGGCCAGCGCGTCTTCACTCAGGTCTTCGCTGCCGGCCGGCCGCTCAGGGAGCACCAGGTAGCGCTGCTCCGCGGTGCTGTCCCACACGCGCACCTCGACCTCCTCCGGGATTTCGAGACCGAACTCGCGGAGCACCCCGCGGGGGTCGATCACCGCGCGCGCGCGATAAGGGGCGGACTTGTACCAGACCGGCGGAAGCCCCAGCACCGGCCACGGATAACACGAGCACAGCGTGCAGACGACGAGGTTATGCACTTGGGGCGTGTTCTCGACGGCCACCATGTGCTCGCCCTGCCGGCCGCTATACCCAAGCTCCGCGATCGCTCCGGTGCCATCGGCCAGCAGGCGCTGCTTGTAGGCGGGGTCGACCCAGGCCCGGGCGACCACCCGCGCGCCGTTGCGCGGGCCGACCGCGTGCTCGTAGTAGTCGATCAACGCGTCAAGCGCGGCCGGGTCGACCAGCCCCTTTTCGACGAGCAGCGATTCGAGGGCCTTGACCCGTAAGGTCAGGTCCGAAGGAACCTCCTGGTGCTCGTGATCGTGGTCATGATCGTGTGTCACCGGCGTGCCAGCAGGCCAGGCAAGATGGTTGCCCAGATCCAGGTCCCGACGCATGCGCTGGCCACTCCCGCGAAAGCGCGCGTGGTGCGGTAGAGAGGAACCACGCGCCCGGCGCTCATGAGGGCCGGGGTAGCCACGGCCAGCGTCAGGCCGAACATGCCAAGCACGGCACCCGCTCCAAACACCAGGAGGTATGCCACCCCCACCCCTACAGATGGAGCGGCGGCCAGGGCCAGGATGACCACCGCGCCGCTTCCCCCCAGACCGTGCGCACACCCGATGAGGAAGGCGAGGGCGGGCCGGCGTCTGTGGGGCTCCGCATGGGCGTGCGCGTGGCCCGTGTCGTGTCGATGGGTGTGGAAGTGTGTGTGGACATGACCGCCGTGCGCGTGGACGTGGACGTGCCCCTGCTCACGGCGCAGGCGCAGGAGCGACATCAGTCCCAATACGATAAGCAGCGCTCCGACGGCCAGGTCGACACCGGAGCCGAGCATCGACGGCACGCGGATGCGGAGCAGGAGCACGGGAATCCCGACCAGCGCCATCGTCAGCATGTGCCCCAGGCCCCAGATCATCCCAAGGCGGGCAGCCGGCCACACCCGCTGCTCGTCGGCCGCGAGGATTGACACCGCGGCCAGGTGGTCCGGCTCCAAAGCGTGGCGGGCGCCGAGAAGTAACGCTGTGGCAACGACCAGATAAGGAGACACCGGGGTGGAAAATACGCTGCATGATCTGGGCGGTCCTCTACGTGCCTGCGCGGCGGCCAGGCTTCCAGCGGCCGGGGAAGGGTGGAGGAGAGGTTTCAGAGGCCCGCGAAAGCGTGAGGCGCGATGGCTGTGCCCGTTGAGATCCCCGAAGACTTCAATGTCTCGACCGCCTTCCTCGACCACAATCTGGAGCGGGGGCGGGGAGACCGGGTGGCCCTCTACGCCGGGGACCGCCGGATTACTTATGGAGACCTCTTCGCGCAGGTCAACCGCGCCGGCAACGCCCTGCGCGGTCTCGGCGTCCGCCCGGAGGAGCGCGTGTTCCTCCTCCTGCTCGACTCGCCGGAGTTCGCCTACCTGTTCTGGGGGGCGATCCGCATCGGCGCGGTTCCGGTTCCCACCAACACGGCGCTCCGGACGGGCGATTATGCGTACATGCTGCGTGACAGCCGGGCCGCGGCGCTGGCGGTCAGTGAAGAACTCCTCCCGGTGGTGGAGGGAGTGCTGCCCGGCATCCCTGGACTCCGGCACGTCATCGTCGCCGGGGAGCCGCGCGGGGGTCAGCACGCGCTGCGCGACCTGCTGGCCGCCGCCGACCCTGAACTCGCGCCCGCGCCGACCCACAGGGACGAGCCGGCGTTCTGGCTGTGGAGCAGCGGCAGCACCGGTCCGCCCAAGGGGGCCGTGCACCTGCACCACGACATGGTCCACTGCGCCGACCTGTACGCGCGCGGGGTGCTCGGGATCGAGGAGCGCGACATCTGCTTCTCGGTGGCGAAGCTCTACTTCGCCTACGGCCTCGGGAACGCGCTGTACTTCCCGATGAGGGTCGGCGCGGCGGCGGTGCTTCATCCGGGGCGGTTTGAGCCCCAGACGTACTTCGACCTCATCCGGCGCTACCGGCCGACGCTGTTCTTCGCCGTCCCCACGGCCTACGCGGCGCTGCTGGCGGCGGAGGGCCCGCCCGACCTGGGGGCGGTACGCCTGTGCGTCTCTGCCGGAGAGCCGCTGCCCGCGGCCTTGTTTACCCGCTGGAAAGACCGGTTCGGGGTGGAGATCCTCGACGGGATAGGCTCGACCGAGGCCCTTCACATCTACATCTCGAACCGCCCCGGCCGCGTCCGCGCGGGAAGCAGCGGCGAGGGTGTCCCGGGGTATGCCGTCAAGATCGTGGACGAGTCCGGCCGAGAAGCCGGGCCCGGCGAGATCGGCGACCTGCTGGTGGGCGGCGACAGCGTTGCGGCCGGCTACTGGAACAAGCACGCGCAGACCAAGCATGCGTTCGTGGGCGAGTGGTTCCGCAGCGGGGATAAGTTCCACCGAGACGCCGAGGGGTACTACTGGTACTGTGGCCGGTCGGACGACATGCTGAAGGTCGGCGGACAGTGGGTCGCGCCCGCTGAGGTGGAAGCGACACTCATCCGGCATACCGCGGTCCTCGAGTGCGGCGTTGTCGGGCGTGTCGACGAGGACGAATTGATCAAGCCCTGTGCGTTCGTCGTGTTGAAGCCGGGCCACACACCGTCGGATGCGCTGGCCCGGGAGATGCAGGCGTTTGTCCGGACAGAGATCGCCACGTTTAAGTACCCCCGCTGGATCGAGTTCGTGCCGGAACTGCCGAAGACGGCGACCGGGAAGATCCAGCGTTTCCGCCTCCGGGAGCGCGTCGCTGCGGTCCGCCCCGCGGGGCGGGCATCCTGACCTGGAGGTGGGACCGTGGGAGAGATGATCAGCCTCGAGCGGGAAGGGCCCGTCGGTCAGATCTCGCTGCACAGGCCCCCGGCCAACGTCTACAACCCCCAGTTCGCCGCGGAACTGGACCAGGCGGTGGACGCGGCCCGCGCCGACGACGCCATCCGGGCCGTGATCGTCACGAGCACCGTGCCGCGGTTCTTCTCAGCCGGCGCCGACGTGAAGTGGTTCGCCGGCTCCACGCTCGAGGAGAAGGTCACGTTCATCACGCGCATGCACGAGGTGCTGCGGAAGATCGAACGCACGCCCCGGATCTTCATCGCGGCGATCACCGGCCACTGCCTGGGCGGCGGGATGGAGATCGCGCTGGCGTGCGACCTGCGGTTCGCGGCGGCGGGCACCTACGGGCTGGGGCAACCGGAGGTGTCTTTGGGGATCATCCCCGGCAACGGGGGCACGCAGCGGCTCCCCCGCCTTGTGGGAAAGAGCCGGGCCCTCGACCTGATGATTACGGGCCGAACGCTGTCCTCCGACGACGCGCTCTCGATCGGCCTCGTGAACCGGGTGCTCCCGGCGGAGGATCTCCTGGCGAAGACGCGCGAGTACGCGGAGACCCTCACCCGCGGGGCCACGGTCGCGATCGGGCTGGTGAAGCTCGCGGTCAACCACGGGCTGGAGATGGCGCTCGACGATGGGCTGGCCTACGAGCGCGAGGAACTGTTCCGCGCGTTCGTGACAGAGGACGGGACCGAAGGCGTCCGCGCCTTCCTGGAGAAGCGGCCGCCGGCGTTTAAAGGCCGGTAGAGAGGCGCAGCGCGATGGCATCGGTGACGAACGAACAACTCCTCGAGCGCATCCAGCAGGGTCACATCATCGAGCGTCCCGACGAGATGACGGAGGACTATCGGCGGACGCTTATTCACATCCTCACCGTGTCCGCCGACACCGAAATGATCAGCGCGCCCAGCTACTATACGGCGGCACGGGACGTCCCGTCGATGAACAACCTCATTTCGGCGCTCGCCATCATCCAGGACGAGCTGAGTCACGCCCACATCGGCTATCGCATCCTTCAGGACCTGGGCGTCGATACGGAGGCGCTGATCTACGACCGCGATCCGACGCAGTTCAAGCACCCGTACGCGTTCGACGTGCCGCTCAGGTCCTGGGTCGAGCTCATCGTCGCCAACGCGTTCTACGACCGCGCCGGGTTTGTGCTGCTGGGCGACGTCTACCGGACCTGCAGCTACGGCCCGTGGCGCCGGGGGCTCGCCAAGGTCGACCGGGAGGAAAACTTCCACCTCCGCCACGGCGAGAACGGGATGCGCCGGCTGGCGGCCTCGCACCGCGAGGAGCTGCAGCGGGCCATCGACTGGATGTTCCCGATGGCGGTGGAGTGGTTCGGTCTGCCGGACACCCTCAAGACCCACGGTACGCAGATCGCCTACAAGCTGAAGGGCAGCACAAACGATCAGTTACGGCAGACCTGGCTGCGGACGGCGGTGCCCCTGTGCGAGAGCCTGGGGTTTCGGGTCCCGGCCCACTACGACCGGGCGACCGACACCTGCGTTCTCGACTATCCGCTCCCCGTGGACTTCGACGAGGAAGAGCGCCGCTGGCTGTTCGACCGGCCGATCACCTGGGATCAAGTTCTGGTGCGCTGGAAACGGCGGGGCCCCGGGAACGCCATGTTTGTCGAGATGCTCCAGCGCGGCCGCCGGCAGATGCGGTCCCTGGCAGGGATGCACTGACGATGCTCACGGCCGAGCGTGTGCTCGCGGCTCTCCGGGATGTGGCCGATCCTGAATGGCCCGTGAGCATCGTGGACATGGGACTCGTGTACGGTGTCGCCGTCGAGGGCGGTGTCGTCTCGCTCACACTGACGTTCACCTCGACGGGGTGCCCGTGCATGGAGATGATCCGGGACGACGTCAGCGCGCGCCTGCGGCGCCTCTCCGGCGTCGAAGACGTGAGGATCACGGTCTCCTGGGATCCGCCGTGGACGAAGGACCGCCTGAGCGAGGAGGCCCGGCAGCAGTTCCGGGCGTGGGGTGTGGCCGTGTGAAGACCATCCGTGACGAGCCGGTCTACGAGGTGTTTGCCCGCCGCGCGGAAGGCGAGCCGCTCCGCCACGTCGGCTGCGTCGCCGCGCCCGGAGACGCGCTCGCCCGCGTCTACGCCCGCAGCATTTACGACGAGGAATCCTGGATCGAGATGTACGTGGTGCCGAGGCGGGCGCTCGTCCCCGTCGAGTCCGTGCGGACCGAGGCCCTGGACGCGCACGCGTGAGCACGCCGTTACTCGATCGTCCCTCGGCTCTGCCGCAGGACTGCGTTCCGGCGCTGACCGACCTCGTGGTGGCGCTGGCGGACAACAAACATGCGCTGGGGCTGCGGTACGGGGCGTGGTGCAGCAGCGGTCCCACCATCGAAGCCGGCGTGGCGGCGACGGCGATGGCCCAGGATGAGCTGGGCCATGCCCGGGTCCTCTACGGCCTGCTCGAGGAGTTCCCCGACGTGCCGCCACGGTCGGAGCACGAATGGATCCCCGGGGATGCGCGGACTGTGGCCTTCCTCGAGGAGCCGTTTCCCAGCTGGCCGCACCTCATCGTCGCGAACGTCCTGCTCGATCAGGCGCTCACGCTCGTCCTCGAGACCGCGCTGCAGTCGCGGTATCTGCCGCTTCGGCATCGCGCCCGCAAGATCACGGAGGAGGAGCAGTACCACGCCATCCACGGCCGGGGGTGGCTCCTGCAACTGGCGGCGGAGGGCCCGCCGGTGCGCGCGACCCTGGAGGGCATCGTGCGCAGCGCCTGGGCGGACGCGCTCTGCTGGTTTGGCGGTGACGATGGCGGCGCTCTCCGGCGGCTCGTCGAGGTGGGCGTCCTTCAGCATGCCGGCGGGCCTGTCCGGGAGAGATTTCTGGCCGTCATCGGGCCGCTTCTCCGCGACTGCGGAGTCCCGGCGCCCGTCCGCGCCGAGGGGGAGCGCTGGGTGCTGACCGAGTCCCTCCCCTGGCGTCTGTGGGACGAGACAGCGCGCAGGGT
>DASUDA010000123.1:0-8962 GCA_036275835.1 bacterium | reverse complement strand
GGGGAACGGTCCCGTAAACTCCACGTGCAGCGCCACCAGGTGGCCCACGACGACCGGAACCCGAACGGTGGTCACGCTGACCGGCAGGTCGGCCTCCATGATCTTCTTCGTCTCCTGCACGATTTTGTGCTCCTCCTCGGTGATCCCACCGGGCATCCACGTCCACTGCGGAAGCACGTTGAAGGCGATCGGCAGCGGAGTCCCCGCGACGCGCTCGACCTCGGAGGGAGTCGGGCACCCCAGCAGGAGGTCCGGGTGCGCCGCGAGGCGCCGGCTCTGCTCCAGCAGAGCGTCGACGTTCTCCTGCCCCGCGCCCGAGACGGACTGATAGGTGCAGGCGACGACACGGCGGATCGGCACGGCGGTATGGAGCGGCTTGAGCGCCAGGACCATCGCGATGGCGCAGCAGTTGGGATTCGCGACGATGCCGCGGTGCCGGCGCAGCGCGTGCGGGTTCACCTCGGGCACGACGAGCGGCACGTCGGGGTCCATCCGGAACGTGGAGCTGTTGTCGATGGCGACCGTTCCCCGCGCGGCGGCCGCACGCCCGAATTGACGGCTGGCTCCGTCCCCGCCGGCGAAGAGCGCGATCTGCACGCCCTCGAAGGCGGCCTCCGCCGTCTCTTCGACCGTGAGCGTCTCTCCGCGGAACGATACCGCGCGGCCGGCCGAGCGCGCGGTAGCGGTCAGGCGCAGCGCCTTGACCGGAAAGCCCCGCTCCTCGAGCACGCGGAGCATCGTCCGGCCGACCGCTCCGGTCGCCCCGATCACCGCCACACGATAGCCCGCCACTCCCCTGCTCCTTCCCTGCGGACCGCGCGCCTTGTCGATCACCGCCATGCTAGACCCCAGCATATACCAGCGCGCGCTAGAGGTCGAGCACGCTTTCCAGCCCCTCCACCAGTTCCCGGAGCGTCCCGACGTTTTGAATCGCCAGCACGAGCCCCGGCATGAACGACTCCTCACTGGTCGAGTCGTGCCTGATCGTGAGCGTCTGCCCCGGGCCGCCGAAGAGGACCTCCTGGTGCGCCACCAGCCCCGGCAGGCGCACGCTGTGCACATGGATCCCGGCGACGAGACCCCCGCGGGCCCCCGCGACCAGTTCCGTCTCCACGACCGCGGGGGCGGGCGCCGGTCCGCGCGCGTCCGCGATCAGCTGCGCCGTACGGGCCGCGGTGCCGGAGGGGGCGTCGCGCTTGCGGTCGTGGTGAAGCTCGGTGATCTCCACGTGCGGGAAGAACCGGGCCGCCCGCCGGGCAAACTCCATCATGAGAATGGCGCCGAGGGCGAAGTTGGGGGCGATGAGGCAGCCGACTTGCTCCGCGCGGCACCGATCCCGCAGTCTTTGCACGCCCTCCGCCGGCAGACCCGTCGCTCCGACCACGCTCGGCACGCGGCGATCCAGCGCGGCCTCCGCGTGGGCAACCGCGGCATCCCCGCGGCCGAAGTCCACCAGAACCGTCGGCTTGCCCCCAAGGAAGATCTGCGAGAGATCCGTCGTGATCGGCACGCCGATCGCGCCCGCGCCGGCCACGGATCCGGCGTCCTGCCCCACCGACGCCGTGCGCCCGAGCGCGCCGACCAGGACCATGTCCTCCCGCCGGGCGATCGTGCGGACCGCGGCACGGCCCATCCGGCCGGCCGCTCCCGCCACCACGACCCTATGCACCGCCATGGCCGCGCATCGCCTCCTCCAGCTCCTTCGAGACGCTCGGATACTGGTCAAACGGGCCGATCGCCGCCAGGGTCATGCGGCCGGGAACGAACAACTGCTCCGCCACACGCCGGACGTCATCGCCCCGCACCGCTTCCACATCCGCGATGATCTCATCCAGCGTGATCTGGCGCCCGAAGTACTGCTCCGACCTCGCCAGTTTGCTCATCCGGCTCCCAGGCGTCTCGAGGTCGAGCATGAGGCTTCCTTTGAGCGACTCCTTGGCCCGCCCGATCTCTTCCGCGCTCAGGCCGTGTCGGGCCCGCAGGAGACCCTCGCGCGTCAGGTCCACCACCTCCCGGGCGGCTGCCGGACTCGTCCCCGCATAGACGACGAACGCCCCTGTGTCGCAGTACGCGGCGTGATAGGAGGTGATCGAGTAGGCCAGGCCGCGCTCCTCGCGGATCTCCTGAAACAGGCGGCTGCTCATGCCGCCGCCGAGGGCCGTGTCGAGGACCGACAGGACGTAGCGATCGGGATGGGCCTGCGGAAGGCCCGGCACGCCAAGACAGAGGTGAACCTGCTCGATGTCTTTGCTCCGGAACGCGGTGGCCCGTTGGGGACGGGGCGGGACCAGAGGCTCCGGCGCCGCCCGGCCGGTCCAGCCACCCAGCACGCGCTCCACGAGGTCCACGATTCGGTCGTGCTCGAGCCGCCCGGCCGCGGCCACAAGCGAGGCATCCGGACGGTAGCGCGTGTCGAGAAACTGCGCGAGGTCCTGCCGGCTGAGGCTGCCCACGCTCTCCTGGCTCCCCGAGATCGGCCAGCCGAGCGGATGACCCGGCCAGAGTGCGGCCGCAAAGACGTCGTGCACGAGATCGTCCGGGGCATCCTCGTACATCCGGATCTCCTCGAGAATGACCTGCCGCTCTTTCTCGAGGGCCCCCGGCTCCAGCGCGGGGCGGAGCAGCATGTCGGCCAGCACGTCGAGGCCCGCCTCGAGGTGCTCGCTCAGAACCCGCAGGTAATAGCACGTGTGCTCGCGGTCGGTGAAGGCGTTGAGGTGCCCCCCGATCCCGTCCATCGCCTGCGCGATCTCGAGCGCCGATCGGGTTGTGCTGCCTTTAAAGAGCGCGTGCTCGATGAAGTGGGACACACCCATCCGGGTCGAATCTTCGTGCCGCGAGCCCGCGCTGATCCAGGCCCCCAGCGACACCGTCCGCACCTGGTCCATGGGCTCCGTGAGGACGACGAGTCCGTTCGGCAGTACGGTCCGCTGGTACAGCGCCTGATCCACGATCATCGGCCGCTCTCCTTAAGATCCTCTCCGGCCGGGACGCCCCACGTCCCGGCGGGGATCCCGTCCTTCAGGGTGGGGACATGGGGACCGGTGGGGTCTGTGGGGGACTGCGCGTAACGCAGCAGCTACGCTATGGCCTCGGCCTGCGGCGGGGACCCCGGGGGTGGCCGCCGCGGTCGCCCCTGGGACCGCGGTCGTGCCCGTCCGGGCGGTCCGTCGGGGCCGGCTGGGCCGTGCCCCCGATGCCGGCTGCTGCCTCCTCTCCGGGAATGAGTCCCCGGCGGGTCAGATTCACGCGTCCCAGGTTGTCGATCTCCTTCACCCGGACGTCGATCTCATCGCCGATCTTCACCACATCCTCCACTTTCCCGACCCGCTGGGACGACAGCTCGGAGATGTGCACGAGACCCTCTTTGCCGGGAAAGATCTCGACGAAGGCCCCGAAGTTCATCAGGCGTGTCACCCGGCCGTGGTAGACTTCTCCGGGTTTCGCTTCCTTGACGATCTCCTCGACCATCTGGCGCGCGCGGGCGGCGGCCTCTTCGTTCACCGACGCGATCAGCACCCGCCCGTCCTGCTCGATGTCGATCTTCACTCCCGTTTCCGCGGTAATCTTGTTGATCACCTTCCCGCCGGGTCCGATGACCTCTCGAATCTTCTCCGGATTGATGTGGATCGTGAAGATCCGCGGCGCAAACGGGGACAGCGTGGGACGCGGGGCGGGAAGCGTCTGCTGGATCACGTCGAGGACGCGCAGACGGGCCTCTCGCGCTTGAGCCAGCGCCTGCCGGAAGATCTCCCGAGAGAGTCCCCTCGTCTTGATGTCCATCTGCAACGCGGTCACGCCGTCCCTCGTGCCGGCGACCTTGAAGTCCATGTCGCCCATGGCGTCCTCGATGCCCTGGATGTCGGTGAGGATCGCGACCCGGCCGTCGCCCTCCGGCCCGGTGACGAGCCCCATCGCGATCCCCGCAACCGGTTTCGCCAGAGGAACCCCGGCATCCATCAGGGCGAGCGTGCTCCCGCACACGGCCGCCATGGACGTGGACCCGTTGCTCTCCAGAACGAGGGAGACCAGCCGTATGGTGTACGGCCACGCCTCTTCCGGCGGGATCACCGGCTCGAGCGCGCGTTCGGCGAGGGCCCCGTGGCCGATCTCACGGCGTCCAGGGGAACGCAGCGGCCGCACCTCGCCGACGCTGTACGGCGGAAAGTCGTAATGATGGAGGAACCGCTTCCGTTCGCGGAGGCTCAGGTCATCGATGATCTGCTCATCTTCTCCCGTGCCGAGCGTGCAGGCGGTGAGCACCTGGGTCTGGCCGCGGACGAACAGACCGGATCCATGGGCGCGCGGGAGGAGGCCGACCTGGGCGGCCAGAGGACGGATCTCCGCGGGCCTGCGGCCGTCCGTGCGGATGCCTTCGGTCAGGATCATCCGCCGGACCTCGGTCTTGGTGAGGCCTTCCACGGCCTCGGCAATCGTCCGCGCCCCTCCCGGGAAGCGCTCGGCCAGCTGCGTCTGCGTGCCGGCGGCCACCTGCGCGAGGGCGCTTTCGCGGGCCAGCTTGTCGCCGTTGTGGAGGGCCGTGGCGATGCGGGCCGCGGCGAACTCGCGCACCGCGGCCTCCACGTCCCCCGGCAGCACCGAGAGGGCCACCTCGACCTTGGGGCGACCGGCCCGCCGGACCAGGTCGTCGATTGCGCCGATGATCCGCTTAATCTCCGCGTGCGCCAGATCGAGCGCCTCGAGGAGCGTGTCTTCCGAGATCTCCCTGGCGCCGGCCTCCACCATCGTGACCGCGTCCCGGGTCCCGGCGACCACAAGGTCCAGTGCGCTCTCCTTTTCGTCGAGCTGCCGGAGCGTGGGGTTGATCACGAGACGCCCGTCCACCTGGCCTACCCGCACAGCCGCAATCGGGCCATCGAACGGGATCGGCGAAATCGAGAGGGCCGCCGAGGCCCCGGTCACCGCCAGGATGTCTGGGGTGCTTTCCTGGTCGGTACTGAGCACGGTCGCGATCACCTGCACGTCGTTTCGAAACCCTTTCGGGAACAGCGGGCGCAGGGGGCGGTCCATCAGCCGCGCGCTGAGAATCGCCCGTTCACCCGGCCGGCCTTCGCGCTTAAAAAAACCGCCGGGGATTTTCCCGGCGGCAAACATCTTCTCTTCGTAGTCACAGGTCAGCGGGAAGAAATCCGTCCCCTCCCGCGGGGCGTCCGACATCGTCGCGGTGACGAGGACCATCGTATCTCCGTACCGCACGACCACGGCGCCGCTGGCCTGGCGGGCCAGGTGACCCGTCTCGATCGACAGGGTGCGGCCGGCGACCTGTAGCTCCACCCGACCCGTCGGAGTCATTATCATCATGTGCCTGGTGTCCTCCTCATCGCCGCAGCCCCAGCCGCTCCACGATGGCGCGATACCGCTCGACGTCATGATCGCTCAGATAAGTCAACAGGCGGCGCCGCTGCCCGACCATTCGCAACAGCCCCCGCCGGGAGTGAAAGTCTTTTGAGTGGACCCGCAGATGCGCGCTCAGGTGGTTGATCCGCTCGGTGAGGCGGGCAATCTGGACATCGGGGGACCCGCTATCGGTGGGATGCCGCTTGAACTCGCTGATCGAGACCTGCGCGGTCCCGCCCACATCGTCTATGCTCATGCGCTCCACCTCCTGCGACCCTGCCCATCGGCCGAGACCATCGCCGGAGCTGCAAATGACTCCGCCGCGGGCCACGTCTCAACATAGCACACTATACCACAAAACCGGTCACCGGACGCGCTCGAGATAGGTGCCGGTGCGGGTATCGACGCGGATCACCTCTCCCGTTTCCACAAACAGCGGCACATGCACGACCGCTCCGGTCTCCAGCGTGGCGGGTTTGCTCCCCCCGCTGACCGTGTCCCCGCGCACTCCGGGCGCGGTCTCGGTGACGCGGAGGGCGACGGCGGTGGGCAGTTCCACGCCGATCGGGGTGTCATCATGGAAAATGACCGTGACGTCGAGGTTTTCTCTGAGGAAACGCACGGCGTCGCCGAACAGGGCTTTGGGGAGCGCCTGCTGCTCATAGGTTGTCTGGTCCATGACGACATAGTGCTCGCCGTCGCTGTACAGGTACTGCATCGTTTTCTTCTCGAGGTGCACGAGCGGGACGCGCTCTCCCGCCCGGAAGAGACGCTCGGTGGTGGCGCCGGTTTTGGTGTTCCGGACCTTGGCTTTGACATATGCCGGGCCGCGGCCGACCTTCACGTGTTGGGAGTCGACGATGGCATACAACTCGCCGTCGAGGATGACGTGCACGCCGGGACGGAAATCGTTGCTGGAGATCATCGGAGTGTCACCTACGGTGGGAGTCTACTGGCCGCGTCCCCTACTGTCAACCGCGCCGTCTAGGGCAGGGTGGTTTGGGGCATCCGACGAGGAGAGGGTGTGGACGAGGAGGGGTTCGTGAAGACCCTAGACTCGCCGGGTCGCCAGTGGGACGTCACTGCCCGCCTGCCTGTCCAAGACCTGCGCCTCAGTTCCGACACCGTGCTCCTCACCGGGATTCTCATCGTCGCAGCCGGCCTGCGTTTCGTGGCTCTCGGCCACAACAGTATCTGGCTTGATGAAGCGGTGGTGGCGAATGTGGCGCGGGCGAGGTGGCAGGACATCCTGCCGTTGCTCCGGGCGGAAGACGCCCATCCGCCCCTGTATTACCTCCTGATGAAGGCCTGGGCCAGCGTCGCGGGCACTGGGGAAGCGGCGCTGCGGCTCCCATCCGCGTGCTTCAGCCTGGCATCGGTGGCGCTCACCTACGCCCTCATGCGCCGGCTGTCGTCGGGACCGGTCAGCCTTCTGAGCGCACTCCTGGTCAGCACCGCACCGTTCGCGATCATGAGCGGTCAGGAAGCGCGGATGTACCCGCTCCTCGGAATGCTTGCCCTCGCCGCAACCCTCGTGCTCCTCGTGGGAGTCGAACAAGACCAGTGGTGGCAGTGGGTTATGTATACCACTGCCGCGACGCTGGCGATCTACACCCACTACCTGGGACTCTTCGTGCTCGCTGCGCATGGAGGATGGGTGATACGCTACGAACGCCGCCGCCTCGGCCGGTGGCTGACCACCATGGCTGTGGCGGCGGCTTTCTACGCGCCCTGGGTTCCTTCGCTCGTGTACCAGGCGGCTCACGCACATGCCTGGTTCCTCAGCCCCCTGTACGGCGACAAGCCGCCGTTTCTGAAGCTCGGCGATCTTCTGGGATTGTTTGCCTTTGGAGGCTCCCTGTTCAGGATGCCGAGCTATTTCCTCAGCGGCACGCCGCTCACACCGTCCGAGCAACTGGTCGTCTTCCTGCCGTTCCTGGCTGTTCTCGGGTCGGGTATCGCATCTCTGTCGCGCGACGGGCGCGCTCTGGCGCTTCTCGGGCTTCCGCCGGCCATCGCTGTGGGAGGGATGCAGCTGGTCGCGCTTGTGAGCCCGGCGTTTATCGCCAGGTGGTTCTCCTTTCTGCTTCCATTCTATGCCATGGTCACCGCCGAGGGCGTGTTCGCCCTCGCGCGCGCCATCCACGGACGCCTGGATCGGACCGTCGCGGTGATCACCGCAGGGCTGCTCCTCTACAATCTGGCGGTGCTGAACCGATACTACCTCGATCCGGCTTTTCGCCCGTACCAGTGGCGCTCCGCGGCGGCGCTAGTAGAGCAGAAGTTCATGCCAAGCGATGCGTTGCTGTATGGGGATCCGGGGAACAAGGCGGCCTTCACCTATTATTTCAGGAAGCGCGTTCTCAGCATGACACTCCTGCCCCGGCCGGACTTTGCGGCCATTCAGCAGCTCCCAGCGGGCTCCAGGCGGGTCTGGCTCATCGTCGCCCCTCCGTTCAGCGATGCCATGCTCCAGCAGACGCTGTCTGCCCTGCGCACGTCGTTTGTGTTCGTGGCGGGGAGCCGGATGAACGGCACAGGCGTGTACCCGTGGGTGTATCTCTTTGAGACGAAACCACCCGCGCAGCGGTGATGGGGCCACCCGGCCCCCACGCCCGCTGCCGGCTCGCGATCGCATGACGGTCTGGGTGGTCCTCCCCGCGTTTAACGAAGAGGCCAACCTGCCCCCGCTCATTCACGGACTGGCTGAGACCCTTCGGGGCGCCGGCATCGACTACCATATCGTCGTGGTTGACGATGGGAGTGAGGACGGCACCAGGTCCGCGGTCGCGGCCCACGTCGGCAGACTGCCGGTGCACCTCATCGTCCATTTGGACAATCGAGGACTGGCCCGGGCGATCGAGACGGGACTTCGCTGGACGCTGTCCCGGTGCGCTCCGGATGATGTGATCGTGACCATGGATGCCGACAATACTCACTCGCCGTCCCTTCTCCCCCGGATGGTCGCAGGGATTCGAGGAGGCAGCGACCTCGTGATCGCCTCACGGTATGCCCGGGGCGGCGCCGAAGACGGGGTATCCCTCCTGCGGAGGGTGCTCAGCCGCGGGATCGCGGCGCTGATGCGCCTGCGGTTCAGGATGCAGGGGGTGCGCGATTACTCGTGCGGGTATAGGGCGTACCGCGCCCGTCTCTTGCTCGCCGCCGCGGCGGCGTACGGTCCTCGCCTCATCGAGGGCCGCGGCTTTGCCGTCATGGCCGAGCTCCTGGTCAAAGTCCGCCCGTTCCATCCGGCGATCGCCGAGGTGCCGCTCAGGCTCCGCTACGGCCTGAAGATCGGGAGGAGCAAGATGCGGGTCGTGCGCACGATCGGCGAGTATCTGGAGCTGTTGGGCAAGCCCGCGCCCTCCGGGTCCGTGGGCGCCGAGCAGAGTCCGGTGCGGAAACGATCTGGGCAAAGGAAACCCGCATGAGTCAGAGGCATCTCGCAGAGACTCCCGGACATCAGATTTCCCCCGTCCTTCCGTTTGAACGCGCACAGGAAGGTGCGCGGCATCTCAGTGTGCGCCCCCTCCTCCTTGGGACCCTGGTCCTTGCTGCCGGCCTCCGCATCGTCCTCCTTGGACACAACAGCCTCTGGTACGAC
>DASUDA010000122.1:0-11031 GCA_036275835.1 bacterium | reverse complement strand
GCGGCCCTGGAGGAGGCGGCGGCCTCTGGCCTCCCCGCGGGTCTCGCCGATGTGCGCTACAGCAACGGGGCGGACCGGACACTCGTGGACCGGCTCCTGGCGGTTCCACAGGCGTTCGGGATCCAGGCGTACGGCGGGTGGAACACGATGAGCAACACGCTGGGGATGGTGCTGACGCAGACCCTCCTTCCCCCCGGGCCGGCCAGCCGGGCGTTCACGATCGCGCGCTTCCTGGACGACAGGGCGTACCAGGCGGACATTCGCCAGCGCCTCGCTCAGGACGTCCTGCCGAGATACCCCGGCGCGACTCCGCAGAACATCGGGGAGGCGCAAGCGGCGTGCGCCGAGGCGGCGAAGGCGTGGCTGGAGGGGGAGTTCGTCCCGCCTCTCGAACGCTGCTTCGGATCCCGAATCACGATCCGGAAGGTCGGCTTCCCCTGGGGGCGGTTGTTCAACGCGGACATCGACGTGGTGGTCGCGTGATGTCCTCCGCTCCGTCCCACGCCGGCCTGGACCTGCGCTCCTATCATCCCGCGATGGTCTCTGAGATCATCGGCGTGTGGAACGCCGCGATGGGAGAGACGTTTCCTCTCTCTGAGGCGCTCTTCCGGCAGAATTCGGTCGAGGATCCCCACTTTGATCCCGCGGGGTGCTGGGTGGCGTGCGACCCCGGGGATGGACACGCGCGGGGTTTTTGCCTTGCCAAGGTCGCCCGCGAGCCTGTGGGAGCCGACGGCCTTTTGACGGATCGCGGATGGATCAGCATGATCGCCGTCCATCCCTCCTTCCAGCGCCGCCGTCTCGGGAGCGCCCTCCTGGGGAAGGCGGAAGAGTTCCTCCGCGGCCGCGGCCGGCCCCGCGCCGTGTTGGGGGGAGATCCGGGGCACTTCTTTCCCGGGGTCCCGGTGGGGACGGCCCCGTTCAGATTCTTTGCGGCCCGCGGATACCGGTTCCATGGGGACGCCTATGACCTTCGCCGGTCGCTCCGCAACTATGAGACGCCCCCCCACGTGGAGGCGGCGCTCGCCGCCCATCCGGATCACGAAGTGCGGCCCCTCCGCCGGGGAGAAGAGCACCTTCTGCTGGCGTTCCTTGACGCGGTGTTTCCGGGGCGGTGGCGGTACACGCTCGGACGCTTCCTGGCCGGCGGAGGCGAGATCGGCGACGTCATGGGAGTCCTGGGAAGCGGTGCCGTTCTCGGGTTCGCCCACCTCTTTCACCCCGCCTCCCACTGGATCGGGCCGAGCGTCGCCTGGGTGCCGCAGGGGCGGTCGCGGACCGGCGGCCTGGGTCCGATGGGCCTCGCCCCCGCGCTCCGCGGGCGCGGCCTCGGCCAGGTTCTCCTCGACCGTGCGGTGCGGCATCTCGCCCGGCTGGGAGTGGAGGACATGGTCATCGACTGGACGGTGCTCCTGGACTTTTACGGGAAACTGGGATTCGTGCCGTGGAAGCACTACAGGCACGGCGAACGAAAGTTGTGACGGAGGCGGCACAGGACGCTATGAAGGACACAACGCCTGATCTCGTGGGCCAGATGTTCATGGTGGATTTCACAGGCTTTCAGCCAATCACGGAGGTCGAGCGCCTGATCGCGGACGAGGGTGTCGGCGGCGTGATCCTGTTCGATAAGAACATATCAGAACCGCGGCAGGTGGCGACTCTCACCAACACGCTCCAGGAGATCGCCAGAGCGGCGGGCCGGCCGCCCATCCTGATCAGCGTCGATCAGGAAGGGGGACCGGTGGCGCGGCTGCGGATGGGAGCCACCCACTTCCCGAGCGCGATGGCATTTGGGGGAGCGCGGAGCGAGGCCCTCGCCGCGTCCGCTGCCGGCATCACGGCCCGCGAGTTGCGGGCGCTCGGCCTGCACATGAACATGGCTCCGGTCCTGGACGTCAACAACAACCCCGCGAATCCGGTCATCGGTGTGCGCTCCTACGGGGAGGACCCCGCCCTCGTGGCCCGCCTGGGGACGGCCGCGATCCGGGCGATGCAGGCGTCGGGCGTTCTCGCAACCGCCAAGCACTTTCCCGGGCACGGCGATACCTCCCAGGACTCCCACGTTTCCCTCCCCACCGTGCCTCATGCTCGCCCGAGACTCGACGCGGTGGAATTGGCTCCGTTCCGGGCGGCCATCCGGGCGGGGGTAGGTGCCATCCTGACCGCGCATGTGGTCTTCAGCGCCCTGGATCCTGATCAGCCGGCGAGCCTGTCTCCTACGGTCATGGCGCTGTTGCGCGATCAGCTCGGGTTTTCGGGGATTGTCGTGACCGATTCCATGGCAATGCGGGCCATCAGTGACCGGCTCCCGCCCGGCGAGGCGGCTGTCCGAGCCGTCCACGCCGGGACCGACCTGGTTCTGGCCTGCGGTCCACTCGACGCGCAGCGGGAAGCTCTGGAGGCGGTCCGCCGCGCGGTCTCCGCGGGGCGGGTGCCCGCCGACCGCGTCGCCGCCTCCGCCGAGCGCGTTCTGGGGGTGAAGCGCCGCCTGGGCCTGATCGACCGCGCCATCGTCTCTGTGGACGAAGTCGAAACCCGCGTGGGGCTCCCCGCGCACCTCGCCGTCGCGGACCACGTCGCGGATGCCGCGGCGACCCTGGTGCGGGATCCACGCCACATCATTCCCCTGGCGCCCACGCGGATCTCGGTTGCCGGGTGGGACGGAGATACGAAAACGGCGGAAGGCCTCGTGCGGGCGCTTCGCGGGGTGGGGCGCGATGCGGAGGTGGTGCCGGTAGATCGCCTGGAAGCTCTCGGCGCCGGTGCCGCCCTGGTGGTTCCCATAAACACCGGCCCCGGACCGGCCGGTGCGGAGGCCCGGGCGCGCATCCAGAGCGTCGTTCGCGCTGCGCTCTCCCGAGGCCCTGTGGTCGCCATCGCCACGGGGGCTCCGTATGTCCTGGCCTCTGTCCCCGAGGAGGCTGCCTGCCTGGCCGTCTATGGAGCCGACCCGGCGTCCCTAGGCGCGGCCGCCCGCATTCTTGCCGGCACGGTCCAGCCCCGCGGATCCCTTCCCGTCACCCTTCCCTAGGCGGACGACCCTGCGCGTGAGCCGCGCCACCAGCCCGGAAGGGCCGGGCGGTTCAGCGGGGTAGATCGACAGCGCGAGGTCGAGCGCCTCTGTGGCGACCCGGCGGGCGCCGGGACGGTCCCCGGCCCGCTCCCGCGCCTTTGCGACCTCTTCGAGCACCTGGATGCGGAAGCGGTCGCGACTGGTCCAGACCGCCGCCTCGGTTTCCCACCGCGCGCGTCTCCCTTCTTCATCGTGCAGGACCCGGTGTTCCCGCGCGAGGCGCCGGAGGGCCCTCCATCGGGCGCACGGCTCGTCCGCCTCCTGCACGGCCCGCTCGAAGCAGGCCATCGCTCCCCGGTGATCGTCCCGGCGGGCGAGAAGGACGCCCGCTCCTTCCCAGTCGAGCGGTATCCGCGCGGCAAACGGATCGCGCAGAACCCGCGCAACCTCACCGTGCAGCATGACCATGGCCAGGAGGTCCGCTTTGTTGTGCGCGAGGACGGGCTCGAGCGCCGTCCGGTCGGCGCTGCGCAGGTAGTCCACGTACATCATGGGGATCTGCCACCCGGGAACGTCATCGTAGCGGGGAGCACCGAGGACTTCCGCGTCAAGCGCGCTCAGACGGTGCGTGCCGAATATCCGGTGCCAGAGCCGCCGCGCGGGGTTGATGAGATCTGTGTGTTCATCGACCGGTTCCGGCTGCTGCCGGGCCAGGACGAACCGCGCCTCGAGAATCGGCCAGTCGAACCGGCAGCCATTGAACGTGACGAGATGGCGGGTTCTGCGCAGGCGATCTCGGAGGTGAGCGAGGAGGTGACGTTCGGCGCTCAAGCGGCGCAGGAGGAATTGTTCCGTGATCAAGGCCTGACCTTCGAGGTAGGCCAGCCCAACCAGAAACGCATAGGTGCCCGTGCCGCCGGCGAGCCCTGTGGTTTCGGTATCAAGCCAGAGCGTATGCGCCGTCTCGGTGGAAGGCCCGGTGCCCACCGCCTCGAGCGCCTCGCCCAACACGCATCGGCCGCGGCGGTGATCGAGAGGGTACCAGGCCCGAACAACCTCCACGCCGTCCCGGCTGTCCGGTAGGCGGCAGGAAGCCGGAGGAGGGACGCTCCTGCTCGTACCTGTGGCGGGCCGGGGACCGATCCCGGCGGCACCGAGCCGTCTCAGCCGGTCCCGAAGGCTGGACGGTGTGTCAGGCAGGGACATAGGCCTGCCGCAGGAGGAGGAGGGTGCGCAGCTTGGCCGCAGGCCCGAGCTCCAGGATGGGCCCCACACACGACGGACAGCCCTCGGCGCACTCACACCTCTCGATGAGGTCGGCGGCGGCCTTGAGCAGTTCACCGGACAGGGCAAACAGCCGCTCGGCCTGCCCGACCCCACCGGGCACCTGCTCGAACAGGGTCACCGTGGGCTCTCCGGTATGTGGGGATCGTACCTCGACGGTCGTCCCCACGTCCCGCGGATCGCTCATCAGGTAGAGGGGCGCGACGTTCTGAAGGGCGTGGGCGACTCCGAGGAGAGCGCCCTGCAGAGCCTCAGTGTTCATCTCCGCGCTCGCACCGCGCGGAAACATCCACCACGCGGCGGTCGTGTGCAGAGTTGTCTCCGGCAGGTGGATCGGTCCAAATCCGACGTTTTCGTGCGTGGCCAGGGTCAGCTTCTTATAGATCGTGGGGCGGAAGGTGACCGCGACCTCTCCGTGCCCCACTCCGGACGATCGGGCGAACTCTTCGATCACCCGCAGATCGGCGGCGATCTGGGCGTTGGTGTAGTAGTCGACATCCACCCGGCGGACGTACGCCTTCCGTTCCTCCCAGTCCAGACGGTCGACATGGTACTGCTGGCCGAGGTGCATGTAGATCGCGTCCTCGTGGACGAAGCCCGGGGCGGACGCGAGATCCACCTCGCCGATCACCCGCGGTCGTGTGTCGGTGGTGTCGATGATGACGACGTTTTCCCGGCTCGCGCTGCGCAGGCTGACCTCTTCCGCCGGATAGGCATCTGCGATGTAGTGCCAGGTGGGGCCGTCGTGGTGCAGGATCCGCTCCTCCTCGAGATAGGCGAGGATCTCGGGAAGAGTGCTGGGCCCAAACGCTTCTCCGTCCTCGAGCGGCAACTCGAACGCGGCGCATTTGAGATGACTCGTGAGGACCAGCAGGTTGTCCGGGTTGATCCGCGCCTCTTCGACCGGGCGATCGAGCACGTACTCCGGGTGGGCCACGATGAATTGGTCGAGCGCCGCGCTGGTCGCCACCAGGATGGCGGCCGAGAGGCCGCTCCGGCGGCCTGCCCGGCCCATCTGCTGCCACGTGCTGGCGATCGTGCCGGGATACCCGACGAGCACGGCCGCCGCCATCTGCCCGATGTCGATGCCGAGCTCGAGAGCGTTGGTGGCGGCC
This sequence comes from bacterium, assembly GCA_036275835.1. Lineage (GTDB taxonomy): Bacteria > Sysuimicrobiota > Sysuimicrobiia > Sysuimicrobiales > Segetimicrobiaceae > DASUDA01. The sequence goes on along the minus strand of DASUDA010000122.1, from coordinate 5,619 downwards.
ACGGCGCGGATCGCCCCACTGCGGAGTCCGGCCTCAATGCGCCGCCGTTCGCTGGGGAGGTAGCCGGCCCGATATCCGCAAATCGTCTCGGCATTAAGGTTGCGCTGCCGGGCGGCGTCTCGCAGGTATGTCGTCAGCAATTCGGCGGACAGGCGGGTGCGGGCAAAGAAGATCGTCTGCACCCGACCGGCAAGCATCTCTCGCGTAAGAGCGACCGCCTCCCGCACCGCGTCCCGGCGGATGCCGAGGGACGCGTTGACGACAGGCGGGTTATAAAGCGCGACAACCCGCTCCCCCGATGGAGCGCCGTTCTGATCGATCACCGTGACAGGGCGGCCGATGAGCCTTTCGGCGTGTTCCCGCGGGTTGCCGATCGTGGCCGAGCAGCAGATGAACTGCGGGGCGCTCCCGTAGAACCGGCAGACCCGCAAGAGGCGCCTGAGCACGTTTGCCAGGTGGGAGCCGAACACGCCGCGGTAGTGGTGCAGCTCGTCCAGAACGATGTAGCGCAGGTTCTCGAACAACCTGAGCCACTTTGTATGATGGGGGAGGATGGCCGTGTGCAGCATGTCCGGGTTCGTCACGACGATATGGCCGGCTGCGCGAATTGTCCGCCGCGCATCGGCCGGGGTGTCCCCGTCGTACGTGAACGCTCGGAGGTCCACGCCGAGGGTCCCGATGAGGCTCTGAAGTTCGTCCACCTGGTCGGCCCCCAGGGCCTTCGTCGGGAAAAGGAACAGGGCCCGCGGTCCTCCGCTCTTCAGTATTGTGTCCAGCACGGGGAGGTTGTAGCACAGCGTCTTTCCAGACGCGGTAGGCGTGACCACTACGACATCGGCACCCCGGCGCACGTCCTGGTACGCCTGGGCCTGGTGCGTGTACAGATGGCCGATGCCGGTCCGCCTGAGTGCCGCCGCCAGGCGGGGATCGAGGTCGGACGGAAACTCAACGAACTGGGCCGGTTTGGCTGGGAACGTGCGCCACGCGGTGAAGTGCGGCGCGTATCGCGGGTGCGTGCGGAAACCTTCCAGGATCTGCTCGAGGGTCATTCTGACTTCCCCCCAGCCGGGTGCAGACGTTGTGTGTTCGACCCCGTTCGTCCGAACGCACGTTCGCCCCTCTCAGGCTCTTTTCCTTCTCACCACCCCTTTCTTATTTCGGAAAATCACAAGGGCGCGGCCAAGAGCCGCGCCCCGTGCTGCAGGGTCTCCGGTCGGTCTACTCTATCATTCCGCGCTGGAGGAAGCCCACAGGTTGACGCCGCTCTCGGTCGCATACCGGTCGATCTCCGCGAGTTCGTCGGAGGAAAAGTCGAGGTTGTGGAGCGCAGCGACGTTCTGCTCGAGCTGCCTGACGCTGCTCGCGCCGATAAGCGCAGACGTCACGCGGGAATCGCGCAGCGCCCACGCCAGCGCCATTTGCGCCAGGCTCTGGCCGCGCCGCGTGGCGATCTCGTTGAGGGCGCGGACCTTTGCCAGGGTTTCCTCGGTCAGCATCTTGGTCGAGAGCGACCCGGGCCGAGCCGCCCGGGATCCGGCGGGGATCCCATCGAGATATTTGTCAGTCAGGAGCCCCTGCGCGAGCGGAGAGAAGACGATGCACCCCACCCCCTCCTCCGCGAGAACGCCCAGCAGGTCGTCCTCGATCCACCGGTTGAGCAGGGAGTACGACGGCTGGTGGATGAGCAACGGGGTGCCCAGGCGGCGCAGGATGACCGCCGCCTCCCGAGTCCGCCGACCGGAGTAAGAGGAGATACCGACATGGAGGGCCTTGCCCCGACGCACCGCGGTGTCGAGCGCTCCCATGGTCTCTTCGAGCGGCGTTTCAGGGTCGACGCGGTGGGAGTAGAAGATGTCGACGTACTCAATCCCCATCCGCCGCAGGCTCTGATCGAGGCTGGCCAGCAGGTATTTGCGCGACCCCCAATTGCCGTAGGGCCCGGGCCACATATCGTAGCCGGCCTTCGTGGAGATGACCAGCTCGTCACGGTGCGGGGCCAGGTCGGCGGCGAAGACGCGGCCAAAGGTTTCCTCCGCCGAGCCGTACGGGGGGCCGTAGTTGTTCGCCAGGTCGAAGTGCGTAATGCCCACGTCGAACGCCCGGCGAATGATTTCCCGGCCCACCTCTAACGGGCGGTCGCCGCCGAAGTTCTGCCACAGGCCGAGCGAGATCGCCGGAAGTTTGAGCCCGCTGCGGCCGGAGCGGCGGTAGGGCATGCCGGTGTAGCGGTCGTCGGCGGCCACATAGGTCATGACGTCACGTCTCCTTTGCTGCGACGGGTGTCCTCGAACTCGCCAGCGCAAGCAGCCAGCCAAGGATAACAAGGGCCGCACCCACAGGGAGCGCGCCCTGCGGAAGAGCCGTCCCGTACACGCCGTCCAGCGAGAACACCCCCGGACCCGCGATGCCTACGGCAGCGGCCACCGCCAGGTTGACCAACGCATACTCGAAGCCACCCTCGGTGACCCAGACCTTGGGCCAGTGGAACTTCGAGATCGCGATAAGCATCGATGCGCCGATCCCCAGGGTTCCCAGCGGGCTAAACAGCCCCAGGGCGAAGAGCACGCCCCCGGCGAACTCGGTGAGGCCGGCCAGGACCGCCCACGTTCCGGCCGGGCGGAAGCCCGCGGAGTGGAGCCATCCCGCCACCCCTTTAAGTCCGTGGCCCCCGAACCAGCCGAAGAACTTTTGCGCCCCGTGTCCGGCCATAAGCAGGCCGACCGTGAGCCGGAGAATGAGAAGAGCAATATCCAAGGTGCACCTCCGGTAGCAGGAAATTTCAACACTGGGCCAACTTCACATCGACACGGTTATTCCGAGGTCGCGTGTCAGATCCGAACGTCAATCAACGCCGTGATACCGACTCCGTACACTCGATGGAAATTTCCCGGAATCGGATTGAGGCTATCCACCGGTACCAGTCCTTTGATCCGCACATCGGTGAACGTGCCCTCGATCTGCAGGACAGCCTGGACCGTGGACAGGGCCTCCTCAGGTCCGCTGACCTGGGCGGCCCCGATGAACGCTGAGCCGGGGGACCCAAACCCTACCCCGAGACTGACGATCGGAACGACCTTCGTCTTCTCTCGGTTCTCGACCTTGTTGTTGAGCATGAGCGTATTGATGAAGTCGTTGATCTGCGGGCTCAGCGCCTTTACGACGATCCCGCCGCCGAGTATCTTGATCACCTGGTTGAACACATCCTCCGCCAGGGCCGGAGCGGCCGTCCCGACCGCCAGCGCGGCCGTAATCAGGGCGGCGGCAACAACGGAGCGCCACCGCGTGCCTCCAGTCCGCATACCATTCCCCCCATCCATGGCGCTCGGACCTCGCTACCCGCAACGAGGTCCGAGCACAATCCCCGCGTTCGCTGGGGATTCTCGCCTCTAGCGTAAACGATGGGGAGGGCCGGATTCGTCCATGGGGGATAGGCTTCGGGAACCGACCCCAGAGGCCTTCGGCTAACCGACCTCGCGGACTCCCAGTTCGTCGAGGTGCGAGAGGAGGTCCGCGGGGTCTTCGTAGACACGATAGGCACCAGCACTCTCCAACTCTTCACGGCCATACCCGCCGGACAGTAGACCGGTCCCGAGAGTGCCCGCGCGATGCGCGGCGAGGAGGTCCCAGATGCTGTCGCCGATGACCATGGCTGCGGTGATGGGGACGGACAGGCGGGCCGCCGCCGCCAGGAACAGATCCGGATTCGGCTTGGCGTACGCCACCTGGTCGCGTGTGATGACGGGCACGTCTTTTGGCACAGCCAGGAGCTCGAGAGTGGGGCGTGCCGTCTCGGCGGATCCGCTCGTCGCGATGGCCCAGGGGATGCGGGCTGCAGTCAGCGTCGTCAGCAACTCCCGCGCGCCCCGCAGCGGCCTGACGCTGCCGATCTGGCGGACGAACGCCGTGTGGTGAATGGTGCGCACGCGCGTCAGGGTCTCGTCGGCCAATTCCCGGCCGATCTCCCGCGCGAGCGCCCTCAGGAAGAGGCCCCCACTCATCCCGATCCGGCGGTGAATTCTCCACACGGACAGGTCGATCCCGACGCTTTGCAGCCCCTCGTGCCATGCCAGTACGTGCTGGTAGACACTGTCAACCAGTGTCCCGTCGAGATCGAAGATGAGCGCAGGCGACGCTGTTCGGCCTGGTCCCTCCGGTTCTGTCACAGGATTTCCCTCCTCGCGATTCGCTGTGTGCTCGACGCAATTCCAAGGAGCACCAGCCCCGTCCCCGTCCAGAACCACACGCCGAGACGGTCGCCGAATAAGATGGCGGAGGCGGCCACACCGACGAGCGGCTGGAGGTACTGGAGCGCAGCCACCATGCTGGCCGGCAGAACGCGCAGCGCGCCGAACCAGATCCACAACCCCGCGACCGTCACAAGGACGGCCAGGTAGAGGACCACCGCGATCCCCTCCGCGTCGACCCGCACAACCGAGGAGCGCAGCTCCCAGACGGCAATCGGCGCCAATCCACACGCCCCGGCCAGCGACGTGAGGGCCGCCACCGTGAGAACAGAGTAACGCTCGATCAATTCGAGGCTGAGGACGTAATAGAGGGCGATGGCCAGAGCCGAGAGGAGCATCATCGCGTCGCCGCGGATCCCAGGTGTGCTCAGGAGCACGGGAAAGTTGCGGGGACTTCCGGTCGCCACCACGGAGATGCCCACGAACGCGACGATGAGGCCGGACGCCTGTTGTGCTCTGAGCGGCTGGTGGAGACGGATCACCGCGAAGAGGACGAGGAGGAGGGGGATGAGCGACGAGATGACCGTCGCGGCGGATGCGGATGTCTCCCGCACACCGAAGGTCTGTAACGCCTGACCGGCAACGGGGCCGAGAACCCCGAGCCCGGCGGAGGCTGCGAGCGCGCGCGGCGGCGGCAATGGCCGGCCTGCCAGGAAGAGGATGAAGAAAGGCGCGGCGCCGAGGTAGCGGAGCGCGGTCAGGGTAAATGGGGGAAAGTCCCGTAATCCGAGTTTTGTCAGCGGGACGGAGCCTCCCCAGATGAGCGCGAGGACGAGCAGCGCCCCGATCGATCCCACGACGGCGCGCGGTTCGGTGCGCGTGGGAGACGCCGTCGGCTCCTGCTGAGCCGGTTCGATTGAACTAACTCACTCCCGCAACGTCACTTGCAGCATCGGATAGATCTCAAATCCAAATCCCTGATCGGACTTGATCGCGGGGTCGTTCCGCCCGATGGCGCGGACCTCGGCTTCGTTCTTCGTTTCCACTACCGCCAACCCCCACGAGCCCTTCGGATCGAGGACGGGCCCGAACAGGAGGGCGATTCCCCTATTGGCCAGACCCTTCCAGTACACACCGTGTTCGGCCATCAGCTTTGCTTCTGCCGCGGTCATGTCCTGGGCGAACGTCGGCCGAGGCGCGATAAGCTTGTACAGGAAGTAGCTCATGAGAGATACTCCTCGCGTGAGAGTCACGCCGCGTTCAAGGTTCGCCTTTGTCTCATCACACCCTCTGTCCCTCCATGCGGGGAGAGCACGCTACGATGCCCGCGCAGGGCGGCAGGCCGCGCACGGTCGATAGCCCGCCGCGGCCGCCTCGGCATTCGAGTGGAAGAGTACCCGATGTTTGTCGGAGATCCGGCGGGCATAACGGCAAC
>DASUDA010000121.1:0-6527 GCA_036275835.1 bacterium | reverse complement strand
TGGAGTACCAGCGGCCCAACGCTGAACTGATCCGTCAGTACTTGCTCCTGACCGTGCTCCTCGCGTTGTTCTCGTTCGTGCTCTCCTGGGTGATCGCGATCCCGGCGGGCATCTACTCGGCGACGCATCCCCGCTCGGCCCTCGACTACATGCTGACCGTCGTCAACTACATCGGCGTCGCGGTTCCGAACTTCATGCTCGCGCTCGTCCTGATGTGGTGGGCGTTTGCGCAGTTCGGTCTCAGCATCACCGGCCTCTTCTCGCCCGAGTTCGAGCAGGCCCCCTGGACGACAGCGAGATGGCTCGACTTGTTCAAGCACATCTGGCTGCCGACGATCGTCCTCGGGATCGCCGGGACCGCCCGCCTCACCCGGGTCATGCGGGCCAACCTGCTCGATGAGCTCCACAAGCCGTACGTCGTCACCGCGCGGGCCAAGGGGCTCTCGGAGTTGCGGATGATCGTGAAATACCCGGTGCGCGTCGCCATCAACCCACTGGTCAGCACGATCGGCTGGTACCTGCCGCAGCTGCTCTCCGGGAGCCTGATCGTCGCCACGGTGATGAACCTGCCCAACATCGGCCCGCTGTTGCTGCGGGCCCTCGTGCAGCAGGACATGTATCTGGCGGGTAGCGTCCTGATGATCTACTTCTTCTTCACCGTGGTCGGGACCCTGATCTCGGACCTCCTGCTGGCGTGGGTGGATCCCCGGATCCGCTTGGAGCGGTGAGCGTGAACGGGGACGTCGAGATTCCGGAGGGCGCCGTCGGGCTCGCCGAGCCTGCCGCGGCCGCGGCGCCCCCGGCCTCGGGTGCCGAAGAGCGCGTATCGCTCGCGTCCAACTGGACGCTCGTGTGGTGGCGGTTCAAGAAGCACCGCCTGGCGATGCTGAGCGCCGGCGTTCTGGTCCTCTTCTACCTGGTGGTGCTGTTCCCCGACTTCTTCAGCACGCAGGACCCCGAGGCGACCGACGCCCGTCTGGCGTTCATTCCGGTGCAGTCCCTGGCCCTCGTCGACGGGCCGCGCTTCAGCCCGTCGGTCCCCGCCGTGACGGGGAAGCGGAACCCCGTCACCCTGCGCATGGAGTGGCGGATCAACACGGCGCAGCGCATCCCCATCCGCGTGTTCGTCCACGGATATCGCTACCGGGTGCTGGGGCTCTTCACGACGGATCTCCATCTCCTCGGCGGCGGAGCGGGAACCGGTGACGCGTATCTCCTCGGCACCGACCGGCTGGGCCGGGACCAGTGGTCGCGTCTGATGCGCGGAACGCGCACATCGATGACGGTGGGCCTGGCCGCGGTCGCCCTCAGCGTGGTCCTCGGAGCGTTCCTCGGCGGCGTCTCCGGATACATCGGCGGCTGGCTCGACGTGGTCATCCAACGGCTGATCGAGCTGCTACAGTCTCTGCCGACGATCCCGGTCTGGCTGGCGATGAGCGCCGCGCTGCCGCGGGACTGGCCGCCCCAGAAGGTGTTCTTTGCGATCTCCCTGATCCTGGCTCTCGTCGGCTGGACCACGCTCGGCCGGGAGGTGCGCGGCCGGTTCTTGTCGCTGCGGGAGGAGGACTTCGTCCTCGCCGCCGAACTCGCCGGCTGCAGCCGGCTCCGCATCATCTGGCGGCACATGATGCCGGCGCTGACGAGCCACATCATCGCCACCAGCACGCTCGCCATCCCGGTGTTGATTATCAGCGAGACGTCGCTCAGCTTCCTGGGCCTCGGGATCCGCCCGCCGGCGATCAGCTGGGGGGTGCTGCTGCAGGAGGCGCAGAACATACAAACCGTTGCGCAGGCGCCCTGGCTGCTCCTCCCCGGCGTGGTCGTGATCGTCGCCGTGCTCGCCTTCAACCTCGTCGGCGACGGGCTGCGCGATGCCGCCGATCCCTATGGCCATTGACGCGCCTTCGCCCGAGAACACTCTGACCCGCCCGCTGCTCTCGGTGCGCGACCTCCGGGTCCACTTCTTCATGGACGAGGGCGTGGTCAAGGCCGTCGACGGGATCTCCTTCGACGTCCTGCCGGGTCAGGTGTTCGGCGTCGTGGGCGAGAGCGGCTGCGGCAAGTCGGTGGCGATGCGGGCGATCCTCGGCATCGTCGAACCGCCCGGGCGCATCGTCTCCGGCGAGATCCTGCTGCGCCGGCCCGCCGGTGCGCCGGGCGCCCCGGGCGACGATGCGGTCTCGGACCTCGCCGCGCTGGATCCCGGCGGGCGGGCGATGCGGAGCATCCGCGGCGGGGAGATCGCGCTGATCCCGCAGGAGCCGATGGCGGCGTTCAGCCCCGTGCACTCGGTCGGCAACCAGATCCTCGAGGCGATCATGCTGCACCGCGATGTGGGGGAGCGCGCCGCCAGGCGCCTCGCTGTCCAATTGTGCGGCGACGTCGGCATCCCGGCGCCCGAGCAGCACCTGGACCACTACGCCTGGCAGCTCAGCGGGGGCCTGCGCCAGCGGGCCCTGATCGCCATGGCGCTCTCCTGCAACCCGCGTCTTTTGATCGCGGATGAGCCCACGACCGCCGTGGACGTCACCACCCAGGCCCAGGTTTTGCGCCTGCTGCGCCAACTACAAGCATCGCGCGGGACCGCGATCATCTTCATCACGCACGATCTCGGCGTGATCGCCCAGATGGCGGACCACGTGCTGGTCATGTACCTCGGCCGGGTGATGGAGCAGGGGCCCGTCGACCGCATCTTCCATGCGCCCCACCACCCCTACACGCAGGCGCTGCTGCGGTCCATTCCGAGCATCCGGTCGGCCCCCCGAACCGGCCTGCCGACGATCACCGGCTCGATCCCGCATCCGTTTAACCGGCCGCGCGGGTGTCCGTTTCACCCGCGCTGTCCGTACGCGATACCAGGGACGTGTGACCAGGAGCCCCCGGCTCTGCAGCCGGTCGCAGAGGGGCACCTGGTGAGCTGTGTCCTCTACGATCAGGTAAAGGAACGGGCGTGACAGCATCCTTGCCGGGCGCGCGGCCGCTGCTTGAGGTCAAGCGTCTTCGTAAGTACTTCCCGATCCAGAAAGGCTTTCTGCGGCGTGTCGTAGGGTACGTCCGCGCGGTGGACGGCATCAGTTTCTCGATCCAGGAAGGCGACACCCTCGGTCTCGTCGGCGAGAGCGGCTGCGGGAAGACGACCGCGGCCCGATGCGTCCTGCGCGCCTACGTCCCCACGAGCGGCGAGATTCTGTTTCAGACAGCCGACGGCCAGGTTGTGGACCTGGCCAGGCTCTCGCGGCAGGAACTCCGCCCGATCCGTCCCCAGATCCAGATGATCTTTCAGGACCCGTATGCCTCGCTCAACCCCCGCATGACGATCGCGGACATCGTGGGTGAGCCGCTGCTCGTCAACGGAATGGACGACCGGGGGGTGCGGACGGAACGTGTCGCGGACCTGCTGCAGCTCGTGGGACTCAGGCCGGAGTTCATGCAGCGCTTCCCCCACGCGTTCAGCGGGGGACAGCGGCAGCGCATTGGGATCGCCCGCGCGCTGGCCCTGCATCCGCGCCTCGTGGTTGCCGATGAGCCCGTCTCCGCGCTGGACGTCTCCGTGCAGGCTCAGATCCTGAACCTCCTTCTGGATCTGCAGAGGCAGCTCCGCCTCACCTACCTGTTCATCGGGCACAACCTCAGCGTGGTCAGGCATGTCTGCGACCAGGTCATCGTGATGTATGTCGGCAAGATCGTAGAGCACGCTCCGGCCGAGGAACTGTTCCGCGCGCCGAGACATCCGTACACGGCGGCGCTCATGGCCGCCGTCCCCGTGCCCGATCCCCGCCGCCGGACCGGGGACGTGGAACTCCAGGGGGAGGTTCCCAGCCCGGCGAACCCGCCATCCGGCTGTTATTTTCACCCACGGTGCCCGTACGCCGTTGACCTCTGCCGCACGCAGGCGCCGTTGCTCCGGGAAATCTCCCCGGCTCACTTCGTCAGTTGTCATCGCGCGGAGGAGTTGACGCTGAGCGGAGCGGCCTGAGGAGTTCAGCATGTTCTTTCCGCAGAGCGATGTCTCGCGCCCTCTGAGCAGGTTTCCGACTGTCCTCGTTGCGATCATTACCGCCAACGTCATCGTTTTTCTCGGCGAGCTGGTCTTCGGCGAGAGCTTCGTTTTGCGTTATGCTCTGAAGCCCGCCGAGATCGCCCGCGGCGACCATTTAGAAACCCTGGTCACCTCGATGTTCATGCACGCCAACCTCATACACATCGCGGGGAACATGATCTACCTCTGGGTGTTCGGTGACGAACTTGAAGCGAACTACCTTGGTCCTGTCCGCTTCGCTCTATTCTATTTTGTCTGTGGCCTGGCGGCCGCCGCGCTGCAGATTGCCGTCGATCCCAGCTCGACCGTGCCGAATCTGGGCGCCAGCGGAGCCATCGCCGGCGTCCTCGGCGGGTTTCTCATTATCTTCCCGCGGGATGAGATCATGGTCGCCATCCTGACGCCGTTTGGGTTTGGTCACACGCGCGTCACCGCCCTCCTCTTGATCGGTCTCTGGTTCGGCCTCCAGCTCATCGGGGGCGTGGGGAGCGTTACGTCCGCTGCCCACGGCGGTGTGGCCTACTTCGCGCACATCGGTGGCTTCGCTGCCGGGGCGGGCGTCGTCAGGATCTTTGGCATCGGGCGGCGGCCGACCGGGAAACAGGCCGAAGAGTAGCCGTATCCTAGGCGCCACTGAGGGGTTATGTACAGGTTAGTGAAATCCCGGGCGATATGTGCTATGATCTCGAATGATCATGCCAAACGTCTCACCCTCCGACGCCCGCGATCGCACTCCCACCAGGAGAACCGCGGGGACCCCCACCCCCCCTCCGGGGCAAATCGTGGACTGGCTCAAGTTTGCCTGGTCGTCCATCAGCCAGGTGCGGGGATTTATTCCCAAGGTGAAAGCCCTCGGGCGAATCATCGCGATTTTGACGCAGAGGTGACCGCACAGTGTTTTACTCAAACGACCAGTTTCCCTTCACGCGCGCGTTAGAGCAGAATTGGCGGGTTATGCACAAAGAATTGCTCCATCTCAAAGATGGCCAGTTTTTGGATTGGCCGGAGAAGCACTTATACGAAAAAGGCTGGAGTGTGTTTGGCCTGTATGCCTGGGGCGTTAAGCTAGACAAAAACTGTGTGCTCTGTCCGGAAACGACGCGAGTGGTCGAGCAAATCCCGAACATCGTGACCGCCGGCTTCTCCCATATGAAACCCAATACCCACATCCTCCCGCACACCGGGGTCCCGGAAGGAGTGCTGCGCTGCCATCTCGGCCTTATTGTTCCCGAAAACTGTGCCATTCGGGTCGGCGATGAGACGCGGACCTGGGAAGAAGGCAAATGTATGGTCTTTGATGACACCGTGGAGCATGAGGCATGGAACAAGAGCGACAAGTCGCGTGTCGTTCTGCTCTTAGACTTTAAGGCGCCTGAGCTGGTCGTCAATCCTCCAAAGCCCAAGAAAGGCTTCCTCGCGCGGTTCCGCAAGTCATAGCTTGACCAAAGCTCCGGAATCCTGCGGACACCCAGGCGCCGCCCCCCTGAGCAGACACCCGGATCGCGAGAATCGTTACGGCTCGGAGACCCGCTGGATCAACTGGTAAGAGATGCCGCCGGTCGTCTCTTCCACGGTCCACACGTTCAGACTGTTGCCGATTCGCCTGGGTTCAGACGAGGTGGTCCGCACACCGAGGGAGGCCAGGTGAGCCAGCGCAGCCCGAAGGTCTTCCACCTCCACGGCGATGTGCTCAATGCGCGCCCTCTTCCCGTCCCCGAGGCGCCGGCGCCGGGTCTCGGGGTCTCCGATTTCGAGCACTTCGATGTCCACATTACCGCAGGCGTAGAACTCTCCCCGAATTCGCCCGTCACCTTGACCCTTCTCCTGCATTTCCCTGCCCTCTCCTAGATGCCTAAAATATGGCATGTGAGAGAGTAATCTTCGCCTGCATTCCCCTCCTTACCCCCCTATTTTTGCCCTCACGTTAGAGGTTTTCGTTAGAAAAAGAGAACAGCGTCGTTCGTCTTCATCATCCACCTCCCCCGTGTGTTCCGCTCCCTGCCCCGTGGTCCCCCTAAGGTAGTGTACCTCCACTTCTGATGAGCTTTTCCCGAAACCCTTCGACGGGGCTCGAAAAGTTGGTCACGAGTGTGGGCCTCTCCACCACAGAGGGTCGCGTGCCGGGCTCCACCCGCAGCCGTTCGTGCCCGAGCTTAGTCGCAAGCGTGCGGCGCGTGGATTTGTGCGGTAGAGAACTCGGGAGTCGATATCGAGTGCCGTTGTTGACTCTATCGGCTTGTCATCATGACCAGTTGATGGTGAGGACAGCCAAGTCTGAAAAGTACCCTTCGTGGGTATGGTAAACGCGAATCGAGGGCGAGGAAAATATCAGCTTTGCTGGAGGTGATGGGGAGATGTTGCGAATGTTGGTAATAGCACTTGCCGCATCGGTATTTGTTTTTTCGCCCGCTCAGGTACAGCCGGTCGCAGCAAAAACTGCGATCTCCGCCTGCGGCAGCGTGTCAAGTGACTCCATTTTGGCCTCGGA
>DASUDA010000120.1:0-3013 GCA_036275835.1 bacterium | reverse complement strand
CTCTGGTACGACGAAGCATATACCGCGTGGATCGCAGGATTACAGTGGCACGAGATCCTCGGTGTGCTGAGGACGGGAGACGTCCACCCCCCTCTCTATTTTCTGATGATGAAGGGCTGGATCAGCCTCGCGGGTGTGAGCGAAGTAGCCCTCAGGTTCCCCTCGGCCTGCGTCAGCTGCATCTCTGTCGCGCTCACGTACGCTCTCCTCCGGCGGAGCTCTTCTGAGGGCGTCGGCCTCCTCGGTGCACTTCTCGTGAGTGTCTCTCCGTTGCACATCATGGCCGCCCAGGAGGCCAGGATGTATCCCTTCCTGGGCGCGCTCGCCCTCGGATCCACTCTCGCCCTCGCGCGAAGTGTGCAGCAGGGAGGGATTGGCCGTTGGGCCCTGTATGCGGGCGTCGGCACGACCATGATCTATACCCACTACCTCGGCTTCCTCGTGCTTCTGGCACACGGCCTATGGGTGTTCTTCTTTGCACGGCGCTCCCAAGATATGGCGCCATGGCTTACCTGCATGGCCGCCGCCGGTCTCCTCTACATCCCCTGGGTCCCCACTCTCTTGTACCAGGTCATTCAGGGCCGGGGCTCGCTTCCGGTGGGCGCATTCGGCGTTGGCGACCTGATGGGGTTGTTCGCCTTCGGAGGCTCCCTCTTTGGCACAGCCAATTATTTCGCCGTCGGGACTTTGGGGACCATTGAACAACTCATCCTGTACCTTCCATTCCTGGCAGTCCTCTGGCAGGGCGCCGTATCCTTTCGATCGAATCGGCAGGCTCTGGCGCTCGTCGGCCTCCCCCTCGTTGTGCCCGTCGGAAGCATGCTCCTGCTCTCGATCGTGAAGCCCATGTTCTACCCGCGGTGGTTCTCCTTTCTCTTCCCCTTCTACGCGATGTTCCTGGCGCGAGGGCTCGTGCAGGCCAGCGAGAGCTTCCGCAGCCGGCAGGCCCGCCCCCTGGCGTTTCTGACCGCAGGCCTCCTCCTCTACAGCATGCCCGTCCTCACCCACTATTACTTCGACCCCGCATTTCGACCGTATCAGTGGCGGGCCGCCGCGGCCTTCGTGCAGGCACGAGTCAACCCCCAGGACTTCTTTTTGTTCGTGAATCATCCGGCCGAGATTGCGTTCACATACTACTTCACGGGGCCACACCCTTCGCGGACACTCCCAATCTTCGAGATGGTCCCGAGCACCGACCACCCGCCGAGCTTCACGGCCGACCGGGCGCGGCAGCTGGCGGCCCAATACCCGCGGGTCTGGCTCATTGCCACTCCGCCCTTCGATGCGAATGCACAGAGACGCCTGCGGACGTCGTTAGAGACCGCGTTCCATGTGGTCGAGGTCCGCACGTTCAGCGGAGTCTGGGTGATCCTCCTGGAAGAACGCGGACCGGGAACGCGCCGAGGGACCGGCCCTCTCCACCACGCTACACATCCAGCTCAAACGCGAGGAGCCCTTTGGGGGCGTGCGTGAGGATCCGGCAGCCGTCCGCCGTCACAACCACGTCGTCTTCGATCCGCACCCCTCCCCACCCGGGCAGGTAGATGCCGGGCTCGACCGTCACCACCATGCCGGCTTCGAGGAGCGCTTCATTCCGCGGGGACAGAGCCGGCCCTTCGTGCACGTCGAGCCCGATCCCATGGCCGAGCGCGTGACCAAACGCGTCGCCGAACCCGGCGGCCGTAATGACAGAGCGGCCGGCCGCATCCACCTCCCGGCAGGAGATGCCGGGCCGGATCGCCGCGATGGCCTTCAGCTGGGCCTCCAGGACGACCTCGTAGATCTGGCGCTGCCGGTCGTCGGGCTGCCCCAGAACCACCGTGCGGGTGCAGTCGGAGGCGTATCCCTCGCAGACCGCCCCGAAGTCGAGCGTCACAAGGTCTCCCTTCGACATCATCCGGTCGGTCGCGCGGCCGTGCGGGAAGGCCGAGCGAGGGCCGCTGGCGAGAACGCTGTCAAAGGAGATCCGCTCCGCTCCGGCGCGGCGCAGAGCGATCTCGAGCTCGAGGGCAGCCTCCCACTCCGTGATCCCGGGTCGGAGAAAGCGTACTTCGTGCGCGAAGGCTGCGTCGGAGATCTCCGCGGCGCGGCTCACCGCCGCGATCTCCGCGTCGTCCTTCACCCACCGCAGGCGATCCACATCCGGCAGGGGGACGAGCTCGGCCGGAGCCAGCCTTTCTCGCAGGCGCTCCACCTGGGCATAGGGAACAAACTCCGACTCGAACCCGATGCGCCGGATGTCGCGGGCGCGGACGGCGTCGGATAGCGCGGAGGTGGGATCGGACCCCCCTCGGACGATCTCGCAGGCGGGAGCCTGGAGGGCAGCCTGCTCATAATACCGGAAGTCCACCGCCAGCACGGCCTCGGCCGCCGTCACCAGCGCGAGACCGGCGGAGCCCGTGAAGCCGGTCGCGTACCGGCGGTTCTCGGGTTTCATCAGGAGCAGCGCATCGGCGCCTGACGGTGCGAGGTAGCGCCGGACGCGCTCGAGATGGTCTCCGATCACGACCCCGACGCGGCCGGGAGCTACGGCCGGCGTCCTGTGGGCACGAGGCGCTCGGCCCATCGCACGAGACGCGTGAGGATGAACTCTCTCTTGCTTTGAGGACGAACGAGGATCGTGTGCAATCCCAGGCGGTTCCCCCCCAGGATGTCGGTAAAGAGCTGGTCGCCCACGAGCGCGGTGGTTGTCGGCGTTGTTCCCATCACGCCGAGCGCGCGGCGTAGAGCCCCGCGGCGGGGTTTGAGCGCCCCGGTCACCGCGGGCAGCCCCAGCGCCGCCGCCAGCCGCGCCACCCGGGGTCCCCTGTTGTTGCTGACGATGCAGAACTTCAACCCCTCCGTCCGCCCCGCGGTGATCCACCCAAACAGCTCCGGAGGCGCCGCGCGTGCACCCCAGGGGACGAGTGTGTTGTCGAGATCGAGAATCACACCGCGGATGCCGCAGGCCACAAGCGCCCCCGGGCTGATGTCGTAGACGGAATCACTCCGGGAGTCCGGCCGGAGCCACCGG
>DASUDA010000119.1:0-2523 GCA_036275835.1 bacterium | reverse complement strand
GTAGTAGGGCCTCAGGTTGACGTTCGCGATCGCCCAGCGGTGCTCGTCGCCGATCTCGAGGCAGAGGCGGTTGACATCGTCATACGTCCCATCGACTTCCACCACGGTGGGCCGGTAGACCGATGTCGTAATCACTTTGGCCCGCTCTAAGCCTTTGGGGATGAACACGACGGCGCGAAGACCCGCCTTGGCGGCATGCGCCGCGACCGCATTGGCGAGGTTCCCGGTCGAGGCACAGGAGAAGACGGTGAAGTCAAACGTCTTCCCGGCGGCCAAGGCGACCGCGACGACGCGGTCCTTGAACGACCAAGTGGGGTTGCGGGTGTCGTTCTTCAGGTAGAGATGGCGGAGCCCGAGCGCGTCGCCGAGCCGGTGGGCCGGGACGAGCGGCGTGAACCCGGGGGCGAGGTCCCACTCCGGGACCCGGGCCGCCGGCAGAAGGTCCTGGTACCGCCAGATCGAGAGTGGCCCGGAGACAATGCGGTCCCGGAGCGCCTCCCCGCCGAGACCCTCGAGATCGTACTCCGCCTCGAGCGGCCCGAAACAGTGCTCGCACACGAAGATCGGCTCCGTTGGGTACCGCCGGCCGCACTCGCGGCAGACCAGCCCGCTCACTGCCATCTCTCCCCTCCCTCTTCTTCGCGATCATGGTCGTGACCAGGCGCGTGCCGGGAACCGCATATCCGGGCGCAACAAAAATCCCCCTCCAACTCCGCGAGGGGGATCATCCCTCTTATCTACCGGAATTGGATCTTCCGTCGGGAATTAGCACCACGCCAGGTGGGCGCCTGGTAGGCTGCCGGGTTTCATCGGGCCCGTCCCTCAACCGCTCTGGATAAGAGTTGCTATTCAGTTTGAGGTCAGGTTAGCAGATGCCCCCCTAGGTGTCAAGAATTTTTGCCGTTGCTGTAATAGCTCAATGATTCTGTCACCCCGTAACAGATCAGTGATTCTGTCACCCTGGGAGCATGAACAGGGGGAGAGTCACCTTGAGCAAGAGAGAGCAGCAACGAGCCCATGTCCTCGTCCAGGTCGTGGAGGGGCACCTCGCAGTGCCTGACGCGGCCCGGCTCCTGGGCCTCTCGTTCCGTCACCTCCGGCGCCTGCTGGCGAAGGTCCGCCAGGATGGCCCGGCGGCGCTCGCCCATGGCAACCGCGGGCGGACCTCCCCGCGCCGCCTCGCCGAGGCCATACGGACTCAGGTCCTCACGCTGGCCCGCACGCGCTACGCCGGCGTGAACGATCATCACCTCACCGAGCTCCTCCGGGAGCACAACGGCCTCATCCTGTCCCGTCCCACCGTGCAGCGCATGCTGCGCAAGGCGGGCATCGGGAGTCCACGCACCCGGCGAGCGCCCAAGCATCGCCGCCGGCGCGAGCGCATGCCCCAAGCCGGTCTCCTCGTCCAGATGGACGGCAGTGACCATCCCTGGCTCGAGGATCGCGGCCCGCGCCTCGTTCTCCTCGCCGCCATCGACGATGCCACGGGCGAAGTCCTGGCTGGCGTCTTTCGCCCTCAGGAGGATGCGCACGGCTATTTCCTGTTGCTGCGTCAGCTCATCCGACGCTATGGCCTGCCGGCAGCCGCCTACACCGATCGGCATGGCATCTTTCATCGCGATCCGCGAACCCCGCAAGGCCTCGCGGAGCAGCTCGAGGGCGACATCGCCTCCACGCAGGTCGGGCGGGCGCTCCAAGAACTCGGGATCCGCTGGATCCCCGCGTCCTCGCCGCAGGGCAAGGGACGCGTGGAACGGCTCTTTGGCACTTTCCAAGATCGCCTGGTCGTCGAACTCCGCCTCGCGCAGGCGAGGACCCTCACCGAGGCCCAGCGCGTCTTTGACCGCTTCCGCCCCCGCTACAACGCCCGCTTCGCGCACGCCCCGGCCACGCCAGAACCCGCGTGGCGGCCGACGCCCGCTGACCTCACGCGCATCTGCTGCTTCAAGTACCGGCGCACCGTCGCGCACGACAACACCGTGCAGCTCAACGGAGGTCTCCTCCAGGTCCATCCCGGTCCAGGCGGGCGTAGCTACACCGGAGCGCGTGTCGATGTCCACGCCTTCCTCGACGGCACGCTCGCCATCTACCACCACGGCCAGCGCCTCAGCGCCAAGCGGCTTCCGCATGGACAACGGCACTCCAGGATGCCCCAGGAGCGATTCCCGGAATCCGGGCCGGATCCAGGTACCCTTCTGCCGGACAGTGACGGGCTGCCCTTCCGAAAGCCAAGCATCCCGCCACCGGATCATCCGTGGCGACGGACGCTGCTCACCGGCGCTCGGCGCAAACAACTCCAGACCTAAGGGGGGTGACATTTTCACTAATCCGTTAAGGTGACAGGATCACTGATCTATGACAGAATTTTTGCCGTTGCTATACTAGCTCTGCCATGCATCCGGTGCTCTTCAAGATCGGCCCGTTCGCGCTTCGCTGGTACGGCGCCATGATGGGCCTGGCGCTATTCCTCTCGATCCCCATAACCGCCCACTTCGGCGAGCTGTTCGGGATCGCGCGCTCGCT
>DASUDA010000118.1:0-16686 GCA_036275835.1 bacterium | reverse complement strand
CTTCTTCGTCCGCATTCGCTCAATGGCGCAGCCCGTGAGGATGCCCGACGCCGATGCTCTGGCAGGCCTGCCGCACTTTAACGAAGTCTGGCGCGCCCGGAGGGATTCGAACCCCCGACCCGCTGCTTAGAAGGCAGCTGCTCTTTCCCCTGAGCTACGGGCGCCCGTCCGATGGAGACTGTACCATACAGCCCCGGCTCCTCCAAGAGGCCGGGACGGGGGACAGTCCGCGCCGTTCAGAACGTCCAGCTCAGGGGGGCCTTCGACCGTTGCGGCCGACCGCGGTGACTAATTCCCTCTTACGATGCCAGCTCAACGCTCGTCAGCATCCACGCCCGGGTGCGAAGCGCCTCCGGCAGCAGCTCGTAGACGGATCTCAGCTCATTGTACCACCGGTCCCGCTCGGCGAAGGCGCCCCGATTCTCGTGGATCACGTGCCGCATACGCCGGTACGCGCGCACAAACAATAGGACCTCCCGACGGTTCTTCTTCATCGTGCTCCCCCCTTGTCTCTTTCGGCGGAGTGCGCCAAAAGAAAGAAGCCGGACGACGTGGTCACGTCCAGCTTCGGCAGCCCGGCTGACCATGAGACATGGCCCCGTGGCTTTGCGCCTTTGCCAGGTTGGCAAAGTTGCCTTTCTCGCGCCGGAAACCTATCCGATTCGGCCAAAATATAGAACGAACCGGGGGCGGTGTCAATGTAAGATCGACGCAAGATCACCGCAACTTTCCGGCGCGTGACGGCCGCGGCCGGGAAAAGCCACGACACGGAAGCCCGCCCGGGGGGAAACCCTCGTGATCGCCCTCGGGGCAGTGCCGCGGCAGAGGGTGGCGGTGCCCAGCGTCGAAGGACGCCCCGTTCCGGAGGAGAGCACCCGCCACCGGCGCGCATTACGAGAACGCGGATCACCAAGGAGGACAGCCGTGCACAGGGAGGATCACCTCGACGAGCACCTCTATGAGCAGGCCAGAGCCGACGAGTTCGTGTGGCGGCGCGCCAGGGCGCTGGGGACATCGCGAAGGAGATTTCTTCAGATGCTCGCCGGCGCCGGGGTCGCGGCGATAAGCGGTGTGGCCCTCCCCCCACGGCCGGCACGGGCCGCGCCGGCGGGTGACCTCGTCCTGAAGCCGACGCCGCCCGAGTTCTTCTACGACTTCGGCAGCAACAAAGAAATGCGGTGGGAAGGGATGTACACCCGCGGGTACGTCGTTCCGAACGAGCTCTTCTTCGTCCGCGATCATAGCCGTACCGCGCGCATCGAGGCGTCCACGTGGCGCCTGCGCGTGGAGGGGTCGGGCGTGGCGCGCCCCCGAGAGTTCTCCTATGCGGAGATCCTCGCCATGCCGTCCGTATCCGTGATCAGGTTCGTCGAGTGCGCCGGCAACGGCCGAAGCTTCTTCGAGGCGCTCTACGGGAAGCGGGCGCAGGGCACGCAGTGGAAACTGGGGGCGATCGGCGTCGCCGAGTGGACAGGGGTCCGCCTGCGCGAGGTGCTGGAGCGGTGCGAGGTCCGGCGCACGGCTCGAGATGTGATGCCCGAAGGGCTCGACGAGCTGAAAGTGCGCCGCCCGATGCCGATCGGCAAGGCCCTCGCCGACGACACGCTTCTGGTCTACGCGATGAACGGGGAAACCCTGCCGCCAGACCACGGATTCCCGGTGCGTGTCCTGGTTCCCGGGTGGGTCGGCGTGGCCAACGTCAAGTGGGTGGGCAAGATCGAGGTCTCCGAAGAGCCGCTGTACTCGCCCTGGAACACCGAGTCCTACGTGTTGATTGGTCCGGACTACGCGCCGGCCCCGCCGGCCAAAGGGCCGGCCCTGACGTTCCAAGCCGTAAAAAGCGCGTTCGAACTCCCCTGGGAGGCACACGTGCCGGTGGGTCCCTCTCTCCTCCGCGGCCGGTCCTGGTCCGGGCAGGGCAGGATCTCCAGAGTCGAGGTCAGTCTCGATCGCGGGATCAGCTGGCAGCCGGCCCGCCTGAGGGAGCCCAACATCCCCCAGGCCTGGGTGCGGTGGGACCTGGACTGGGATGCGCGCCCGGGGACCTACAGCCTGCGGGCCCGGGCCGCGGATGACAAAGGGCACACTCAGCCGGCGGGCGTCCCGTTCAATGAGCAGGGCTACCTCTACGGAGCGGTGGTCGGTCATCCGGTGACCGCTCAATGACCCGCGGAGATGACGCCGGTTTGCGCGCCCGGTGGGGCAGAATCGGGAGGTGCGCGGCGTGCTCCGCTGTACTCGCGCTGGCCTTCGGCAGCGGAGCATGGCAGGGCCAGCCTGTCCTCAGCGCGGAGACCGCCGTGCGGATAACGGCCGGGGAGTTCTTCTTTGCGCCCCGGGAGGTCGCCGCCTCACCCGGCGCGGTGACGGTCGTCGTCAGAAACGAGGGGGCCATCGAGCATAACGTTGTCCTCGCGGGCACCGGCGGGAAGAGCGTCGCCGAGGTCGCGGTCATCGAGCCGGGCCAGACGGCGGAGATCAAGACGGCGATCCACGAGGGCACCTACACGATCTACTGCAGCCTCCCCGGTCACCGGGAGGCCGGGATGGTCGCCACGCTCACGGTGCGCTAGACGAGCCGGCGCATCCAGAGGAGGGAGACGGCGAGGGTCGCGACAAACAGCCCCGCGACGGCCACGGAGGCCAGACCGCTCACCTCGACGGCCCTGCGCTCCCACCCGATCGACCGCCCGAGTCGGGTATACACACGGCTCAGTTCCGTCGTGGAGGACACCCGCCAGTACTCTCCACCGGTGACCTCCGCGATCTGTTTGAGCGTCTCCTCATCGAGCCGGACGAAGATGCTGCGCCCCCCGAGTTCGAGGAAGGTCCCCTCAGGGGACCCCAGGCCCACCGTGTAAACCCGCACGCGCATCAGGCGGGCCGCGTTCGCGGCGTCCTCCGGTGACGTCCCCCGGTTGCTCTGGCCGTCGCTCAGCAGCACGACCGTGGCCGGAGGCAGGCGGTCGGCGTTCTCAGGCGGGGCCGGCGGAAGGCCGGGGGTCACGGCGTTATCCGACCGCTGGCGTCCCGGCAGGGCGTAGAGGGCCTCCAACAGGCCGTCGCCGATGGCGGTCGCAAACTCCAGATTGAGGTTGTTGATCGCCTGGATGACGCGATCGTGATCATCGGTGGGCGGCGAAATCAGCGTCGCATAACTGCTGAAGGACACCAGCCCCACCTTCGCCCCCCGCGGGAGCGTGCGGACAAATTGGACCGCGGCCTTCTTGGCGGCGTCCAACCGTGTGGGCACGACGTCGTGCGCCATCATGCTGCGGCTCACGTCCATGCTCAGCATCACCGCCGTGCGGTTATCCGGCACCGGAACGGGGGCGACGGGACGGGCGAGCGTGAAGATCACTCCACACAGCGCCACGAGGTACAGCACGGCCGGCACGTGGCGCCGCCAGCGTCCCCCGGCGGCCGCCGCGCGGGCCACGAGGTCAATCCGAGGATAACGCACCCGCTCGCGCGCCGGCCTCCTGAGCATCCACACGTACCCGCCCGCGAGCACGGGGACCGCCAGATACAGCAGCAGGGCCGCCGGCCAGAGGAACTTCACGGCAGCCGTCCCATCCAGAGGAGCGACAGCAGCCCGCCGCCGAGCATCAGCACGCCCGCGCCTCCCACGAACAGGGCGGAGACTTCTGTCTTCCGCTTCTCCCATCCGATGGCACGCCCGAGGTCGCGGTACACCTGGGTCAGATCTTTTGCCGATGGAGAGAAGAAGAACTTCCCGTCCGTGAGCGCGGCCATCTGTTGGAGGAGGGTGGGATCAAACGGCACAAGCACCATCTGCCCCTGGTAGGTGAACACGCCGCCGCCCGGTGTGCCGAGACCGATCGTGTAAATCTTGACCTTCTGTTGGCGCGCCACAAGCGCCATGCGCAACGGATCTTCGGTGCCGGCGTTTTGTCCGCCGTCGCTCAGGAGGATGATCGCCGCCGGGGGAAAGTCCTGCGGTTTCGCAGACGAGCCGGGGGGAGCCGCGCCGGCGGGCGGAGTGGAGGGGGGCGCGGGCGCCGGGGGGGTGAACGGGCTGGGCTTCGTCTCCGGTGCCTCACCGGTCCGGCCGGGAAGAGCCTTGAGCGCGATGGCGATGGCGTCCCCGATCGCCGTCGCCTCCTGCGGCTTCAGCGTGGCAAGGGCCTGCTTTACCGCATCATGGTCCGGCGTGGGCGGGACCATCAGAGTGGCATAGGTGCTGAACGACACCAGGCCGACCTTGGGGCCAGGGGGGAAGGCATCGAGAAACGTCCGCGCTGCCGCCGTCGCCGCGTCCAGCCGGGTCGGAAGGACGTCCGGGGCGGCCATGCTTCCGCTCGTATCGATCACCAGCATCACCGTCGCCTTGTTCACCGGCATGGGGAGCGCCATGATGGGGCGGCCGACCGCGGTCAGGAGCAGTCCGAGCGCCGCGAAAT
The DNA here is from genome assembly GCA_036275835.1 of bacterium. GTDB lineage: Bacteria > Sysuimicrobiota > Sysuimicrobiia > Sysuimicrobiales > Segetimicrobiaceae > DASUDA01. The sequence goes on along the minus strand of DASUDA010000118.1, from coordinate 12,262 downwards.
ACAGCGCCATGCTCACGTGACGGCGGAGTGTGGGAAGGCGGACGGCAATCTGGGCGAACAGCGGGCTCTCCGCGAATCTCTGGACCGCCGCGCGCCGCAGGCTGCGCCCCCCGAAGACATACCAGCCGACGAGGGCCGGCAGCAGCAGCAGGCCCCAGAGCATCACCGGCCAGGTAAACTCCACCGCCGCTGCCTCCGGAGCATGATGAACTTCAGGAGCGGTTCGACCAGGGAGGAGCCGGTGGACAGCGTGAGCGTGTCCACGCCGGTCCGCCGCATCACCTCGTCGAGCCGCGTGTCCCGGGCCGCCACCAGGTCGCGGTACGTGTCGCGCACCCTCCGGTCCGAGGTATCGACCCAGATCTGCTGGGCCGTCTCCGGGTCTTCGAGGTGCACGCCACCGACGTCCGGGAGATCGCGCTCTCGCGGATCTTCGATCCTCACCGCGATGACCTCGTGGCGCCGGGCGAGCTCAGCCAGGGGAGATTCCCACCCCTCAGGCGCGTCAAAATCCGAGATGAGAAAAACGAGGCACCGGCGCCGGACGATGCGGCCAAATTGGTGCAGGACGGCGCCGAGATCCGTCCGCCCTCCCCCGGGCAGCGCTGGCCGCGCCGCCAGCTCGTGCACGACGCGCAGGGCCTGCAGGCGCCCGGCCCGAGGCGGGATGAACATTCCCCCTCGCTCCGTCGGAAAGACGATGGCGCCCACCTTGTCCCCGTGCCGGGTCACGATGTAGGCCGCCACTCCGGCGAACTCGATCGCCACCTGCCGCTTGAACTGGCGGACGGTCCCAAACGCCATAGAGGCGGACAGGTCCACGAGCAGCCAGGCGGTGAGTTCCTTCTCCTCGCGGTACTGGCGGACAAAGAGCCGGTTCATCCGGGCCGTGACGTTCCAATCGATCCGGCGAACCTCATCGCCCGGCTGGTAGGCCCGCACCTCTGCCAGGTCCAGGCTGGGGCCGTAGAACACCCCCCGGTAATCGCCGAACAGGAAGCCGTCCAGCCGGCGGACGACCCTAAACTCGAGACGCCTCAATACTCGCTCGGGAGTCTCCATAGGGATCTCCGATGTGGACTTTGGGAACCGGCACGGCGTCCATCAGGCGCTCCAGCAGGTGGTCGGGCGTCACGTCCTGAGCAAGCGCCTCATACGACAGGAGGAGCCGGTGCCGGAGCACTTCCGGCGCCAGGTCGCGCACATCCTCGGGCATCGCGTACTCTCGCCCGCGCAGCAGCGCGAGCGCCTTCGCACCGATGATAAGGTTGAGCGAGCCTCGCGGACTGCTGCCGTACGCGACAAACTTGGCGAGGTCGCCGAGGCCGAAGTCTTGAGGCCGCCGGGTGGCGGTCACGAGGTTCACCGCATACTCGTGCAATTTCGCATCCACGTACACCGCCTCGGCGATCTTCTGGAGCTCGAGCAGGTCGGCGCCGCTGATCACCCGGTCGACGCCGGGAGACTGCTCGGTGATTCGGTCCACCACCGTCATCTCCTCATGGAAGGAGGGGTAGGTGATGACGACCTTAAACATGAACCGGTCGACCTGCGCCTCGGGGAGCGGGTACGTTCCTTCACTCTCGATCGGATTCTGGGTAGCCAGCACCAGGAAGGGGTCGGGCAGAGAGAACGTCTCCTTGCCGATCGTCACCTGGCGCTCCTGCATCGCCTCGAGGAGGGCCGACTGCACCTTGGCGGGCGCCCGGTTGATCTCGTCGGCCAGGACCAGGTTCGCAAACACGGGCCCGAGTTCCACCTCGAACGTGCTGGTTTGCTGGTTGTAGATGCGCGTGCCGATGAGGTCGGCGGGCACGAGGTCGGGGGTGAACTGAATGCGCTTGAACTGGCAATTCAGGACCTGCGCCGTAGTCTTGATGGCGAGCGTCTTGGCCAGCCCCGGCACGCCCTCGATGAGGATGTGGCCGTGGGAGAGCAGGGCCACAAGTATCCGCTCCAGCATAAGGTCCTGTCCGACGATGATCTTCTTGATTTCGTAGAGAACCGTCCGCATCGTGCTCGCGGCCTGCGCGAACGTCTCCGTGGGATACCGCAGCACCCGCATCCGCCCGTGGAGGGGCTGATCAACCACAACGTCACCTCTCTGGAGAATCGTCTAAAGTATTTATCGGTCGAATTCCCCGACTCCTACTGTCTCGACCCCACTCTCTTTCTGAGCGTGTCATGCCTAGAAACGTCCGAACGGCAACCCGCGCGCAAAGGAGAGGCTCGGCGTCATGCCGGAGATGTGTGCGGACTGGCGCGCCCCCGCTGCCGCGAGATGAATCAGGGTCCAGGGGCTCCGATCCACGACCATCCGGAAGGGGCCCACCGTCTCCACGCGCAGGTACAGGCTCACGGGGCTGCCGAGCCCGTCGAGGGGAAGGACGATGCCGATCCGGCGGCCGAAGCTGTGTGCGGCGGCCCCCGCCGGGAGCGGGAGGTCCACGGAGCCGGACCGGTCGGCCGTCAGACGGCGGGACACCTCAAAGCGCAGGAACTGCCGGGCCGCGTGTCCGTCCGGGTAAAACAGCCGCAGGTCGAGCCGGTACTGCACCTCGCGGATGGCCGGCCGGCGCAGGCGAAGCGCGAAGAAAAGGTGCGCGGGCGACTGCCCCATCGCGACAGAGTCCAGGATCGCGCTCCCTTCCGTCGCGCGGAGGAGAGACCCGGACGCGGGCGCCTGGATCAGCGGGGGGAGGCGGTCCCACGCCTCTGGAGACGCGAGAGAAAGATCTTCATCCTCAACCTGCGATGGATGGACCGCCGGCGAGAGGTCGAACAGTTCGTTCCTGCGGACGAAGCCAAGCATATATCCCTGCAGCAGTCTCGCCTGGCTGTGATATTCCAAGACGGCTCGGTGCTTCACATCCTTGTCGGCCTGGTCGAGCGGAAACGTGAGCCACCCGTGATGCGCCTCCCACAGGTCGCGCGGCGGCTGGAGGTCCAGGTCCGGCGCGTAGAGCTGCGGGGTCGGCCAGACCCCATGGTGGATGAGAACATGGTACAGAGACGCGCGTCGTGCCCACTCCTCTCCCTGGAGGCCCAGGGTCTCCAGGGCAGATGTGACGAACGCCTCGGCCGCCCAGTGATCCCGGTGCGTGTCCTCGGGATGGTGCATGATGATGACCGAGGGATGCTCTCGCCGGAGTAGTGCGACGACGTCTGCGAGGACGCTCTCGCCGCAGTAGAGGGCCGCAGGCCGGTAACTCAGCGGATAGGGAGAGCGGTCACGGCGGGTATACGGGGACGTGTATGGTTTGTCGCAGCCCCACCGCGGCCCCCAGAGCACGGCCAGGCCCCGATCGGGATACCCTAAAAAGACAACCTGCGCCGGAGGAACTCCCAGGCGGGCCGCCGCGGCGAGAGCTTCCTTCTGCCGCTGCTTCCCGTACTCGATGAATCGGCCCGGCGTGCTGAAGAGGGTGCGAAAGCCGACATCCACGCCTTCCAGATACCCGTCCCCGTTTGTGATGATGACGACCGTGACGCGCGCTCCGGCGGAGACCGCTGCGTGGATGAAGCCGCCCGCCCCCAGCGTCTCATCATCCGGGTGGGCGGCGAAGACGAGGACCGAGTCTCCTCGTCCGGCATGATTCGGGATCGGTGAAGGGATCCGGGGGCAGGCGTCGAGAGGGCCGGCTGCCACGCGAGCAGCGCGACCGAGAGAAGGGCCACGCCGCTCCTCCCTTCAGATCTCCGCATCGTCTCCCCCCGCGCCAGAGTCCCTAAGCCAGAGTCCCTTACTGGGCAAATCTTCTTGATTATACCCCCAACGAAGGATTCGCACCCTCCCCTGCCGGCTATCGGCCCGGAAGCGGCGTCATCAGGCCGGGCGGGACTGCGGCGGCATCCCCGCCGACACGCGGAGGCAGGACGTCGAGCCCGTGCTGCGCAAGCACCGTCCTCCCCTGGGCTCCCAGGAGAAAGCGCGCAAATGCCAGCGCCCCCGACCGATTGGGGGCGGCGCGCAGGATGGTGACCGTATACTCCGCGGTCAGCGTGATGGCGGGAGGGAGTGTGATGTACGGGATGCGCGCCTCCGCGGCCTCGATGGTGTAGAAGAACCCGGCGTCGAGCTGGCCTGTCTGCAGCCGGCCGACGAGGGTCTCCTCCGGAAAGATCTGAGCCGGGTTGTCGGGGGCGCCAAGCACCGCCTGCGGCAGATCGGGCCGGCGGTAGTGCCGTGCGGCCCTGTCGATGAGCTCAAGGGTGAGCCTGCCTTTGGGGTCCAGCACGGGGTCGGTGCGGCCGAGGCGAAACCCGGGTGCCGCCATGATGTCGTACCAGGGTCTACTCCCGAACTGCGCCGCGAAGGTGCTCCTCGCGTTGTAGCCGACCACAAGCGCCGATGCGGCGAATGTGACGTACCAGCGCACCCAGTCGCCGTTGTCCCGACCCATCAGGAGAGTGTTGACCTGAGGGTTGGCGCTGATGAACACGTCGGCTCGCCGAAGCTTGTCCTTGATCTCGTGGGCGATGGCCGCGGAGCCGCCGGCGACCCCCTCAAACCGGTAACCCGTCGCCGCATTAAACGCCGGGCCAAGCCCGAACTCCATCAGGTTGACGAGGGAGCCGGCGTACAGAACAGAGACCGTGCCGGCTGCGGCCTGGCCGCAGCCGGCCGGGAGTGCCCACAGCAGGCCGGTCATCAGGATCACGGGTACCCACCGTCGCATTCCACCGTCACCCACCCTGTCACTCCATAATCGCTGCCGCATCGTCCTCGAGCACCTGCGCGGCGCCGTCGGCGACCTCGAGGCCCACAGTGCTGCCGACCTGGGGAGGCGTGTGAGGGACGCTCGCCTCCAGGGTGACGCGGCCGGATGTGAGCAGGACGGTGACGAGACCATTCCGCGGCAGCACCCCGGTGACTCTGACCCCCGGCGTGCCTGGCGCGGCGGGAATGATATGCACGTCCTCCGACCTGAGGCAGAACGTCACCCGCTCGCCCGGGGTGCGGGCCGCACCAGAGGCCCGCACGACCAAGCTCTCCGCCCGCAGGGTGAGATGGCCGTCGGCGGCCTGCACCACCTCGCCATCGAGGATGTTGGTCGCCCCGACAAGCCGTGCAACTGTCGCCGTGCGCGGACGGCCTGCCACGTCCGCCGGAGACCCGATCTGGATGACCTGCCCCGCCGCCAGGATGACGATCGTCTGGCCGAGGAGGTACGCTTCTCCGAAATCGTGCGTGACGAAGATCAAGGGAACCTGAAACGCGTCGAGGAGCGCGAGGAGATCCCGGCGCAGCCGCTCGCGGACGGGAGCGTCCACCGCTGAGAACGGCTCATCGAGAACCAGGAGCCGGGGGTCGCTCGCCAGGGCCTGCGCCAGGGCGACCCGTTGCCGCTGGCCTCCCGACAACTGCGCCGGCGTATGCTCCGCGTACCCGCTGAGACCCACGGCGGCGAGGAGGGTCTCGATCCGGATGCGTTCGCGGCCGCGCCAAAGGGGCCCCAGCCCGTACGCGACGTTGTCCCCCACGGTCAGGTGGGGCAGGAGCGTGTACGCCTGCAGGACCATCCCGATCCGGCGCTTCCACGGGGGAACGTTGACCCGGCGGTCGCCGTCGAACAGGACGGTGCCGTCGACCACGATCCGTCCACGGTCGGGGGTGATGAAGCCGGCCACACACTGCAGCGTCAGGCTCTTTCCCGCTCCCGAGGGCCCGAACAGCACCACCCGCTGGTGCTCCGTCGCGAAGTCGACATCCAGACAAAATGTCCCGAGGCGGCGGCGGGCCGAAACGCTCAACATCTCCGGGATCCTTCCGGCACGCTACGGCACGAGACGCCCGATGCCGTGGCGAGCGGCCACCTGCACAAGGCCCAGAACCACCGCGCCCGCGAGGACGAGAATCGTGGCGACCGGGAGCGCTGCCCGGAGGCCCTCCGCGCCGAACCGCACGAACAGGTACACCGGCAGCGTGTAGGGATGGTAGGCGACCATGACCGTGGCCCCAAACTCGCCGAGGGCTCGGAGCCAGGCGAGCGGCACGCCGGCGAGGATTCCCGGCCAGGCGAGCGGCAGCGAGACCCGGAAGAACGTTGCCAGGGGAGGCTTGCCCAGAGCGTACGAGACGCGCTCGAGGGTGGGATCTACCGCTTCAAACGCGACACGCGAGGCGACGACGAGGTACGGCGCGGACACGAACGTCTGCGCCAGCACGATCCCGGGCCACGCGTCGGTGACCCGCACACCCCGATCCCCGAGCCACTGCCCCACAGGAGCGTAGGGGCCATACATGGCGAGGAGCAGAACCCCCCCCACGAGCGGCGGAATGACGAGCGGCAGATAGACCAGGGCTCCGAGGACCGCTTTGCCCCTGAACTCTCCACGCGCCAGCAGGTAGGCGAGGGGCACTCCGAGCAGGATGACGAGAAGTGTCGACACGGTTGCTGTCACGACCGACGTCTCGATCGCTCCCGCGGATGCGGCCTGGCGGAGGGTCACCGCAAAACCGGCCACATCGAGCGCGGCAATGCCAAAGAAGAAGGGGGTCAGCAGGTAAAAGAGCAACACCCCGCCGGCCGCCGCCAGAACCCACGGGACCGCAGGGCGGGAAGCGACGTGCCTCATGGAATCACGGGAGCACCGCGAGGGTGTCCCCGAGCCGGGTCGTATCGTAATCGCCTATCGCCTCGAGGTCGTGGCGCACGGATTGTGCGCGCGCGGCATCGAGGAAAGCCTGCACCGGAAGATGATTCATGAGCGCGGCGGGCACGACGAGATCGTACCGCTCCCGCTGCAAAGGCACAAAGGCGAGGCCAAACGCCCGGGCCGCCGCGCGGACCCCGATTCCCACGTCCACGAAGCCGAGAGCCACCGCCTGGGCGACGGCCAGGTGCGAAGGCGCTTCGCGCTGGTACCCGCGGATCTGCGACGGGGTGACGCCGCCGGCGGCGAGCGCCATGTCAAGCAGGGCTCGGGCTCCGCTCCCTTTCTCCCGGTTGATCATCGTGACGTCCGCGCGCGCGAGATCGGCGACCCGGTGAATGCCCCGCGGGTTGCCGGAGGCCACGATAAACCCCTCCTCCCACGTCGCAAATCCCAGGATCACCGTCCGGCGCCCGCCGAGGACGCGGCGGACGAGAGGAACGTTCTCCTGTCCGGTCCGCAGATCACGAAGGTGAAGCCCCGCGATATGTGCCGCACCCTCCCGAAGCCAGCGCAGGGCCTGCAGGCTTCCCACGGGAAGCCACGCGAGGCCGACGCGGGGATGAGACCGGTGGACATGGGCTGCTACCGCGGGCAGAGCGGGATCACACCCGGCCACCACCACGGTCTCTGCCAGCCGCTCCACAGGGGTCAGCAGGTGAACCTGAACGGCCGGACCGCGGCCGCCGCAGACGATTCCATCGGCTTCCGGCAGCGATGCCACCGCGGCGAGAGAACCCGTCAGCGGGAGCGCCACCGTGCGGCCTCCAACCATCGCCAGCCTGACCCGCTGGGAGGCAGGATCGTCCGTGATGAACCCGGCGAGGTGAGCGGTGACACGCCGCGCGGCACCCGGCAGATGGAACAACTCCTCCACGCGGCATCCCAGGGCGGCGGCCAGCCGGAGGGCCAGGGCTGTTCCCGGAATGGCGCGCCCCGCCTCGATGGCGCCGAGGGTTTGTCGGGACACACCCGCTTCCGCCGCGAGATCGCCCTGGGACAGACCGACTTTTTCCCGCCAGGGCCGCACGACGCTGGTGACTCGTAGCCGAGAGCCCGGATACCGTCTCACGCGCTGTTATTCTTTCGGGCGGCAGGGAACGGCCTCCTGCCATATGGAAAGCAAACTTGTCACGCCTTGCCCAGTGAGGGATGCGGGCAATGAGCGGCGAATTGTTCTCAACGGGAGTTATCAATGACGACGCAACGCGTGCTCGCGACGGGAGCCACCGGACTGGTGGGCGGGGCTATCGTCCGCGCTCTCCTGGCGCGGCAGCGTTCTGTTCGGATCTTGGCGCGCAATCTGGAAGCCGCGCGCGTCCTCTTTGGGTCGACCGTGGAGATCGCGGTGGGAGATCTTCGAGATGCAAAGTCGCTCGGCGGAGTGTGCGACGGCATCGACCAGATGTTTCACGTCGCCGGGGCCGTCGATACACACCAGCACACCCACCGCGAAATGCTGGAGACGAACGTCGAAGGGACCCGACGGTTGCTTGAGGCGGCCAGACAGCGGGGGGTGTCGCGGGCCGTGTATACGAGTTCGGTCTCCGTGTACGGAGACGAACTTCCCCTAGGCGTCGACGAGGATACCCCGTTCAATCCAGCGAGCGTCTATGGCGTGTCCAAAGTCCGTGCGGAGGAGCTCGTGCAGGAGGCCGTTGCGTCCGGACTGCAGGCGATGATCGTGCGCCCCTGCATCGTGTACGGGCCCGGGGATCGCTATTTTCTCCCCCAAGCGGCACGGGCCATGCGCTTGCCGGTGGTGCCTCTTCCGGATGGCGGTCGCCACATTGTCGACGTGGTGCATGCGGATGATTTGGCAGCCGCGCACCTCATCGCCATGGAGTCAGGGCACCCGGGTGCGGCCTATAACGTGACAGACGGCGGGCGCCATCGGACGAAAGAGTTGCTTGGGTGGATCGCCGACGTTCTCCAACGGTCTCCGTGGCGCCCGTCGATGTCCCGGTGGCTGGCGAAAACCATCTGGCCGTTCGTCCATGTGGCCGGACAGTTAGCGAAGATGCCGCAACTGGCCAATATCCGGTGGCAAGATCTGAAGGTGTTCTTCAGCGACTACCACTTTGATATCTCGAAGATCACGGCGCTCGGGTATGTTCCACACATCGAGGCACCCCACGGACTGCGTTCCGCGGCCCAGTCCCGCTACTCTGAAAGTGATGGTTCGCGGAGCTGACCGCCACCCGCCTCTTGTTCCCCGTTCTGGGCATATATTGAAGGGAAACGCCACCCGGCCAGACGGTCGAGGAAGGAGAGTGCCTCGATGGATGCGTTTCTGATCCTTCTCCTTATCGGAGTAGTCCTGTGGGCGACGGGCCACCTCGTCCTCCACTAGCCCCAGCGCCCTCTCGGCTCATCCGAAGAAGGCGAGCAGGTCGCACTGCTCCTGGGAGAGGACGAGAGCGGCGTTGCGGGGCTCCGGGTAGACCTCTGCCGCCGTCCAGAGCGCTTGTCTCACGCTCGACCCCGCGCGGATCCTGACGCCGCGCGCACGCAGGTCCGCGAGCAGGCGCGGCGCGTCGAACAGATAGACGGACCGGATCACCCACGGGCGCGTTGCACCCCGAGATGAGGCGGCCGTTCCCGCGGGGCCCGTGAGCGCCAGGTAGTAGTCGGGCGGCCTCCGCGCGTGGAGATCGAGCACGCTCTCTTGCTTGCCGTACCACTTCACGTTGACCGTTCGGTCCGCGAGAGGGCCCGAGATGAACCTTCCGTCCTGGGCACGTTTTCGGGCCGACCCCTCCAGCGCGATGCCAAAGATGCGCGAGGCGACGTACTCCCCCACGTGTCCGCGCTCGGCCGGCCTGCCGATCACCTGGGCGATCTCGTCGCCGATCGCATTGTGCCGGCGGAGGAGATCGGCGAGGCGCTCGAGGTCGGCCCGCTCGTGCGGCATCACTTCCGAGAGTTTCGTCGCAATGACATCGAGTTCCCGTGGCGCAGGATGCATACGACTAGTTCTGGATAGGAGCAACCCAGGTGTTGGGACATCCGCCACCATCGGTCAGCTCGGGACGGTACGCCCATAAAATGTTGGGAGCACTCACCACGTCCACTCCAGTAACGTCGATGGAAAATTACCATCGGGACTGGTCACGTGCAAATTGTTCTGGCTTTGGCGCAAGTTGAGTCCGTAATTCTTCCTCTAGATGAGATTAATCAGAACGCGATGCCGGCCCTAAGATAGGGCCCCGATGCGCTCGTAAACGATGGTGTGCCCGCAATGGTGAGGTTGGCGTTCGAGAATTTATAGCCTCCTGCGATTGTAAACCCTCCGGCTCCTGGCGACGTGTAGCGAAGGCCCACGCTCCACGCCCATGCCGTGCCACTCACGGGGGAACCTCCAGAATAACCCGTGACAGTGAAATCGAATGCCGCCCCGGCCTCAACCGAAATCCGAGGGTTAACAAACCAATCTTCCTCGATTCCGACGACAGGGCTATATTGATATGACGGGGGCCAGACCCCATTTCCAAAGGTTCCGTCAATTCCTCCTCCCAAGCGGAAGATCCCCTGAGGTCCTTCCCAGCGGGATGTGACAAGGGCGGTATAAGCGTTGCCCGTTCCTCCCCCCGGAAGGTTGGCCATGCTGTAAATTAGATCAAGGCCCAGTTTGGACCCAAAGCCAAATATTGATGGATAGGCCTGGGGGTCCCACCGGAGATGGACCCCGTAGTAAGTCGTCGTGGAACCTGAGGAGGTTATCTGTGAGACGGTCCCTTCGAACACGCTCGTTGCGCGGGCAGGAGTAACCGCCACTGCAGCAACTGAAGGTGCCGAAGTCGTTGGTGACGGGGTGCTCTGTGTCTCCGGAACTGAAGGTGGTTTGGTCGCTGGTGACGGCCTAGTTTGGGTTCCGGAAGGCGATGTCCTTGGTGACGGCTTGCTCTGAGTCGCCGGTTCCTTTTGCATTTCGGCGATTATCTCGGGTGAGAGGACCATTTTCCACACAGCATTTTCCAGTACCACATCGCTAGTGCCGGTGCGTGAACTTTCGGTAGGGAAGAATCGGTATCGATAAGTGACGTGCGCTTGGTTATGGGCTTCGTTGTAAGTAATGTCACCAATGCTATACGACAATTGTGCCAGCTGGCCGCCCTGTGCTCTTGTTGCGGTGTGCTGCCAGTAATTGATGAATTGGCCCTCGGTAACTTGGCTTTGTGATTTGCTGGACAGGTTTTGGTGGTAATAGTCTCGGACCTTCTGCTCTGACGGTTCACCCGAGACGGCTGGTTCCATGAGATTCTCCATCCACTCAACCACTGGGTCCAAAGGAGTCGAGGGCGGCGCTTGCGCCTCCACTGAAGCCCTCGGTAACATGAGTGAGAGAGCGAATAAGACAAAAAAAGCCATGAAGTGCCGCATCCGTAAAACCCCCTGGCCTCGCTGGCGGACCTACGGACCAGTTACCCCTATGCCCATCCGGGGACTCCGTTAGACCCGCGAGGCCGGGCAGGACTATTGCTGATGGACAAAGTTGCATGCATGAGGATCTTTGGATCGCGGCGCAGAAGTGGCAATGATTTAGAAAGTCCACAATCCTCGGAAACCCCTTTACTTACTTGGCTGGTCGGGGCGGCCGGACTTGAACCGGCGACCTTCTGCTCCCAAAGTCTGCGCCGCCAATTTCGTCGAACACTAGGAAAATGCAGGCGGGACGTGCAGACCCGCGCCCCGCTTGCGTTTCCGAGGACTGTAACCTTTCGGGTCGCTTCGGACTGTTCGATATGATTTCGGGATATTTCGCTCGATTAAGGCACGGCTAAGGCACGAGGAGAAAGGGGCGAACAGATTTCTAACTGAATCATCACTTTGTTCCAGATTCAGGCATCCGAAGGAGGTTGTTTGAAACCGCGGCTCGGGATTGAGCTCGGCAGAGAAGGGAGTCGATGTCGTCTAGTTCCTTAAGGAGTACCGCCTCGTATGCGATAGCGCAAGTGGATTACTCTGGTGCCGAAACGGCGCGTCTCAAGGAGTTCGAGATTCCGTCGTAAGGCGGCTCGGAATGCCGGCTTTCCGCCACCGACGATCACCGGGTTGAGAAACAGGTGACATTCGTCGACGAGATCGGCTTCGAGCGCAAGCCCCGCAAGCTCGGCGCCGCCAATGATGAGGTCGTGCTCCGATTCCCGCTTGAGCTTCCGAATAGCCTCGAGGTCGAAGTCCCGCTCGACACGCGTGTTGCGTGTCGTAGCGCCTGTCAGCGTTCGTGAAAAGACGATCTTCTCGGCCTTCTGCCAGACTCGCGCGAAGTCGCGGTGTTCGGGTGGATAGCCCTCCACCGGCGCATCCCAGTAGGCCATCGTCTCATAGAGTCGCCGCCCATAGAGATGGGTTCCGATCGACCGCAGCAACTCAGTGATGAACGCAAAGTGAACTTGATCGGGAATGACCCAATCGAAGGCACCGGTTTCGTCCTCCACGTAACCGTCGAGCGACGTATTGGTGATGTAGATCAACTTCGACATGCGAAGCGAGCTCCAGATCCTAGGAGAATTCGCGCCGGTATCTGTCGTTCTCCGCTTTCATCTCGGCGAGGAACTGAATGAATTCAGGCGATTGACGGATGCGGTTCAGAAAGCCGTCG
>DASUDA010000117.1:0-19320 GCA_036275835.1 bacterium | reverse complement strand
CTCCACCAGCACCATCAGGGCGTCATACGGGAGGGTATCGCTGTACCCGGAGGGCAGGAAATGATAGCGCTTCTGGAACACCGACCAGTAGCGGGTCGCCTGGGGGGTGAGGCCTCGCCACGCGGCGGCGTGAAACGCGAGATAGTCCCCGGGCGGCAGGGACCGGGCCACGCGGCTGTCGCCAAGGGCGCCTCCCACAGAGAGGAGCCGGCTGGCGAGCCCCAGTGCCCGGGCGCGCTTCACGAACTCAATCGCGCCTCGACCGGGATCGCCCAGCACGACGACGTCGGGCGGGCGCGTTCTGAGCGCGATGATGAGGGGATCCACAATCGGGGAGGTGGGGCTGTAGAAACTTTGCGAGACTTCGGCCACGCCCCGCTCGGCCAGCCGCGCCTTCAAGAGTTGGGCCAGTTCCTGATTCCACCGGATCGCCGCCCCGACGAACGCGTAGCTGTGTATGTGCTGAGAGACCAGATACCCGTCCAGCAACGCCGCCCACTGCGCCAGGTTGTACGCTATCCGGAAAGAGAACCGGTATTGGGGATCGCTGGCGATGCGATCGGTGAGTTCCATCGTTGCCGCAATCGGGATGATGTGGAGGGTCCGCGTGGTCGCGGCGACCTCCTGAACCGGTATCGTTTCCTCGCTGAGATAGGCGCCGATCACGGCCCATGCCCCGTCACGCTCCACCAAGCGGAGCGTCTCCGTGCGGGCGATCTCGGGGCGTCCCTGAGAATCGGCCGAGACGAGGCGGACCGGGTGGTCCAGAACGCCGCCGCTTTCGGTGACATCGTCTGCGGCGAGCTTGAGAGCCTCGAGCGCCGCAGTCCCTCCCGGCGCGAACGGACCAGTCGCAGGAAGGACCACCCCGATAACGACGGGCGTGGCCTGTGCGGAGATCGGGAGAGGAGCGGCGCTGGAGATGAGCAGTCCTAGCGCCGCCAGCGCCATGGCGAACGTACGCTCGATTGGGCGTGCCACCGGTGTGCCCCTCCGCGGTTGCGTGCCAAGACGCGTGCCCATGCTAGCATGCACGCATACCGCTCGCAAGAGACCCTTGCCTCGCCGCACGCGCCCTGGCTATAATGAGGCCAGACGACGTCGGCCCTATTCCGCTCACGCTGCCGCAGCGGATCTCTGAGTGATGCGCCCGCCGCTGGGCCCGGCGCCCCGTCAGTCTACGCCACGTCTTCAGGTGCGGATGACGGTGCGTTCTTTTCGCCGACCGGAGTCGATCGTCCGTCTGATACGCGAGACCCAGACGGAGTGTGAGGCGTGGGCCGGCCCCCGCTGCGGGCGGGGGCTGGCCCACGCGTCTGCGGAGCGCCACCACGGCCAAAGGGGGGACACACGGTGAAACGGACGATCCACGTCACAGTCAACGGCGTCACCCATACGCACGAGGTGGAGCCGCGGCTCCTGCTCGTGCATTTCATCCGGGACGTCCTGGGACTGACCGGGACGCACATCGGGTGTGACACCAGCAACTGCGGGACATGCACGGTCCTCATGAACGGCAAGGCGGTGAAGTCCTGCACGCTGCTGGCTGCGCAGGCCGATGGCGCAACGCTGCAAACCGTGGAGGGCCTTGCCCGAAACGGCGAGCTGCACCCCATCCAGGAGGGGTTCTGGGAGGAGCACGGCCTCCAGTGCGGGTTCTGCACGCCGGGGATGATGCTGGCCGCCCTCGATCTCCTCCAGCGAATCCCCGATCCTACCGAAGAGCAAATCCGGTGGGGGATCGAGGGCAACCTGTGCCGCTGCACCGGGTACCAGCACATCATTAACTCGATCCAGTACGCGGCCCGGAAGATGCGTGGCGAGAGTCCGCGCAAGGCGGCGCGGTAAGGAGGGAGGGACGGGCCATGGCTGTCAGTAAACTCTTCGGTGCCAGCATCAAGCGACGCGAAGATCCCCGTCTGATCACCGGCAATGCCACGTACACCGACGATCTGCAGTTGCCCGGAATGGTGCACGCTCAGATCGTCCGCAGCCCCCACGCCCACGCCCGCATCACGCGCCTGGATGTGGAGGCCGCCCGGCGCCATCCGGGGGTCGTTGCCGTGTACACAGGGCGCGATCTCCAGGGAGCGCTCAACCCGAGTCCCACCGCCTGGCTCATCCCGAACTCCGACCTCAAGACACCCCCCCACCCCGCGCTCGCCGTGGACACGGTGCGTTATGTCGGGGACGGTGTGGCCGTGGTCGTGGCCGAGGACCGATACGCGGCGCGTGATGCCGCCGCGCTGATCGAGGTGGACTACGAGCCGCTGCCGGTCGTCGTCGACCAGGTGAAGGCGGTCGAGCAGCCCGGCGCCCCGCAACTCCACGCCGACGTCCCCCACAACGTCGCCTTTAAATGGGTGCTCGCCGGCGGGGATGCGGACAAGGCCTTCGAGGACGCCCGGCGGGACGGCGTCGTCGTCTCCCAGGGCTTCATCAACCAGCGCTTGATCCCGAACGCGATGGAGCCCCGATCCGTGGTGGCCCGCTACAACAGCGGCTCGGGGGAGCTGACCGTCTGGTACACGACCCAAAACCCGCACATCGCGCGCCTCCTGATGGCCGTTGTCACCGGAATCCCCGAGCAGAAGGTCCGGATCATCGCGCCGGAAGTGGGGGGAGGGTTCGGGAGCAAGATTCCCTTCTACCCCGACGAGGCGATCGTCGCGTTCTGCGCGCGCCACACGGGACGGCCGGTCAAGTGGACAGAGGATCGCCGCGAGAATTACCTGACGACGATCCACGGCCGCGACCACATCACCGACCTCGAGATCGCGGCGCGCAAGGATGGAACGCTCACCGCGTTGCGCGGAAAGACGTGGGCCAACCTCGGCGCGTATCTCTCCACGGCCGCGCCGGGGATCCCCACGATCCTGCACGGGTTGATGCTGACCGGCTGCTACACGATCCCCAACATCTCCTATCAGGTCCTGGGCGTGTTTACCAATACCGCGCCCGTGGACGCCTACCGGGGCGCCGGCCGGCCGGAGGCCACCTACCTGATCGAAAGAATGATGGACCTCCTCGCCGCCCGGCTCAATCTCGATCCGGCCGACGTCCGCCGGAAGAACTTCATTCCGCCCGACAGATTCCCGTACACGACCGCCGCGGGGTTGACGTACGACAGCGGCAACTACGAGCCGGCCCTCGACAAGGCGCTCGAGGCGATCGAGTACAGCCGCATCCGCGAGGATCAGAAGAAAGGCCCCAAGCGCGGCCGGTACCTGGGGGTCGGCCTTAGCACGTACACAGAGATCTGCGGGATGGGACCGTCCGCCGTGGTCGGCTCGACCGGCTTCCAGGGAGGGCTGTGGGAGAGCGCGGTCGTGCGCCTGCACCCGACCGGGAAGGCGACGGTGTTCACCGGGACCGCGCCGCACGGGCAGGGGGAGGAGACGACCTTCGCCCAGATCGTGGCCGATGAACTCGGGCTGCCGATCGACGACATCGAGGTCGTCCACGGAGACACCGGCGCCGGGCCGATGGGATGGGGCACCTACGGCAGCCGGACGACGGTGGTTGGCGGCGGCGCCATCGTGCTCGCCGCCCGCCGGGTCCGGGAAAAGGCGGCGAAGATCGCCGCGCACCTGCTCGAAGCCGCCGAGGGAGATCTCGTCTTTGACCAGGGCCGGTTCTCCGTCCGAGGGAGCCCGGACCGGGCGAAGACAATCCAGGAGGTCACCCTGCAGGCGTACCTGGCGTGGAACCTCCCTCCCGGCGTCGAGCCGTCGCTCGAGGCGTCGGCGTTCTACGATCCGTCGAATTTCACGTTCCCTTTCGGCACGCACGTTGCCGTCGTGAAGGTGAACGCGGAGACCGGGGAGATCGAGTTCCGCCGCTACGTCGCCGTCGATGACTGCGGGAGGGTCATCAACCCGCTCATTGTCGACGGCCAGGTGCACGGTGGCATCGTGCAGGGGGTGGCGCAGGCGCTCTGGGAGGGGGCGGTGTACAGTCCGGAGGGCCAGCTTCTCACCGGGTCGATGGCCGACTATGCCGTGCCCAAGGCGCACATGTTTCCCACGTTTGTCACGGACCGCACCGAGACGCCCTCCCCCCACAACCCACTCGGTGTGAAGGGTGTGGGGGAGACGGGCACGATCGCCAGCACCCCGGCGATCGTCAACGCGGTGCTCGATGCCCTGCGGCCGTTCGGCGTCACGCACATCGACATGCCGCTGACGCCCGAGCGGGTGTGGACGGCCATTCACGGAAAGTCCCGGAGGTGAGCGCGCGATGATCCCTGCAGCGTTTGAGTATTTCGCCCCGACCACTGTGCGAGAGGCGCTGGGCCTGCTCGAGCAGCACGGCGACGAGGCCAAGATCCTGGCCGGAGGTCACAGCCTCCTGCCGATCATGAAGTTCCGGCTGGCGCAGCCCAAGGTCGTTGTCGACATCGGCCGCATTCCCGGGCTCGATGCCATCGCCGCGGCGGCGGACGGGAAGATCACCATCGGCGCACTCGCGACGCACGACGCGCTGGAACACAGCGCCGTCCTGAAGGAGAAGTGCCCGCTGCTGCCGGAGACGGCCGCGGTGATCGGGGACATGCAGGTGCGCAACCGTGGGACGATCGGCGGCAGCCTGGCCCATGCCGACCCGGCCGCGGACTACCCGGGCACGGTCCTGGCGCTGGACGCCGAAATCGTGGCGACGGGATCCAAAGGGAGCCGGACGATTCCGGCGCGGGAGTTCTTTGTGGACATGCTGACCACAGCGCTTCGCCCCGTGGAGATCATCACCGAGGTGCGCGTTCCCGTTCTCGGCCGTGGGACAGGGACCGCGTACGTGAAGCATCCCCACCCGGCCAGCGGGTACGCGGTCGTCGGCGTGGCCGCCGTGCTGGCGGTGAGCGGGGGGAAGTGCCAGCGCGCGGCGATCGGGATCAACGGCGTGTCAGGGAAGGCCTATCGCGCGGCGGCGGTGGAAAAGGCGCTCGTCGGCCAGGCGCTGGATGAGAAGATCGTGGCAGCCGCAGCGGCCCACGCGACCGATGGGGTCGAGGCGCAGAGCGACCTCTACGCCTCGAGCGAGTTTCGGGCACACCTCGCCGCGGTGTATACGAAGCGGGCGGTGTTGCTCGCCGCCTCGCGGGCCGCGTAACCGGTCCCGCATTACCGCCTCGAGGCCCGGGGAGGGCGTATTGGCTCACGCCGTAGGCCCAGATCCCCGGGCTTCGACGTTGCGCGCGGTGTCGGGATAATCTCCGTGTATCCTGCCGCGTTCCTACGCCTCGCGTCGCGCTCCGCGTCTATGAGTGTCCGCGTCCCGATCTCTCTTGGGTAGATGGAGTAGATGCAGGTCGTGCGCGGGGGGAGTCATTCGAGCGGGGTGGGGCGGTTCGCGCGGGGTCTGCGGCTCCGCCTCTCCGGGGCGCCCTGTGTTATAATCGGTGGCGCCCACCGGGAGGGGTGCGAGAGCCTGGCCGATTCGGCACGCCTGGAGAGCGTGTAGGCGGGGAACCGCCTCGTGGGTTCGAATCCCACCCCCTCCGCCAACTCCAGAGAGGCGAGGAGAATCGATGACGGGAGAGGCTCGGCGGGCGGGGTTTGAGTTTCTGAAGACGCTTCTGATTGCGTTTGTTCTGGCGCAGTTCATCATGACCTCTGTGGCCCAGGCCTTCCAGGTCGAGCAGTACTCCATGGAACCGAACCTCCTGCCGCGTGACCGCGTGCTGGTCAACAAATTCATTTATCGCTTCCGGTCTCCGCGACCTGGAGAGGTCATCGTGCTGCGACCGCCCAGCGATCCGGGGCGGAACTACATCAAGCGCGTCGTGGCGGTCGCCGGCCAGAACGTCCAGATTTACGACGGACACGTCTACGTCGACGGGCGCATGCTCCGGGAGCCCTACCTGACCGCGATCACCCGGGGCGAGTACGGCCCCCGCGTCGTGCCTGCGCAGGACATCTTCGTTCTGGGGGATAATCGGCCGAACAGCGAGGACAGCCGGGCGTTCGGGTTTGTGCCCCTCCACAACCTCATCGGCAGGGCGATTCTGATCTACTGGCCTCCGGAGCGGATGCACCTCCTGCGATAGGGCTCCGGAGCATCCGGCCGCGGGCGGGAGGAAGGACACCGGCCGGTCGGGCGTGGCCGACCCCGAGTTCACCCGCCTGTCCCGGCGGTGGGCGATGTGGGGCGGGCTCGCCACGCTCCTTCCCCTCATCGTCCTGCTTCTGATGGTCACGAAACCGTGAGGCGGTACGTTTTTCGCCGAAGACTGAGCTCTTTAGCGGGGGTGCTTCACGAGCATAGTAAACATCATGACATGTGTGACGATCAGGGCGGGCACCAAGAAAGTCGGAATGTACCAGGCGGAGCCTAAGAGGAGCGGCACCTTGAACTGGTAACCGTGGTAGTATGCGTTGGCGAAGTCCAATGTCCCCCAGATATTGAAAAGCCAGACCAACGAGAGCGTCGCGCGCCAGCGGCCCCGCAGCGCAACAATGGACAGGAGGGCAAGCAGTGCTGCCACGAGATCGCCATACGCGGCAGGCCGGGCGAAAGAGGGCGGCAGCGAGACGCCGGCTACGGTCGGGACTTGAAACACTAGGCCGAGATGACGGAAGGTGTGGAGAAAGAGCAGCGGCACCAACGCCTCGCGGAGCGGCAGCGTGGCCAGGCGTGGCGCGAGATACCATCTCGCAATGAGCCCGTAGATGACGAAACCGAGCAATACCTGCAAGCCAAAGATCTGAAAGCTGTCCATCCCAGTTCCCCTTTCTTGGCCGCATCGCCCGCCGGCGTGATGTGACATGTCGCGCTTATGTTATACTGCAGGTGGCCGTGCTAGGTGGGGAGCTAGCGGTTCCCTGTACCCGCAACCCGCTCCAGCGGGGCTGAATCCCCGCCCGAGGCCTCAGCCTTGAGGGACCGGCCCGCGTAAGCGGCGAGGAGGGTCGGGTCCCGCGCAACGGGATCTTACCAACCCCGCCAGGTCCGGAAGGAAGCAACGGTCCGTAAGGCGTCCCGTGTGCCGCGGGGGTACCTGATCGGAGCTGGCTGCGCGGGGAACCGCCTGGAGGGTGTCGTCGACGGCGGGTGCACGGCCAAGATCCCCTTTCGAGGACGTCACGTTCCCGCCATGCCGTCTCCGGGAAGATCCCGTCGGGATTCTCTCTCCCGCGCTACCCCCGAGCGTCAGCGCGCGCGGCATGGGCCATCAGCCCGGGCGCGTCATCACGAAGAGCGGCGGGTTTTGGTAGAAGAGGAAGAGGGCGACCAGGTTGTTGACCCCGTGCGCGATCATGCCCGGAATGAGCGAGCCTGTGAAGTCGTACAGGTACGCCAGGATCATTCCCAGGATCAGGATCGAGAGAAACTCAACCGGCTGCAGGTGCGCGCCCGCGAAGAAGAGCGCGCTTGTCACGACGGCCGCATGGCGGTTCATCAGGCGGCGCAGCGCGCCGAATGTGAGGCCGCGGAAGAAGATCTCTTCGCCCACCGGCACGACGACGCCGACCAGCGCCGACAAAACGATCAACTCGACAGGGCGGTGCAGGTGGGGGAGGAGCCGGTAGATCGGCGTCCCGACCTGCTCGCGCGTCACGAGATCGCTCGCGGCCTGCCGGCCGAGCGCCACCGCCAGGATGAAGACCGTGACGTTCTGTCCGATGCCGTTGCTCAGGACGGCCGCGACCGACGCCGCGGCCCCTTGCGCCATCCTGCGCGTCCATGCCCCCGCCCCGAGTCCGATGCTCGCGAGGGGCAGACGGTACTTGACGCGGACGACGTACAGAGCCGCGGCGCTGAAAATCACATTTTGGAGCACGACGAGCGCGGCGATGATCGGGAGGGGAGGCAGCGCATCAGGCGATGCGCTGAGCAGAAGCGCTCCCAGGAGCGGAATGGCCATCACAAAAAACAGGGTGAGGGCCAGGATCTCTCCGATCCCCCACGCCGGCGCCCGCGACGGGCGGATGAGAAGATAGACCGACACGGCGACGCCCCCGGTCAGCAACGTGCCGATGCCCCACGCCGCGGCAGGGAGGATCCCCAAGCGCTTGCGGGCATCGAGGAAGACCCCGACCGCTGCCGTGACGGACACCAGGAGGAAGACCCCGGCCACGGCCGTGACGGACAACACCGCCAGAAGCGAGACAGCGATGATCACACCTCCAGGAGTGCGGGTATGCTTCGGCGAATACCTGACAAGACCTGCGTGAGGTGACTCCCCGTGTCCCATCTCTCCTTCTACAGGAAATGGCGTCCGCAGAGGTTTGAGGACGTCTTGGGGCAGGACCGCGTGACGCGGACGCTTCAGAATGCCATCGCGGCGCATCGCATTGTCCACGCCTATCTGTTCAGCGGACACCGCGGGACGGGCAAAACGACGACGGCGCGCATTCTCGCCAAGGCTCTCAACTGCGAGCGGGGTCCGACCCCGACCCCGTGCAACGTGTGTCCTGTCTGCGTCGCGATCAGCGGCGGGACCTCGCTGGACGTCATCGAGCTCGACGCCGCGAGCAACCGGGGGATCGATGAGATCCGCGATCTGCGCGAGAAGGTCCGGTTGGTTCCCGTCGAGGGACGCTACAAGGTCTATATCATCGATGAGGCACACATGTTGACCGCGGAAGCGGCGAACGCGCTGCTGAAGACGCTCGAGGAGCCCCCCGCGCACGCCGTCCTGGTGCTGGTGACCACGGAGCCGCACCGGCTCCCCAGCACGATCACATCGCGGACCCAGCGGTTCGATTTCAAGCGCATCCCGCATGCCGTGATCCTGGAGCGCCTCAGGGCGATCGCGGCATCCGAGGGGATCACCGTGGATGAGGAGGCTCTGCACCTCATCGCACGCAGCGCGGACGGCGCCCTGAGGGATGCGGAAAGCCTGCTCGATCAACTCGGCACGTTCTGCCAGGGCGCGATCACGAAGGCCGACGTCCTCGCTGTGCTCGGGATCATTGAGGAGGAGATCACGGCGGAGATCACCGAGGCCGTGATCGCCGGCGACGCCGCGCGGTGCCTCACCTACGCGGCCCGGGTGATAGACGAGGGGAGGGACGTCCGGCAGATCCTCCGCAGTCTCGTGGAGCACTTCCGCGATCTGCTCGTCGTTGCGGTTGTCCGTGATCCACACGGGATCGTGGAGACGACGGAGAATCGCCTCGCCGTGCTGCGATCCCAGAGCGCGCGGCTCTCTCCGAGTGCGATCGTCCAGAAGATCCGCCTTCTCTCCACCGCGGAGGCGGAGGCACGCTTCACCACACAGCCCCGCGTGGTACTGGAGATGGTCCTCCTGCGGGCGGCGCGTCCGGACATGGACCCCTCACTCGAAGGGCTGGCGGCCCGTCTGGAGGCCCTGGAACGCCAGGCCGGTCATCCCGCCGGGGAGCGCGTGGCGCGACCCGGGGAGTCCCCTGTTCCAGGTCCATCCCGGGAGGAGTCAGAGGCGCTCGTGCGTGGGCCGGAGATCGAGAGGGCGAAGCGGGGGCGGACGCCCAGGGCCGCGCCAGCCGCGCCCGAACCCGAGGCGCCCGAACCCGAGGCGGGGGCCCTGCGGCCGGAGGGCGCGCCATCCCGCGAGAGCTCGTCCCGAGTCGATAGCACGCCCCCTCCCACGCGGCGGGGAGACGGCGAGGCCGCGCCGGTCAGCCTCGATCTCCTGCAGGCCCGCTGGACGAGCGTGATGGAGGAGGTCAAGCAGCGAACGCGGACGGTTCACGCGTTTCTCCTGGAAAGCGCGCCCCGGGAGATTCAAGGAGGGGATCTTATCCTGGCCGTGCGCCACCGTTTTCACATGGAGAATCTTCAGAACGTGAAGAACCGCCGGATCGTGGAGGACGCGCTCGCCCGCGTGCTCGGCGCGCCGTTCCGCCTCCGCCTGACCCTCGACGACGCACCGTCTGTGCGCCGCGAGCCGCCGGAGGGAGGGGCTGCGGCTTCGCCGGAAAACACCTCCCCCACCCTCGTTGAGGAGGCCGTGCGCCGGTTCGGAAATCCGGTCCAGGAGATCCGGCCCCGCGCGGAGCCGGAGTGAGTCATGTTTAACATGCAGAAGATGCTGAAACAGGTGCAGAAGATGCAGGAAGAGATGACGCGGGTCCAGGACGAACTCTCCCGCGAGCGCGTGGAGGCGACCGCCGGCGGCGGGGTGGTGCGGGCCGTGGCGACCGGCCGGGGAGATCTCGTGGCGGTCACGATCGACCCGAGTGTCGTCGATCCCCAGGACGTGTCTCTGCTGGAGGACCTGATCGTGGCCGCCGCCGGAGAAGCCCTCCGCAAAGCCCGCGACCTCGCCGCCGAGCGGATGAAGGCGGTAACGGGCGGTCTGCACGTCCCCGGCCTCCCCGACCTGGGCGCGTAGTCGGAATGTTCTCGTACGCGCCCCCGCTCGCGCGGCTGATCGAGGAGTTGAGCAAGCTTCCCACGGTGGGACCGAAGACCGCGCAGCGGCTCGCGTTTCACATGCTGTCCATGACGCTTCAGGATGCCGAGGCCCTGGCCGCGGCCATCCTGGAGGCCAAAAGCCGAATCCGCAACTGCTCCGTCTGCGGGAACCTCACAGAGGCCGACCCCTGCGGCATCTGCGCGAACCCCCAGCGGAACAGGTCGGTGATCTGCGTGGTCGAGGATCCCCGGGACGTGGCCGCGATGGAGCGCACCCGGGAGTTCTCCGGTCTCTATCACGTGCTGCAGGGGGCCATCTCTCCGCTCGACGGAATCGGACCGGATGATCTCCGAATCGCCGAACTGCTGACGCGCGTGGCCACGGGAGAGGTGCGGGAGGTGATCATCGCCACGAATCCTCGCGTGGAAGGGGAAGCCACGGCCCTGTACCTCTCCAAGGTTCTCAAGCCGCTGGGCGTGCGGGTGACCCGAATCGCGCACGGCCTCCCGGTGGGCGGAGATCTCGAGTACGCCGACGAGGTCACGCTGGCGCGCGCGCTCGAAGGCCGGCGCGAGCTCTAGCCCGGTGTCCCCCCGGCCCATCGCCGGGGGCATACATTCTGACGGGCTGGGCCGATCGAGGGGATCGCCGCGCGCGTGTTACCTTGCCTCCCGCAATTCCCCTCGGCTATACTGGGCACGGTGAGGGTATGGAGTTCATCAGTCCGACGTACGGAAAACTGAGCTTCGACCGCATGTTTCAGCACATCGTGCGCTACATGCAAGACGAGCCCGAGCTGCAATACAACCTGATCATTGGGACCGACTCTTTCCTGGGAGACGACACCTGCTTTGTTACCGCCGTCGTGATTCACCGTGTCGGGCACGGCGGCCGGTACTTCTACCACAAGTTTCGAAATCGCAAAATCGAGAGCCTCCGGCAGCGAATCCTGTATGAGACGTCGTTGAGCCTGGAGACCGCAAGCCAGATCAGCGCCGAACTGGCAAAGAACGGGTTCAGCGAGCTTGCCCTCGAGATCCATCTCGACGTCGGCGACCGAGGAGAGACGAAGCGGATCATCCGCGAGGTCGTCGGCATGGTGCAGGGCAGCGGCTACGCGGCGGTGACCAAGCCGGACAGCTACGGCGCGAGCAAAGTGGCGGACCGGGAGACCGGACGGGCCCTCCTGCGGCCCCACCCCCGACCGCACAAGCCGGCGCGAGTGTAACGCCTCCCGGAGGGATCGTGGGAGCCAGAACGCTCGTCGACAAGATCTGGGACGCTCACGTCGTCTGGCGGCGGGACGGGGAGCCGGATCTCCTGTACGTGGACCTTCACCTGGTGCACGAGGTAACATCCCCCCAAGCGTTTGAGGGGCTCAGGCTGCACGGCCGCCGGGTCAGGCGGCCCGATCTGACGTTCGCCACGGTGGACCACAATGTTCCCACGTGGTCGCGGTCGCTTCCGGTGACGGATCCTGTCAGCAAGACGCAGATCGACGCGCTTGAACGAAACTGCCGCGAGAGCGGGATTCGCCTCGAAGGACTTCTCAGCCAACGGCAGGGCATCGTCCACATCATCGGGCCGGAGCTGGGGCTCACGCTGCCGGGGTTGCTCGTGGTTTGCGGAGATAGCCACACGGCGACCCACGGCGCGCTCGGCGCGCTGGCATTCGGGATCGGGACCACCGAGGTGGAACACGTGCTGGCGACGCAGATCCTGCCGCAGCGCCGGCCCAAGACCATGGAGATCCGCGTGGAGGGCGCGCTGCCGCTCGGGACGACGCCGAAGGATCTCATCCTCGGGATTATCCGGCGCATCGGGGTGGGCGGCGGGATCGGTCACATCGTCGAGTACACCGGATCTACGATCCGCGGGCTCTCGATGGACGGGCGGCTCACGGTCTGCAATATGACGATCGAAGGCGGCGCCCGCGCCGGGCTGATCTCTCCGGACGAGACGACGTTCGCGTACATCGAGGGCCGGCCGTTCGCTCCCCGTGGGGAGGAATGGGAGCGCGCGCTCGCGTACTGGCGGACGCTGCCCACCGACGCCGGCGCCGCCTATGACAGGCGCGTGGAGCTTGACGCCTCCACGCTCGAGCCGTTTGTCACCTGGGGAACGAACCCGTCCCAATCGGAGCCGGTCACAGGCCGGGTGCCGGACCCCGCCTCCCACGCCGACCCGCAGGCCCGCGCCGCGCTGGAGCGGGCGCTCGCCTACATGGCCCTCCGGCCCGGGACGCCGATCCAGGAGATCGCGATCGACCGGGTCTTCATCGGCTCGTGCACAAACTCGCGCCTCGAGGATCTGCGGGCGGCCGCCCGGGTTGTCGCGGGCCGTAAGGTCAGCCCAAAGGTGCGCGCGATGGTTGTCCCCGGCTCTCAGCAGGTGAAGATGGCCGCGGAGCGTGAGGGATTGGACCGCATCTTTGTGGGCGCCGGCTTCGAGTGGCGGGAAGCGGGGTGCTCGATGTGCCTGGGGATGAACCCGGATATCCTGGGGCCGGGGGAGCGCAGCGCGTCCACGTCCAACCGGAACTTCGAGGGGCGCCAGGGGCCGGGCGGCCGGACGCACCTTGTGAGCCCGCCGATGGCGGCGGCCGCCGCGATCGCTGGGCACTTCGTCGATATCCGTGAGTGGCGGGTCTGAGACGCGATGACCCCCTTTAAGACGCACACCGGTGTCATCGTCCCGTTCGACCGCCCCGATGTCGATACGGACACGATTACTCCGGCCCAGTTTCTGAAGCGGATCGCGCGCACGGGCTACGGGGACGTGCTGTTTTACAGCCTGCGCTACGGGCCTGACGGGACGCCCAATCCGGAGTTCATCCTCAACAAGCCCGCCTACCGGGATGGGACGGTGCTCGTGACCGGGCGGAACTTTGGCTGCGGCTCGTCGCGCGAGCACGCCGCCTGGGCTCTCCAGGAGTACGGATTTTCAGTGATCATCGCCCCCTCATTCGCGGACATCTTTGCGAACAACGCCGCCCAGATCGGGCTGCTGACCGTCGCCCTGCCCGAGGCGCGGGTACGGCAAATGCTGGACATGGCCGCGGCACGGGAAGGGTATCAGGTGACCGTTGACCTGGAGAATCAGACGGTGACCGATGCGTTGGGGCACCGGGATACGTTCGAGGTCGACGTCTTCAAGAAGTACTGCCTCCTCAACGGCCTGGACGCGATCGGCCTCACCCTCCGGCACGAGACGGAGATCGCCCGCTTCGAGGCGGCCAGGGCCAGCTGGATGCCCCGCGTGATCGGCGAGGGCCAGTAGCCGGCGACAACCTGAACCGGGCTCTCCCTTACGACAGACGCCCGCCCTCCGGTGCCTGCCGTGGCCGGATTTCCCTGAGCCCGCCCATGTACGGCACGAGGGGCGCGGGGAGGCGGACGCTCCCGTCGGCCTGCTGGAAGTTTTCCAGGATCGCGATGATCGCCCGCGTGCTGGCCACCGCCGTTCCATTGAGCGTGTGCACGAGCTCCGTCCCGCTCCGGTCGCGGCGGCGGAAGCGCACGTTCAGCCGGCGGGCCTGAAAGTCGGTGCAGTTGCTGCACGACTGCGTCTCCCCGAACCCTCCGCGCCCGGGCATCCACGTTTCGATGTCGAACTTGCGCGCCGCGGGCTCTCCGAGGTCTCCGGCCGCGATGTTGACCACACGGTACGGAAGCCCGAGCGACCGCCAGAAACGCTCCTGGAGGCTCACCAGGTAGTCCTGTTCCTCCCACGATCGGTCCGGATGGCAGAACGAGAACATCTCTACCTTGTCGAACTGGTGGACGCGGAAGATCCCGCGCGTGTCCTTCCCGTGCGCGCCGGCCTCCCGGCGGAAGCACGTGGAGATCCCGCACAGGCGGAGAGGGAGCTGCGCTTCGTCGAGGACTTCGCCGGCGTGCATCGCGCCGAGAGAGACCTCCGAGGTGCCGATGAGGGCCAGGTCCTCGCCTTCGATCCTGTACACCATCTGCTCGTCAAGAGTCTCTCCCCCCATCGTGCCGATGAGGCCCTCGCGCTTCACTAGCACCGGCGGAACGATGGGAACGAGCCCCTCGGCCGCGAGGAAGTCCACGGCGTACCGGAGCAGCGCCAGCTGGAGGACCGTTCCTTCCTGGCGCAGGAAGAAGAATCGGGGCCCCGAGACTTTCGCGCTCCGCTCCACGTCGAGAATGCCGAGGAGGGTGCCCAACTCGACGTGATCGCGCGGCGTGAACGGGAACTCCGGCGGTGTCCCGACGGCGCGCAGCGTGACGCTTGCATCCGCGCCCCCGTCCGGGACGGAGGGGTGCGGCGGATTCGGAATCCGCAGCAGCAGGCTGTGCAGGGCCGCCTCGGCCGCGTGGAGCTCCGGTTCCCTCGCCTTGAGGTCTGCGGCGATCCTCCTCATCTCCGCGATGCGTGCCTCGCGCTCCTGACCGGCCAGGCGGGGAATCTCCTCCGACGCTCGGTTCTGAGCCGCCCGGAGGACTTCGACCTTCTGGATCAGGTCGCGCCGGCGGGAGTCGGCGTCGAGGGTCCGGTCCACGAGCCCGGGATCAGCCTGCCTCCTGCGCAATGCCGATCTGAACGCATCCGGCTGCTCCCGCATCAGTCTCAGATCGACCATCGCGTCACCATCCGCGCTAGAGGCGTACGCTCCTCACCCGGGTGATCCCGTCCGTCTCCCCGATCTCCCGCACGACGTGCGCAGGGGGCGGTGTGTCGACGGTGAGGACCATGACCGCCGTGCCTCCGGCATCCCGGCGGCCGACGTGCATGTTGGCGATGTTCACGTCGTGGCGGCCGAGGATCGTTCCCACCCGGCCGATCATCCCGGGCCGGTCCGCATTCCACACGAACAGCATGTGCGGCGCCGGCACCAGGTCGAGACGCCAGCGATCGAGCACGGTGATGCGCGGCTCACGATGCCCGAACAGGGTGCCGCCGAGACGTAGGGTCCCGCGCGAGGTCTGGATCTCCGCGATGATCTGACTGGCGAAGTCCTCGCAGAGGTCGCTTGACGCCACACTCACTCGGAGCCCGCGCTCCGCGGCCAGCACGGCCGCGTTGACCAGGTTCACCGGCTGGTCGGAGATGTGGCGGAGGAGCGCGGCGAGGAACGACGCGGTCAGCGGCTGAGTGTCCAGACGGGTCACCTCGCCCTCGTAGGCGAGCGCGATGGCGCTGATCTGGCCTTCGGCGAGCTGCTGCGTGAGCCCACCGAGCGCGCCGGCCAGATGGATGAACGGGTCGAGCCGGCGCCACGTGTCCTGGCCCAGCGCCGGGGCGTTCACCGCGCCGCGCACCGGCTCCCCCCGGAGCGCGGCCAGCACCTGCTCCGCGACCTCCAGCGCGATCGAGCGTTGGGCCTCCACGGTCGACCCGCCCAGATGCGGGGTGACGACCACACGCGGGTGGGAGAGGAGAGGATAGTCGGGAGACGGGGGCTCCTCCGTGAAGACGTCGAGGGCGGCGCCGCCGAGCCGGCCGCGATCCAGCGCCTCCCGCAGTGCGGCCTCGTCCACGAGACCTCCCCGCGCGCAGTTGATCAGCAAGGCTCCGGGTTTCATCATGTTCACCTCGGCCTCCCCCACGAGGGCGTGGGTGTCCTGCCCGAGGGGCACGTGGAGGGTGAGAACGTCGCTTTCCGCCAGGACCCTCTCCCACGTTCCCAGCTCGACCCCCAGGCGCCGCGCCCGCTCATCCGTCACGTAGGGATCGTACGCCAGGACGCGCATGCCGAAGGCGAGGGCGCGCCGCGCGACCTCGCTGCCGATCTTCCCAAGCCCGGCGACGCCCAGCGTCTTCCCCGAGAGTTCGATCCCCACGAACCGCTCCCGGCCCCATGCCCCGCCGGCGACGGCGGCGTGCGCCTGGGGAATGTGCCGGACGAGGGCCAGCAGCATCGCCATCGTGTGCTCGGCCGCCGCGATCGTGCTGCTCTCCGGCGTGTTGAGGACGAGGATTCCCTGTCGTGTGGCCGCGTCGACGTCGATGTTGTCCACACCCACTCCCGCCCGTGCGATGACGCGGAGGCGTCCCGCAAGTCCGAGCACCCGGGCCGAGATGCGCGTCTGGCTGCGCACGATCACAGCGTCGACCTGGGGAAGAAGCTCCCCGAGCTCCTCGTCCGAGAGTCCGGCCCGGACCAGCACGTCTCCGGCATCCCGAAGGCGCCGGAGGCCCTCGTCAGCCAGGCCGTCGGCGACGAGCACGCGCACCGGCGCGTTTCCTCCTCACCGCTTCGCCGCGGCTTCGAGCGTCTGCCTGGCGGCATCGAGACCCGCGTCCGTGCGCACGGGGTGTCCGAGGTCCTGAAGGGTTCGGCCGAGCGCCCGGAGGCCCTCCAGCAGCCACTCGGCGCGCGTGTAACCCAGGTGCCCGATCCGGACGACCGTGTGCTCGAGACGCCTGATGCCCCCGCCGAATACAACACCGTATGTGTCGCGCGCGTGCGACAGGACCCTTGCCGCATCTATGCCGTCCGGCATGCGTACCGCCGTCACCGTGTCCACGGCGTGCGCGTCGTCGGCAAGCGGGGACAGTCCCATCCCCCGTACCCCGGCCCGGACCATCCGGGCCATCCGGCGGTGGCGGTCGTAGACGTGCTCGAGACCTTCCGCGCGAATCAGACGCAGCGCTGCCTGCACGGCATACGCGGTGCCCACGGCCGTCGTGAAGGGCGTCGACGGCTGCGGCTTGTGGATCGCGTCCCGGCCTCTCCGCAGGTCGAAATAGAACCGCGGCGTCGTCACTCGCTCGGCGGCGGCCCAGGCTCGGTCGCTGACGCTCAGGAAGGCCATCCCCGGCGGGCTCATCAGCGCTTTCTGGGAGGCCGTGACGGCGACGTCGACGCGCCAGGCATCGGTCTCGAGCGGGATCGCCCCCAGGCTGCTGATCGCGTCGACGAGCAGAATCGCGGGGTGGTCGCCCAGGGCGGCCCGGATGGCGCGGACGTCGTTATGCACCCCGGTGCTCGTCTCGCTCTGCGTCAGAAGGACCGCCCGATATGTATGGCGCGAGCCGGTACGGAGTTGCCCGGCAACCGCCTCCACCGGCACCGGCCGTCCCCACTCGGCCGTGACGCGATCGACATGCACGCCGAACTGTTCGGCGATCTCGGCGTACCGCTCGCAGAAGTGACCGTTGTTGATCGAGAGGACCCGGTCCCCCGGCGAGAGGAAATTGACGACGGAGGCTTCGAGACCGCCGGTGCCCGAGGACGTCAGCGGGATGATATCGTTCCGTGTCTGGAAAACCTCGTGAAGACCCGCCAGGATCTCGTGCATCATCCCGCCGAATTCCGCTCCCCTGTGGATGGTCATCTGCCGGCCGGCCGCCTGCAGGACCTCGGGGGGCAGCGGGGTAGGCCCGGGGGTCAGCAGGATCGTCTCGGGTGTGGTCTGGGTCATCTCGGTTCTCCTTTATTCAAACGTATAAACACGTATAAACGATGACGCTCCCGCCGTCAGGAGGCGAGAGCGCTCGCGGTGCCACTCCTTTCCGGGCACGCCAGAAAACCGGCCCGGCACTCGACAGCGATAACGGGCAGACCCGGCAGCCTAATGGCCCCCCAGCGCAGGCGCCGGAGGGGTATGAGGCCGCGGCTCAGGAGTGGAGTCGGCCGGACCGTCTCCGCCGGGTCCCACCATGACCGGCTCTCTCCGGAAGAGGCCCGAACCGATGCGTCTCCGTCACTGCGCTTGTTGAATAATACCATCCGCGCCGCGAACGCGTCAACGATTCACGCTCGGCGCGGCGCGAGCGGGTCGGCGCACCGGACCGTCAGGCGGCGCCGACCCATGCTACAATTGAGGCACGTCGCAGAAGGAGCGCTGACATGAGCGAGCGGGAGCGGATCAGGCTCACCACGATGGTGGCCTGCGCCGGTTGAGCGTCTAAGCTCAGTCCGACGGACCTGGCGCAGGTCCTGCGCCACCTCCCACCGATCACGGATCCTGCCGTCCTCGTGGGGACCAGCACGGCGGACGATGCGGGCGTGTATCGCATTGCCCCCGACCTGGCGCTCGTCCTGACGGTGGACGTCTTCACGCCCATCGTGGACGACCCGTACTGGTTCGGCGTGATCGCCGCCGCGAATGCACTGAGCGACGTCTATGCTATGGGGGGAACCCCGCGCCTGGCGCTCAACTTCGCCGGGTTCCCGCGCGCGAAGCTCTCCCTTGACATCCTCGGCGAGATCCTCCGCGGCGGCGGCGACAAGTGCACCGAAGCCGGCGTCACGGTGATCGGCGGCCACACCATCGATGATCCCGAGCCGAAGTACGGCCTCGCCGTCACAGGCTTCGTCCACCCCGATCGCATTGTGACCAACGCCACCTCCCGCCCTGGCGACCAACTCGTTCTGACAAAGCCGTTGGGCATGGGCGTGATCACGACGGGGATCAAACAGGGGCGGACGTCAGAGGCGACGATCGAGGAGGCGATCCGCGTGATGGCCGTTCTCAACCGGGGGGCGGCCGAAGCGATGACCTCGGTAGGCGTGTCAGCGGCGACGGACATCACCGGCTTCGGCCTCCTGGGCCACCTGCACGAGATGACTCGCGCCGCGGGAGTCCGGGCGCACATTCGGCTGCGTGACGTGCCCATTCTCGAGGAGGCGTGGACCCTCGCTCGGATGGGAGCGATCCCCGGGGGCACTCAGCGTAACCGCGGTTCCCTGGAAGGTGCTGTCTCCTGGGAGGGAATCGAGGAGGAGGCCCGGGTGCTCCTCTCCGACGCCCAGACCTCGGGCGGCCTGCTGATGGCCGTTCCGGAGGAGCGGGTCGATCGGCTGGTTCGGGCCCTGCGCGACCGCGCGGTTCCGGCGGCGGCGGTCGTGGGGGAGATCGTTGGTCCCGGCCGGGGAGAGATCACCGTTACCGCTCGCTGACCAGAGTCCTGCGGTCTCCACGCCTGGGAAGATGCCGCGGCGCATTCCGAAAGTGGGCGCGCGCATACGCGAAGAGATGCTGCTGCGCGTACCCCGCCAGGGGGCCGAA
>DASUDA010000116.1:0-18302 GCA_036275835.1 bacterium | reverse complement strand
GATCTCCGGCCGCCTCCCGCTCGAAGCCCTGACCAGTCGGGCGCTGTACGACGTGATGGATTTGTGCATCGGGTGCAAAGCCTGCAAGGCGGAGTGTCCCAGCAACGTGGACATGGCCAAGCTCAAGCACGAATTCCTGGCCCACTACTACGAGGCGCACGGGCTTCCGCTGCGGGCCCGCCTCTTCGGGCATGTGGCCGCGCTGGGCGCACTCGGATGCGCGGCGGCTCCGCTTTCGAACTGGCTGCTCGGTAGCGCGCCGGTGCGGTGGGCCCTCCACGCGTTCCTCGGGGTCGATCCCCGGCGGCGCCTGCCCGGCTTTGCCCGGCCGCGGTTTACCCGATGGTTCGAGGCGCGCCGCCGGGCGCGTGGTGCCTCCGGCGGGGCGGAGGGCGGTGAAGGAGGGGGGGCCCTCCGCCGCCTTCCCGGAGGCGGTCGTGTTCTTCTGCTCGCGGACACGTTCACGGAGTACTACTATCCGGCGATCGGCCAGGCCGCGGTCCGGCTGCTCGAGGCCGCGGGATGCCGCGTGGACATTGCGCTGGCGGGGTGCTGCGGGCGGCCGATGATCAGCAACGGGATGCTGCGCCAGGCGAAGGCCCTCGCCGCGGAGAATGTGGCCCGGCTCCGGCCTTCCGCCGAGGACGGGGTGCCTCTCATCGGGCTCGAGCCTTCCTGCGCCGTTACATTCAAGGACGAATACCCAGACCTCGCGCCCGGGGCCGCCGCCGATGCCGTCGCGCGACGCACATACATGCTGGAGGAGTTCCTCGCGATGCTGCAGGCGGAGGGCATCCGCCTGCCGTTTGTCAACCAGGAGCGCCGCGTCCTTCTGCACGGGCACTGCCACCAGAAGGCGATCGTCGGCACCGGGCCCTCCCTCGCGGCGCTCCGCGCCGTGCCCGGGTGGAGCGTGCAGTTCGTGGACGCGGGGTGCTGCGGGATGGCCGGCTCGTTCGGCCTGGAACGGGAGCATTACGAGGTGTCTCTGGCGATGGGGGAGCGGGTGCTGTTCAAGGCCGTGCGGGACTTCCCGGCCGATGGCGTGATCGTGGCTGCCGGCGCATCGTGCCGGCAGCAGATCGCCCATGGGACGGGCCGCCGCGCGATGCATCTTGCGGAAGCGCTGGCGGACGCGCTGGACGGTGCCGGTGGCTGATGCTAAAATGCAGGCGGTCGCGCGGTGGCCGTAGCTCAAGGGCAGAGCACCAGACTGTGGCTCTGGGGGTTGGGGGTTCAAATCCCCTCGGCCACCCCACCGGGTGTGGTGAAGGAGGGTTTCCCATGCTGCACGAGGACCGCGTGGTGATGACCGGGCTCACCGTTCAGTTCAGTCCCGCGGTCGGGCGCTGGGTGGCCGTGTGCGATGATCCGGGGGGAGAAGAGCGGCTGGCCGTGCACGCCGAGACCCGGGAGCGGGCCGAGCGCCTGCTCCATGAGCGGTGGCGCGCGCGGATCGAGATGCTCGACCACGAGGCCGACGAAGACCGCTAGTCCGGACGGGAGCACCCTCACTGCCGCCGAGATCGTTTTCCCCCCCCGAAGGCTTCCAGACCATCACGGCGTCGAACTCGTCACCGTATACCCTCGAGGGCACGAATACCTACTTTCTCGGCGGCCCGCGGGCCATAGTGATCGACCCGGGACCTGATGATCGGGCTCATGTGGCGCGGGTCCTCGATCGGACCCGGGAGGCCGGGCGCTCGGTTGGACTCATTCTGGTGACGCACGCCCACCGGGACCACTCAGGCGCGGCTGAGGAGTTGTCGAGGGCCAGCGGGGCTCCTGTCGGTATGTGGCGGACCGGAGACCGGCCCCTGGAGGATGACCAGATAGTCACGCTCGATGGGGTGCGGCTGCGGGCCCTGCATACACCCGGGCACGCTCCCGATCACATCGTCTTCTACTGGGAGGACAGACGGGCTCTGTTTTCCGGCGATCTCGTGCTGGGAAGTGGGACCGTCACGGTGTCCCCGCCCGCCGGGTCCATGGAAGACTATATGCGATCCCTGGAGCGGGCTGCCGGGCTGGACCTCGAGGTGATCGGGCCCGGCCACGGGCCGATGATCTTTGACCCCGCTGCGCGGATCGCGGAGTACATCGCCCACAGGCGGATGCGGGAGCGGCAGGTCCTCGAGGCCCTCGCAGGCGGCCCGCGGACGCCGGGAGAGGTGGCCGGCACCCTCTATCAGAATCTCGATCCACGGCTTCACCCGGCGGCGGAGGGAACGGTCCTGGCCCATCTGGTGAAACTGGTCCGCGACGGGCGGGCCCGGAGAGAAGGAAACCGTTACTCTCTGCCGTGACTGCTTGGGGAGGAGGGCGCGAGAATGACGGTACCGGCGACAACGGGACATGATCTGATGGACCGGCTGGGGCGGCCCGTCCGCGTGGGCTACAAGGTCCGCGTGGAGGGCATCCCCGATCTGACGGAGGTCCACGCCGTCGACCCTCGGTATGGCGTCCTGGTCGTCCTGATTCCCGGCCGGGCGGGGCAGCAGATGGGGAGAATGGTGCGGGCGACCAAGGTGGAGGTCATCCACGTCCCCGAGTCGGTCTGAGCGATCCCCCGCAAAATCATGGCGGGGGTCTCACGCGAGACCCCCGCCACAGTACTCCGGTCGGCCCTGCTCCTACATATCCATGTCCTCTGGGTTGTATCCGCCGGGTGCACCCGCTGCCGCTTTCTTCTTCTCACGCTTCTCGACCACGAGGGCTTCCGTCGTCAGAAGCAGGCTGGCCACGCTGGCGGCATTCTGCAGCGCCAGCCGGGTGACCTTGGTGGCGTCGATGATCCCCGCTTTCACCATGTCGGTGAAAGCCCCGCCGAGCACGTCGTATCCGACGCCTGGCTTCTCGCTCTTGATATGCTCGACGACGACGGCGCCTTCCATCCCCGCGTTGGCCGCCAGCCACCTCGCCGGCTCTTCGAGGGCCTTGCCGACGATCGAGGCGCCGATCTTCTCGTCCCCCTCCTCCGCGTCCAGCTTGCCGAGGGCCTTGGCGATGCTGATGAGCGCGACGCCGCCGCCCGGGACGATGCCCTCCTCAACCGCAGACTTGCTCGTGTTCAGGGCGTCCTCGAACCGGTGTTTCTTCTCCTTGAGCTCCGTCTCCGTCGCCGCGCCGACCTTGATCTGGGCCACGCCACCCGCCAGCTTGGCCAGGCGCTCCTGGAGTTTTTCCTTGTCGTAGTCGGAGGTGGTCGTCTCGATCTCCTTCTTGATCTGGGCGATGCGGCCTTGAATGTCCTTGCGGTCGCCCTTGCCCTCGATGATCGTGGTCTCCTCCTTGGCCACCCTCACCTTCGCCGCCCGGCCCAGCATGTCGGCTTCGACGTTCTCCAGTTTGATGCCGATGTCGTCGCTGATGACCTTGGCGCCCGTGAGGACCGCCATATCCCCGAGCATGGCCTTGCGCCGATCGCCGTACCCGGGCGCCTTCACGGCCACGCAGGGCAGCACGCCCCGGAGCTTGTTCACGACCAGGGTGGCCAGCGCCTCGCCTTCCACGTCCTCGGCGACCACCACCAGCGGCTTGCCGAAGCGGATCACTTTCTCCATCACCGGCACGATGTCTTTGACGGCGCTGATTTTCTTCTCGGTGAGCAGGATGTACGGGTCCTCGAGGACCGCCTCCATCTTGTCCGCGTCGGTGATCATGTACGGCGAGATGTACCCGCGATCGAACTGCATCCCTTCGACGACCTCGACGGTCGTCTCGATCCCCTTGGACTCCTCGATGGTGATGACCCCGTCTTTGCCGACTTTGTCCATCGCCTCCGCAATGATCTTGCCGATCTCAGGATCGTTGCCTGCGATGCTTGCGACGTGGGCAATCTGGTCCTTACCCTCGAGGGGAATGCTGATCTTCTTGAGTTCCGCGACGAGCGTGTCGACGGCCTTGTCGATTCCCCGCTTCAGGATCATCGGGTTGGCGCCGGCCGCCACGTTCTTGAGCCCTTCCTTCACAATCGCATGCGCCAGGACGGTCGCGGTCGTCGTCCCGTCACCGGCGGCGTCGTTGGTCTTGCTGGCGACCTCCTTCACCAGCTGGGCGCCCATGTTCTCATAAGGGTCTTCCAGCTCGATCTCCTTGGCGACCGTCACGCCATCCTTGGTGATCGTGGGAGAGCCCCACTTTTTCTCGAGCACGACGTTTCGCCCCCTGGGGCCGAGCGTTACGCGAACGGCGCTTGCGACTCTCTCCACGCCGCGCTCGAGGGCCTTGCGGGCCTCTTCGTCATACAGCAGCAGCTTTGCAGGCATACACCGGCCTCCTCGTTGTGTGGTATCTTAGCACTCTTGCGGGGACACTGCTAACTATCTTATTCTTTATTTCGAGGCGCGATCCTTCAAGGGGACTGTGGGGCGCGGTGCATCGACTTACGCGCAAAATTCTCAACTTATGGCCGAATTTCTCCCAATTTCTCCGCATCTCTCCCGCGGGCATTCCCTAAAGCTCTGTAGGGCAGGTCGAGAGTCCCGCGGCAGGGAGATCCGTGCGCCCCTCAATGGTCGACGGCCGCCGCCCAGTGCGGAGAGATTCGCGCTCTAGGCTGCCGCAGCCGTCGAATTCCCCGTCCTTGAGAAGAGGTCTGCTCTTGGGCCGGGTTGCGTTGTCTCTTGGGTAAGCCCTCCGGCCTTGCAGGCCCCTCTCGTCGAGACGGGTTCATAAGGTACCATAACGCGTACCGGACGTCAATGGCCCGTGTCGCGCCATGTAATAGATCAGTGATTATGTCACCCCTTTAACCGTATAATCGATGGAGAGAGGCAGAGGAGGAAGGGAGATGTCAGGAAGATCGAGAGGCGCAGTGGTCCGCTTCGCCGCGCTTCCCACACTGCTCGTGGCGGTCGCCATCACTTCCGGGGCCGCACAGGCTCCGACGGGTTTGCCGGTGCCGTTCGCCACGATTGCGGCAGGGAAATTCTCGCGCATCCCCGTGCCGACGACTCTTGTGGTCCGCACCCAGGCCGAGTGGGCCGACCTCTGGCGCCGGGCGGCAGGGCCGGGAGGAGCGGCGCCTCCCGCGGTGGATTTTCGCCGGGAGATGGTGGCCGCCGTCTTTGGCGGTCAGGTCCCGGAACCGGCGGCCATGGCCATTACCCGGATCGCGCGCACCTCGGATCGGCTGATAATCTGGTACACGCTGACGTTCACCCGACCTCCGCTTGACGGAGGAGCGCCGGTTTCATTCGCTCCCTTCCACATCGTTAGACTCGCGCTGTCGCCGTTGCCGGTGGAGTTCGTGCAGTCCGAGACGCCCCCGATGCTCCGCCGCCTACCGTAGACTGCGGTGGGGGAATCTGAAGAAGAATCCCCGGGCCTCGCTGGCGGGATTGAGGGCGGAGACCCGGGGTGATCACTTATTTTGGAACGACCGCGAAATAGACGTCCTCTTCGGGAACCGACGTCAGAGGAGATCGCGTGTCGGCCCAGACGAGAACCGCTCCCTGCGCGTCCGCGGCGATACCCATATAGTCTCCGAGGAACCCGGCCTGCGCGGGGTTGTTGGCGGGCGTCAGGTTCGGCATCGAACTGGTCGTGATGCGGACATGTCTGAACGTCAAGCCGCTATCTTCATCGTCGTCCCCACGGGCGTCCTCGCCGGCCGCGGCGATGGCCACCGTGATGTCGTTGCACCCCGTCGCTTCACAGCTGCCGTACTGACGGTCGTAGTAGGCTACGTAGACGGTTCCATCGGGGCCCACGGCCATCCACGGCTGCCACTGCGCCGCTTTGGTATGGTCGTCGCTGCTCACAAGCGTGGGCTTCGACCAGGTACTGCCGCCGTCATCGGAACTGACGATGAACACGTCGTTATTATGATTGGCGCACGGTTCCACGGGCAATCCGTTCAGTGGATTCGTCGCGCACGGGCCGCCGTTGCGAAAGTCTGACCACGCGAAGTACAGCCGCCCGGTCCTGGGGTCGATGGCACCCGCCCCGAAATCATTGATGCGGTAGCCATTGGGGGGCAGGCACGGCCGTCCGCGTGGGCAGCCGGTCACCGGGTCATTTGGTTGCGGACCGAGGAAACGCGGCTGGGTGCGATAGTCATCGGCGACAAACACGGGCTTAGACCAGTTGGTCGCCTTTGTGCAATCGGCCGTGCCCGTGCAGGTGACCATCATCTGCTGGGCGACGATCGTTGGGGTGTTCCTGTTGTTGAAGAACACATAGAGGGTGCCATCCGGGCCCACCACGGGCCAGGAGCCCTGGTCCAAATTGCACTTACTTGGCGCAGGGAAGACGCACCTCGCGCCGTTGGCGCCGCTGATCTCGATCCCCGGGGACCAGGTCTCTCCCCCGTTCTTGGATTCCGAGAAGTAGATCGGGCTCTCGAGGGTCTCGCCTGACGTCGAAAGCCGGAAGCGCGTCCAGGTCACATAGACACGGTCCCGCTTTGGACTGGTCGCCCCGGTGTCTGCGGCAATGAACTCCTTGTCATGGAAGATCGTGGGATCGTTATCGTTGGCGACGACCCCGAGGGGATTGGTCAACAATGCCTGAAATGGCCCCGGTTTCGGGGTGTGGAAAAAGGTCCCCCCAAACGCCGCGTTCGACTTAGTAACGACCACCGCGTTGGCATCCGCGATGGCGTCAAACACGATGCAGGAAAAATAGGCATTCCCTCGCGAGTCGAACGCAACCGCAGGATCGCTTGCCGCATCCGCCGTGTGCCCGTCTTTCAGGATGAACTGGAAAAAGGGAGGGAGCATGTCGCCCCAGGTGCGGCCCCGGTCAAAGGAAAAGTCGATTCCGCAGTGATTGAACCCGATGCGGGAATCGTTCTGCCCTGCGATAAGGTGGTTGGGGTCGGTCGGGTCAATGACGATTTGTTCCTCCGCCTGCCGGCGGAGGGAGCAATCCTGGTTGACTCGGACGTTGGTGAACCGTCCGGCAAAGACGTTGGCACATCCGTTGGTCCGCCGTGTCACTGCCGGTGGTGGCGTCAAAGCCTGGGC
This sequence comes from bacterium, assembly GCA_036275835.1. GTDB lineage: Bacteria > Sysuimicrobiota > Sysuimicrobiia > Sysuimicrobiales > Segetimicrobiaceae > DASUDA01. Next base: position 11,331 of record DASUDA010000116.1, on the reverse strand, counting down.
GAGAGTCGGGCCGCCGCCGCCCTCGAGGCCCCTGGCGTGAAAGACTGCGTCCATCACACCACCGGAGATCTCCTGTTCGTGTGGCTGGGGCTCTGCCGTCCCCATCGCGATGGCAACGTCGTGCTCGATCACGAGATTCCGGCTTTGCGGCATCTGTTGCGAGGACGTGCCGGGAATCATCACCCCCACGATAAGCGCCGCTACAAGAGCGCCTACACCGATGCGCGTGACAATCATGCGCTCGCCTCCCCCACAGCAGAGTCACCCTCCGAACTGGTTCACCATCACCTCCTTTCGTCTGCGCGCCTGCGCGGTGCGAAACAGCATGTAGAGACTCAAGACGAAGAGTCCCGAAAAAATCACACGTTGCGTCGCAGCGGGTTGGGTCAGGTGGGCACCAATCGCCCCTGCCAGGAAGACGATCATTCCGGTGAGCATAATGAGGTAGTAGCTCAACCACCTTCGCCTAGACTCCTGTGTCATGCGCAAGAGAACGGCAAGATAGCCACACCCGAAGGAGAAGACCGCACATACGGTGTGCAAGATAATGAGGACCTGATGCAGCATATAGCCGAGGCTCTCCCCACGAGCGACGGCGGTCCGTCGGGGATCAACTGAGAGTACGCTCTGCCGAGCGGCGTTTCCCCCGTCCCGACACGAGCACGTAGAGGACGGGAATGAAGAATATGCCGAGGGCGGTCGCCATGGTCATGCCGCCGACGACTCCGGTGCCCAGAGAGTGGCGGGAATTCGCGCCGGCTCCCGAGGCAAACACGAGCGGCATCGTCCCGAAGATGAACGCCAACGAGGTCATGAGGATCGGGCGGAGGCGGAGCCGGGCCCCTGCCAGGGCGGCGTCGACGACCGGGATCCCCTCTTGCTCGTGTTTGTCCTTGGCGAACTCTACGATCAGGATCGCGTTCTTGGCGGCCAGACCGATAAGCGTCACCAGGCCGATCTGCACGTACACGTCGCTCTGGACATCGTTGAGCCAGGTGTGGCGGAGATAAACGGCCAGCAGGGAGCCGAACGCTGCCAGCGGGACCCCGAGGAGCACGCTCAGGGGAATGGTCCAGCTCTCGTACAAGGCGACGAGGAGGAGAAACACCAGCACGAGGGAGAGCGCGAAAGCTAGGGTCTGCGCCCCGCTGGCCTCCTTCTCCTGGAGTGCCAGCCCCGTCCACTCGTACCCATACCCGGACGGGAGCGCTGTCTTGGCCACGGCCTCCATCGCGGCGATGGCCTGGCCCGAGCTGGCGCCCAACGGGGCCTGCCCGTCCACCTCGGCCGCGTAATATCCATTGTACCGGGAGATCAGCGTCGGCCCCGTGGTTGGGCTAACCGTCACAAGCGTGTTCAATTGCACCATGGCGCCGCTCGTACTGCGGACGTAGATCCCGCCGACGTTCGCCGGCGTGATCCGGAACGGGGGTTCCGCCTGGATCATCGTCTTGTAGACCCGGCCGAAGAGGGTGACGTTGTTCACCTGGAGCCCCCCCAAATATGCCGCCAGGTTCTGGAGGATGCTGTCGACAGGAACGCCGAGAGTTCCGGCCTTGTCCCGGTTCACCGCGACATTAAATTGGGGGACCGTTGTACTGAACCCCGTCGACAGCGCGGTCACTTCCCGGCGCTGGCCGGCGGCGGCGATGATCGCCTGCGCGGCTCGGGCTAACGCGTCGGCCTGCCCCGTGCCGTTCCGGTCCTCGACCATGAATTGGAAGCCGTTGACGTTTCCCACCCCCGGAAGCGCCGGCAGTGCAAACGCGAAGCCGATGGCCTCCGGGTAGCTGAAAAATTCGAAATTGGCGCGTTGCAGGATCGTGACCAGCTGCGTCTCCGGGGACCGCCGTTCGTCCCACGGTCTTAATATGACGAACATGGTGAACGCGTTGGACCTCACCGACCCGGTTAAGAGATCAAACCCCCCGGCCGTCCCTACCCTTTGAACGCCGGGGAGGTGGAGCAGAAACTGCGTGGCTTTGGCGGCGACCGCCTGCGCGCGTTCCTGCGACGCCCCGTCGGGGAGCCGGAAGGCCGACACGAAGAAGCCCTGATCCTCGAGGGGCACAAAGGTCGACGGCAGGAGTCGTAGGAGTTGAAAGGCGATTACCAAGATCACCGCCAGGGCGCCCATCATGAGCCAGCGTCCCCGGATCGCGCGCTGCACTCCCCGGATGTAGGCGTCGGTCGCCCGCTCGAACGCGGTGTTGAAGCCCGTGAGCAGAGGGGCCAGGGGGCCCCGCGGGGCTAGCTGGGACGAAAGCAACAGGGCGCACAGGGCCGGCGTGAGCGTAAGCGCGACGAAGGCCGAGATCGTAACGGAGGCGGCTAGCGTCAACGCGAACTGACGGTAGAGCTGCCCGCTGATGCCCCCGATGAACGCGGTCGGGAGGAAGACGGCGTCCAGGGACAGGGCGATCGCGATCACGGGGCCCGACACCTGGCGCATCGCCGCCTCCGCGGCGGCCACGGGGCCGAGGCCGTTCTCGATGTGGCGCTCGACCGCCTCGACCACGACGATGGCATCGTCCACCACGAGGCCGATCGCCAGGAGCAACGCGAACATGGTCAGGATGTTGATGGTGAAGCCGAACGCATTGAACGCAGCAAAGGCGCCGATGAGGGAGACGGGAATCGCGAGCATGGGGATCAGGGTGGCCCGTGCCTTGCCCAGGAAGACGAAGACGACCAGGAGGACCAGAAGAAACGCCAGCCCCAGGGTCCTCTCCACGTCCCTGAGTGCGTTGGTCACAAAGAGCGAGGTGTCAAAGATGATATCGTAGGTGAGACCGGGCGGGAAAGATTGAGCCAGACCGCTCATGGTCGCTCGGACTGCCTGGGACGCTCGGAGCGCGTTGGAGCCGGGGCTCTGGAGCAGAATAATGAACGCGGCGACGTGCCCGTTCCGCTCGCCATACGTTCCGTAGTCCTGCGCGCCGACTTCGGTGCGCGCGACGTCCTGGAGACGGACGATACTCCCGTCCGAGAGGGTCTTCACGATGATCTGATTGAACTGGCTCGGAGCGGTGAGCTGTCCCGGGGCGATGACTGGGTACTGAAACTGCGTGCCGGGTGGGGCCGGAGGCTGCCCGAGCGTCCCCGCGGGAGAGACGACGTTCTGCGCCTGGATGGCCGAGCCGATATCCCCCGCTGTCATTCCAAGGGCCGCCAGCGCGTCCGGCCGGAGCCAGGCCCGGATCGCATAACTCTGCTGAGGAAAGATGAAGTAATCGCCGATGCCGGGAACGCGCAGCACGGGGTCGGTCAGGTGAAGCAGCGCATAATTGCTGAGGAAAATAGAATCGTAACTGTCCTGGGGGGAGTAGAGCGCGATGCCCATCAGGAAGTTGGGGGACGCCTTGCGCACGGCAATCCCGAAGTTGTTCACGGCTGCCGGAAGGTTGCCGGCGGCCTGGCTCACCCGGTTTTGGACGGCGACGGCGTCGATGTCCGGGTCGGTGCCGAGCTGGAACGTGACCGTCAGCGCGTATTGCCCGTCGGAGGTGCTTCGGGACTGCATGTAGAGCGCGTTGGAGACGCCGTTGACGGCCTCTTCAATCGGTACGGCGACGTTCTGCGCGACGACCTGGGCGTTCGCGCCGACATACGTCGTCGAGACGGTGACCGTGGGCGGGGTGATGTTCGGGTACTGCTCCCGCGGCAGCCCGACGTACGAGAGCGCGCCGATGAGCACGATCAGCACAGAGATCGCCATCGCGAAGTTTGGGCGGTGGATGAAGAACTGGCTCAGCACGGCGGGTCCTCGGCTCCTAGTTCAGGCCCGGACTCGCCGGGAGCGGCGGGGCCGGCTGCAGCGTCGGGGCGACTTTCGCGCCGGGCCGCACCTTCTGCAGACCTTCCACGACCACCCGCTCGCCGGCCTGCAGGCCGCTCAGGACGATGAAGAAGGACCCGTACGGCCCTCCGTCCTGAATCGTCCGCACGGTCACCGTGTTGTCCTGCCCGACGACGAACACGGTCTTGACGCCCTGCACCTCCAGCGCGGCGGCCTGGGGGATGAGCACCGTGTTCGGCCGGTCTTCCGTCTTCACGCGCACCCGCGCGTACATCCCGGGCCGCAGGAGCCGCTCAGGGTTTGGGAACAGCGCCTGGGCGAGGATGGTCCCCGTCTGAGGGTTCACGGTGTTGTTGACCGCTCGGAACGTGCCCGGGTGCGCATACAGGCTATTGTCCGGTGCGATCAGCCGGAAGGACCCCGCGCTCTTGGCGACGGTGCCCCAGTTCCCAATGGCGGGGGCGGTGCGCGGGGACGCCTGCTTGGCAAAGTTGTAAAAGGTCACCTCGCTGAGGGGAAACTGCGCGATGATCGGATCCATCGACGTCAAGGTGGCCAGCTGCTGGTTCACGGCGACCAGGTTGCCCTGGTCGACATTGAGCAGGCTGATGCTGCCATCGAGCGGAGCCGGCACGGTCGTGTAGGAAAGGTTCAGTTCGGCTTGGGCGACCGCGGCCTCGGCTTGCTGGACGCCGGCCTTTCCCTGCTCAATGCCGATCTGAGTGGACAGGGCGGTATTCCGGACCACGGCCTGCTGCGCAGCGACGTTGGCTGCCGCCGCCGCGGCCGCCGCCGCATCATTGTCCAGCTGCTGCTGCGCGATGGCCTGCTGGGCCACGAGATACTCATCCCGTTTGACCTGGACCTGAGCATTCACCAGGGTCGCCTGAAGCGCGGCCAGCTGCGCCTGCGCCTGCTGCAGCTGCACCTGCCGGAGCGCCTGCTGAAGGGTGGCGTTCGCCGTGGCGAGCTGAGCCCGCGCGGCCAGGAGCGCCGCCACGTAGGGGCGCTGATCGATGACGAAGAGCGTCTGCCCTCGCTTGACTTCCGTGCCCTCCTTGAAGAACACGTGTTCCAGGGTTCCCGCGATCTGTGCCCGCAAGGCGACTGTCTGAAGGGCGATCGTTTGCGCCACGCTCTCCTCGTAAATGGGCACTGTGTGCTGGATCGCCGCGGTGACGATAACGTTTTGCGGCGGCGGTGCCGCGGTCATTTGGTCTCGGGCGCTCCCGCGGGACGAGGTGCAGGCGACGAGGGCAACACACAGCCCCCCCAACGCGAGGGAGGCGAGTGTGGCCTTGAGACGGGTTTCCATGGAGGTTCTCTCCTTGGCGCGAGGGCGCCGGACAGTAGTCACACGCGCGTCCACCGGCATCTACTTCACGGTGACGGACGGCAAGTGCGCGCTGGCGGAGACGTTAAACCGATCCCACATTCCTTCGGTCCCGTGGGCCGGCACGCCACAAAACCACAGATAGTTCCCGGCGGGCGCTGCGACGAAGTCAAGCGAGTCTCGCTGCTGCGGCGGCGTCCCTGCGATCAGGTTGTTGGTCTCCGCTTGGGGAATGGCCGGCGTGATCCCCTGCGGCGGCATCGAGCGCCCGGCGCGGATCGCCTCCAGGCTGTGCGGCAGCGCGCCCGCTCCGCTGTTGTCGAAATCGATGTGCACGCGCCATCCCACTGGGACGGTGACCGTCATCTGCCCGTTCGCATACCCGTTGAAATTGAGCGTTCCGTTAGCCCCGCCCTGAGCAGCGGTCACGACAAAGGCGACGTGCTTGTGGGCCGTGTCCGCGGTCATCCACGACGGCACAGTCGCCGCCGGCAGTGGCTGCGGCGCGCTCCCCGCTCCGCCGGCGAGAAGAAAGAGTGCGGTGATGATGAGCACCCGGTGCCAGAATCCCATTCTCACCCTGGCGCGCCTCCTCGAGCACTCAGGCGCATCTCTGACTCATGCCGCAAGATGGCGGCGCCACATCGTCCGAAAGGGTATCCCGAGGAAAGCGTTCTCACTCGAGGAGATGAGGTCAAGTGACGCTTGCAAGGTCGTCGCAGCGAGTCGCCGAGATATCCCCCCCAGGTGCGATACTAGCAAGCGGTATGATCGGATGTAAATGCCTCTTGCGGGAGGTTCGGGAGTTTTCGCGGCGTACCCTGAGAGGGGAGCCCATGCCATGAAACTCGCGCGGGCGATCAACAAGAGTGTGGTGCCGTGAGGCCTGTCGTTGTGCTCTTCGCTGCCTACTTCGTTGCCTTCCTGGCCTTCGTGGCCGCGTATGTGGTGCTCCGCTTTCGCTTCGCGTGGAGCCAGCGGACGATCGCAGCCATTATCGTCCTCGCCGCGCTGACAGAGGTCGCCGCCTTTCTCTTTCTCATGCTGGCCGGCGTTCGAGGCTGGATCGTCTGAACGCCCGACGGCATTCCGCCGATGGCTGACACCGAGCGAGCCGCTCACCTCATCCGGCAGAGCGCTCAGAGCGAGACCATTCGCCGGGCCTACAAGATCGCGGTGCGCGATCTGCGGGCATGCTATAACCCCGACGGGATCGTCGCCGGCCGCCTGCACTTCAACGCCTATTGGGCGCGAGACGGGTTCTGGGCGCTCTTCGGAGCGCTTGCGCTGGGCGACCGCGAGCAGGCCGCGGCGCAGCTCAACACGTTTATGCGCTTTCAGCCGCCCTCGGGCGTGCTCCCGATCCGACTCGAGTTCGTGGGGCATACCTTCGGCTCTTACCACACATTGCGGATGCGTCCCAAGGCTGTGGGTCGGGCCGGGGGATTATTTTCCAACCCCATCGATCCGGTCGCGCTGTTTCTCGTCGCGGCCCGTGAGTATGTGGAGCGAACGGGCGATACGTCCTTCTGCGAGCGGTGCACGTCCAGCATGGACCGGGCGATAGGCTGGCTCAGGCGCCACGATCGGGACGGCGATCAGATCCTGGAGAGCTATTTCCTCGCCGACTGGATGGATTCGATCCTCAAGTGCAACAAAGTCTTCAACATCAACGTCATCTACTATGCGGGACTGCGAGCGTATGAGACCCTCAAACGGGTGGTCGGGCTTGGGGAGGACGCCGAGCGCCTGCGGCGCGCCGCGGACCAGGTGTACGCCAGGCTCCAGGAGGTCTTCTGGACCGGAGACTACTTTGTTGACTGGATCTGGGGGTCCAGACGTGGGGGATTCTCTGCCGACGGCAACGTCCTCGCCATCTTCTTCGGCGCCGCCACCGAGGCCCAGGCCCGCCGGATTCTCGCCTACATCGCCGAGCATCAACTCGACACCGCGACGCCGCTGCGGACGTGCTACCCCGTGTATCCGTGGTGGAGAGTGTTTCCTATGTATTATCTGGCCGGCATTCCCGATTACCATCGGACGATGATCTGGCCCTGGCTCGGGACGCTCAGCGCAGTGGGGAAGGACCGGCTGGGAGACCGGTCAGGAGCCCTGACCGACCTGGCGCGGATCGGCGAATGGTATGTCCGGTGCAACGCCGTGAACGAGGTCTACGATGCCGCGGGGACCCCGGTGGCCCGTTTCTTCTACCAGGCCGAGGTGCCCTTCGCCTGGAACGCGGGACTCTTTGTCTATGCTGTCCACACGCTCGGCCTTGCGCCGAGCCCGCAGCGGTAACGAGGATGACGTCCTCTCCGCTCAACCGATGGATAGCCTGGGCCGGGCTGCTCCTGCCCGTGATCCTGCTGGTGGGCCTCTTCGCCGCCGGCACCGCGCACCACCAACGGGACCTCGCGGTGAGCGTGGCGCTGGCGCGCGGCGATACCCCCCCGGCGCCCCCCGTGACCCTGCCGGCCTTGAGCGGACCGCCGGTGGCTCTGGCCGGCCTGCGGGGACACCCCGTCATTCTGAACTTTTGGGCGTCCTGGTGTGTTCCTTGTCGTGAGGAAGCCCCGCTGCTGGAAGGAATCTGGAAGCAATTCAGCGGCCGGGGATTGATCGTGTTGGGCGTCGATACTCGGGATCTGGAGGCGCCGGGCCGCGCGTTTCTCGCGGAATACAGGATCACCTACCCCAATGTGCGAGATCCCGATGGCACGGTGGCCCGGCAGTTTGGGACGACCGGCGTGCCCGAGACGTTCTTCATCAGCGCCGATGGCCGGATCCGCGGAAAATTTCCGGGCGAGCAGATAGACCCCGCGTCCTGGCAGGCGGCGGTCGCGGCTCTCCTCGCCGGCAAGACCCACGTGCCGTAGGGGCGGCCCGCGCAAAGGCTCTGCGTGCCGTCCGGGTACGCATAGGGGTGGGTTCTCCATGGCCGGAGCGGTGCCTCTCGGAGATCCCCTCCGCCCATGGCCGAGGCAGCGGCGGCAGGCTCCCTTGACACGAGAGCGGCGATGCGTCAAAATTAGGACAGGTTGGTCCTAGATTGCCCATGGCCCGCGACCAGCGAAATCGGGACAAGATTCTCCAGGCCGCCTCCGGGCTATTTCACCGGCGAGGCTTCCGGCCTACGTCGCTCGATGAGATCTTGGACGAGAGCGGCGTCTGCCGGAGCAACTTTTATTACCACTTTCGCAGTAAAGAGGACCTGGGGTTCGCGGTGCTCGCGCGGCAAGTACAGAGGTTCGACACGGACGTGATCCGGGGCGTCCTGGAGAAGAGGGATCTGCCGGCCCGGAGGAGGCTCGAGCGGTTATTTCGCGTCATGACGGAGAGGCTCCGCGCGGAGGCCTATCGGAACGGGTGCCCGTTTGGAAACCTGGCGGCCGAGTTGTGCGGGACTCACCCCGAGTTCCGAAGCCGGCTCAGCGCGTTCTTCCGGCGGTGGGAGCAGGCCGTGGAACGGTGCGTTCGGGACGGCGTGGCCCGCGGAGAGTTCCGCGCTGATGTCAGCGCCCGCCGGCTGGCAACGGCCCTCGTCAGCCAGATCGAGGGAGCGGCGCTGCTGACGAAGACTCACGGTCGCGAGGAGCCGATCGCGGCCGGTGCTCAGGCGATGCTGACATTACTGGAAAGCAGGTGAGAATCGTGCCGGAGTCCGCGCGCAGAACGCTGACGGGAACCGGGCCGCTCTTTCCGGCGCGCGCCGACAGGTCGGTGGCTGCGCTGCCCGCCGTCACGGAACGACCCGCCTCACCAGAGGCGGCGCTCTTCGAGGAAATGATGACCGCGCACCTGGATGCCCTGTACCGGACGGCGCTTCGCCTGACGGGCCGGCCCCAGGACGCGGAGGACCTCGTGCAGGAAACGTACCTGCGGGCCTGGCGGTCCCTACATACGTACCGCCCGGGAACTAATCCCAAGGCATGGCTGTTCCGCATCCTGCACAACGCGCGCATCGATCTGTACCGCGCGTCCACCCGGTCCGTGCAGACGGTGGACGAGATCGAGGGGCAGGATCCCGCGTTCGTCGTGAATGAAACCCCCGAGTCGGTCGTCCTCGCGGGGGTCATGGATGGGGAGGTCCGGCAGGCGCTCATGGACCTTCCTGAGGTGTTCCGCGCCTCCCTCATCCTCGCCGACCTTGAGGGATTCTCGTATCAGGAGATCGCCGACATTCTGGAAATCCCTCGGGGCACGGTGATGAGCCGGCTCTTCCGGGGCCGGAGGGCGATGCGCAAGGCCCTCTCCCGGTACGGCCGGGAGAACGGCTACCTCAAAGCCAACTAGCACGCGACCGGCCTCGGGTCGCTGCTCGAGGGAGGGGGGCCCCGAGCGAGCGCGAACCTTCCCCCCACGATATGCCTGAGTCCTTTCCCACCACTCAAAAGGCGATGGACGAGGTCATGCCGCATGGGGCCAGTGTGCTGGATGCCCGGCGGACGGTCCGATTCTATACGTCTCAGCCTGTCTCCCCGGAGGTCGTGCAGGAGCTCCTTCAGGCTGCCCGCACGGCTCCCTCCGCGCACAACGCCCAGCCTACCCGCTTCGTGGTGATCTCCTCCGCGGAGGCGAAGCACCGGTTGGCCGACCGGATGGCGCAGCGGTGGCAGCGCGACCTGCAGCGGGATAGTGCGCCGGAGGCCGCGATTCGCGTGGAACTGCGCTTCTCGCTGCGCCGGTTCGGCGAGGCCCCGGTTCTGATTCTGGTCGGCTACACGATGGAGGACATGGATCGGTACCCCGATCGTATCCGGCGGGCGGCCGAAGAGACGATGGCGGTGCAAAGCGCGGCGGCCGCGATCGAAAACCTGCTCCTCGCCGCCACCGCCCACGGTCTGGGGGCGTGCTGGTGCTGCGCTCCTCTTTTCTGCCCTGGTGTCGTCCGTCGCACACTCGGCCTTCCGCGGACGTTTGTCCCCCAGGCGCTTCTCACGATCGGCTACCCAGCGCATACCCCACCCGTTCCTCCGCGGAAGCCGCTGGAGAGCATAGTGACGCTCCGGTAAGGCCGCGGGTCCGCGAACCGGCCGTGATTACGGTTCTCTGCGGCGGGGTGGGCGGGGCCAAGCTTGTCGACGGTCTTGCCGCGGTCCTCCCCGATCCGTCCGCGCTCACCGTGATCGTGAATACCGCCGACGACTGGGATCTCTGGGGGCTCCACATCTGCCCGGACGTGGACACCGTCCTGTACACTCTGGCGGGTATCGCGAGCCCCGACCGGGGGTGGGGGGTGCACGGTGATACCTGGGCGGCGCTCGACATGCTCGGTAGGTACAGGTTGCCGACCTGGTTTCGGGTCGGAGACCGGGACCTGGCGACCCACGTCGCGCGCACCGCATGGCTGCGGTCGGGGCAGCGCCTCACGGCCGTCACCCGGGCCCTCGGCGATGCGCTGGGCGTGGCCGCGCGGGTGCTCCCGATGTGCGACGAACCTGTGGCGACGATCGTGGAGACGCCGGCCGGCCGGATGCCGTTCCAGGAGTACTTCGTGGCCCGCGGCGCCGCCGACCGGGTGGACGGCATTGAGTTTGAGGGAATCGAGCAGGCGCGGCCTTCGCGCGAGGTCCTGGACGCTGTCTCTGCCGCCCGCCTGATCATCGTGGCGCCAAGCAACCCTCTCGTCAGCATCGGCCCCATCCTGGCGCTACGGGGGATGCGCGATGCCCTCGCGCGGAGCCGGGCACTGCGGCTGGCCGTGACCCCGCTCGTGGCGGGCCGGGCGCTCAAGGGACCAACGGTGGAGATGCTGGAGGGCCTCGGTATGTCTGCGGATCCCGCCGCCGTGGTCCGCCTCTACCGCGATTTTCTGGACGTGTTCATCCTCGACACCCGCGACCAGCCGGCCGCTGCCGCCGTCGCGGCCGCCGGCTCCAGCGACCGCCCTCTGTGCGTGGAGTGCCTTGACACTATCATGGCCGATGTCGCCGCCCGGCGCCGCCTGGCGCGCGAGGTGCTCGGGATCGCCGCGGCGCGGGGCGCCCACGTGTCCCCGAACGGGTCGTGAAGGCGCGGGTGATCGTCCCTCAAAAGCCGCTCGCCCTGGCCAAGGGGAGGCTCGCCGCCGTCCTCGATCCGCGCACGCGGGCTGCCCTGAGCCTCACTCTGCTCCGGGGCGTGTGCGTGACCCTGCGGGCGGCGGCGGATGTCGAGGGACTGGTCGTGATGACGCTCGATCCCGACATTCGCGCTCGCG